>NZ_JBVIRY010000054.1:0-43710 GCF_055575795.1 Kitasatospora sp. NPDC034023
CCATCCGCATATCGCATGCGAGACGGTCTACAGCGGCAGGTGACCATCCGTCAGTAAAACGGCAGATCCATCACCCCAAAGAGCAGATGTCAGTAACGGCACGCCACTTCACCCAGCGTCGTGAGGCCGCTCTGCATCGGGGTTTCCGGTGCTGGTGTCGTTCCTGCTGGTCTCATGACTTTTACGATGCCAGCACCGTTCCCAAGAAGGTTGCCCAGGGGCGGTCCGCTCGGTGCTCACCCGCGTGTTCAACTGAACCCGAAGGCCGATCGCACGAAAACACGGCGGTCCATCCCCGGGTTCCGGCTGAGAACCCTTCAGTTTCCATGAACCCGCGGGCCTCAGGGGGGTCCCGGGAAGATGAGGTGCGCCTGCGGAACCAGGTGGCCATCCTCGACGCGTGCGCCGACGAGCTGGAGCCGGGCTGGCCCTGTTCGCGGTGCGGCGAGACCACGGTGCACCTCCGGGACGATCCGCCCGGACGGGACTGGTGCACGTTCCGTGATCGGGAGCCGCCAGAAGAGGGCTGACCGGTCGGATCTCGTCCCGTCGCCGCCGTGGGGCCGGGACGCCGTCGTCGCCCGCTGTCAGGTGGCCCGCTGCTTCTCCACCGGGTCGTCGAGGTGGTGGAGTCGGCTGCGGGCGAAGACGCGGCCCTCGCCGGACAGCGTGGCCCCGTACTCGTCGGCCCACACCGAGTGGGAGGCCTGCCGCTCGGCTTCTTTGCCGGACCGGACGCCGAAGCGGGGCGGGCGGTGGCGCGATCACCGGGAGGTGATCGACGCGATCGCGTGGACGTTCCAGACAGGCTCGCAGTGGGTGTACCTGCCTGCCGAGTACGGCTCGTGGAAGGGCGTCTACACCCGGTTGCGGAACTGGGCGATCGACGGGCCACCCGGGCGCTGTCAGGGGGTGTCAGCGGGGTGGCGGCAGGGTGTCAGCCGGTTGCCGGGGCTGTGAGCACGCTGCCGGTGAGGTGTCAGCACGGCCCCGGAACCTTGGTCGCAGAGCCTGCCGGGCATCCTCCCGGCAGGCCGCGACCAGCCAAGGAGCCATCATGACCACTGACGTCACGATCATCGGCGCCGGACTCGGCGGCCTCACCCTCGCCCGGGTCCTGCACGTCCACGGCATCACCTCCACCGTCTACGAGGCCGACGCCTCGCCGACCGCGCGCCCGCAGGGCGGCCTCCTCGACATCCACGACTACAACGGCCGGATCGCCCTGCGCGCCGCCGGCCTCGACGACGAGTTCCGCACCCTCGTCCTCCACGGCCGCCAGGCCATGCGCATCCTGGACCGGAACGCGAACGTGCGCTACGAACAGGACGACGACGGCACCGGCGGACGCCCCGAGGTCCAGCGCGGCGACCTGCGCCGGATGCTCCTCGACTCGCTGCCGCAGGGCACCGTCCGCTGGGGTCACAAGGTCAGCGGCGTCCGCCCCCTGGGCGCGGGCCGCCACGAGGTGAGCTTCACCGACCACCCGCCCGTCACCGCCGCGGTGCTCGTCGGCGCGGACGGCGCCTGGTCCCGGGTCCGGCCGCTGCTCTCCTCCGCCGTGCCCCGGTACAGCGGCATGTCCTTCGTCGAGACCTACCTGTACGACGCGGACAGCCGCCACCCCGCGGCCGCCGAACTGGTCGGCGGCGGAGGGATGTTCGCCATCGACCCCGGCGAGAGGCAGCTCGGTGCGCACCGCGAGAAGGGCTCCACCCTGCACACCTACGTCGCGCTGCGCAAGCCGCGCGAATGGTTCGACGCCATCGACTTCGCCGACCCCGCCACGGCCACCGCCGGCATCCTGCGCGAGTTCGACGGCTGGGCCCCGGACCTCACCGCGCTGATCACCGCGAGTGACACTCCGCCGCTCTTCCGCCCCCTCTACACCCTGCCGATCCCCCACCGCTGGGAGCCCGTGTCCGGCGCCACCCTGGTCGGCGACGCCGCCCACCTCTCCCCGCCCGACGGCGAGGGCGCCAACCTCGCCATGCTCGACGGGGCCGAACTCGCCGAAGCCCTCGCCGCGCACCCCGACGACCCGGACGCGGCGATCGCCGCCCACGAACGCGCCATGTTCCTCCGCTCGGCCACCCACGGCCCCACCACCGAGGGTGAGACCACCGACAACCCCGCGCTCCAGGACGTCATCGACTTCTTCACCTACACCCCGCAGACCGCCTAGGGCGGGTGTCCGAGGGCAGTACGGCCGGTGCCTGGTCCAGCGCGCCGGCCGGGGCGTCGCCGCCGCCGCCCTGCGAACCCTGTGCCGCTGAACGGCGCCGTCGGCCGGTGGTGGTGGCTCCGTCCCGCGGTCCCGCCGTCCCGGCCGGGTTCTGGTTCCGGCCGGCTGCTGGTACCGGTGCTCCCGGTGGTGCTCCCTGTGGTGCTCGCCGGTCCTGCTGCGCCGCCGGCCCGCCAAGTGCCCTGCTGCTCCTGCCGGCCCGGCTGCCGGCCAGCCGGCCGCCCCCTGCTGCCTGGCGCCGTCCCCGTCCCCGCCCCCGGCCGTGGTCTGCCAGCCTGCCGCTGCCGCGCCGGTTGGTGTTGCCTGCCCCGACCAAGCGCGAGCAGGTGGCCGCCCTGGTCTCCGCCTCGGACGATCCGTGGTGGGAGGGGCGCTCCCAGTGTTGGTTGTGATGGAGGTTCAGACGGACCCGCCGTTGTCGCTGGTGGTGTTCCAGGCGGCGTGGTAAGCCGTGAGGGCTTCGCGTAGGCGCTGGGCCGGCGGGGGTGTGGGGAGGCGGATGCGGCGGTGGGTGAGGTGGGCGGTGTCCCGGCGGGCATGGGGGAGTACCACGGTGTTGCGGTGGTCGATGGCGGTGATCAGGCGTTGGAGGACGTGGTCGGCGGCGGGGGAGAAGCCGGCCGTGCCGCGCGTGACGAGAGCGCGCGCGGCGGCGAGGAGTTCGGCCTGGGCGGCGGTGAACGTCTCCTCCGTGCGGGCGTGCGGTGTCGGTGTGCCGACGGCCGGGGTCTGGTCCGCCGGGTCGGGCGGTGTCTCGCGTGCCGTGGTCCGTGCGGTTCGGCGGCGGGAGGGGAGGAGTTCGTCGTGGGCGGCCCTGCCGGCGAGTCCCAGTGAGGTCTTCTGCCGCTCGACACGCCAAGCGGTCAGGATCGGCTCCACCAGGGCCCAGCGGGCGTCGGACAGGTCACTTGGATAGGCTCTGCGCTGCGGCTTGCTCGTCATAACTCAACTGGTACACCTGGGAGTTGAATCATCCCATCACTCACAGGAGTGAATCAGCTGTGTGGCATACGAGACATTTTACTTGAGGAGTGCTGGTCGAACGGGAGTCACCTGAACTCCCGACCCGACCGGTCCTCCTCCGCCGTCGTGACCTCCGCGTCCATCACATCGAGCGGCAGCATGACCGCACGCACCGGGTGGACGTCACGTCGCCGAGGCACCCGGCCGCACGGCGAGGCCAGAGCACCCACAGGCGCGACGCCTGGCGTACGGCCACCACCAGCGTCCTCGCAGCAGTGCGCAGCTTGTCACCCGAGCGGTGGGAGGCGAGGACGTCCGCAATGGCCAACCGGCGGCGACTGTGAAAATCGCTGTCCGACCACCGGAGCATGGTGATAGATATCCGGCGTGGAAAAGAATCTTGAGTTCCCCGACCTGTTGCGACTGATCGATGAACGGTCGACCGCCTTCCGTGCCGTGGTCGCCGCCGCGCCCGGTCTCGACGCACAGGTGCCGACCTGCCCTGGGTGGACGCTGTTCGATCTGGTGAAGCACCTGGGCGGGGGAGACCGCTTCTGGGCCGCCATCGTCGGCGCGGGGCCCGCCGACGCGCCCCCGGCCGAGGCCGTCGCCGCGCGCGCCGCGCTGGAAGTGCCGCAGGAGCGTGAGGCCCTGCTGGCCTGGCTGGACGCGTCGACGCAGCTTCTGCTGGGCGCCCTGCGCGAGGCAGGGCCGGAGAGCGGTTGCTGGACGTGGTGGCCCGCGTCCCAGTCACCGCAAACCTCCGGCGGCACCGCCCGGCACCGGGTCCAGGAGACTGCGGTGCACACCTACGACGCCCAGCTCGCCGGGGGCGCCCCGCAGCCGCTGCCGGTCGAGCTGGCACTCGACGGTGTGGAGGAGTTCCTGTTCACCGTCTGCGCAACGCCGAGTGCCTGGCCGCACAAGCCCACGGCCTTCGACTTCCACGCCGCCGAGGGCCGCTCCTGGCGCCTCACCGTCGACGGCGACGGCGCACGCGTCACCCGCATCCCCGCGCCCACCGCCGCGACCGGCGAGGACACGGACGCAGCCGGCGCCTCCGTCCACGGCACGGCCAGTGAGTTGGTCCTCTACCTGTACGACCGGATCCAGGCCGACTCCTTGCACGTTGACGGAGACGCAGGGCTGCTCGACCTGCTCCGCGCCTGGGAGCCGGAGGAGAAGTAGGACACAGCGGGGGCGGTTGGCCGCGCCTCGAGCCGGTAAGACACGACTCTTCGCCAGGTTCGTCAGTCGCGGCCCCGGGCTCAAACCCGCGAGGCGGCCTCGGGGCGTCACCAAGCCGACCGTCTACCTGGATGGCAGTGCGAATTCGTCCGTCCCAGCGATCACGAGAAGCGACGCGACTGCCGTCCTCCCGATCTCGTCGAGAAGTCAGTCGATCGGGTGACTGCGGCGGCTGCCGTGCATGAGAGCAGGGCCTCTTGGTAGCTCGAAGGGCATCGAAGCCAACGTGCGGTCCAGGAGGCCCTGTTGTCGCATTTCTACGGCAACGCGGGAGTGGGGTCCACTTCGGCCACTCGCGCGTGTGACTGTCTGGCTCACAGGTTCGGGAACGCCAGAGACCACGGGGCGCGCGAGCGTCGGTATCCCACCGACATGTCGGACGCCGAGTGGGCGGTGGTCCGGCCACTGTTGCCGGTGCCGGGCTGGCTGCGGGGCCGGGGCGGGCAACCGGAGGCTTATTGCCACCGCGCGATGCTGGACGCGATCCGCTACCTGGTCGACAACGGCACGAAGTGGCGGGCCCTACCTGCCGACTTCCCACCGTGGGACCCGCCTGGTCCGCGAGCGGGCCGGGCGGGACTCGGAGCCGGGCGCGGGCGTGATCGACTCGCAGTCGGTCAGAGCGGACGCGGTCGTCGGCTCTGACAGCCGCGGCTTCGACGGTGGCAAGCTGATCAACGGGCACAAGCGGCACGTCGTGGTCGACACCCTTGGCCTGCCGCTCGCGGTGATGGTCACCGCAGCGGATGTGGGCGACCGCGCCGCGGCCCAGGTCCTGCTCACCCAGGTCACTGCCGCGCACAACCTGCTGGCCCTGGTCCGGGCCGACGGCGGATACACCGGCAGCCTCGTCGAGTACTGCCTCGCGGCCCTCGCCCTGGGCCTCGCCATCGTCAAACGCAGCGACGCATCGACCACCACCAGGCGGCCGACGCCATCACGTTCGATGACCCCGCCCGCTACGCCGCCGCTTCCTCAGCCGGCTGCGGGCGATGACCCGGTCCTCACCGGACAGCTCGGCCCAGAACTCGTCCCCCCACACCACATGAGAGGCCCGTAAGGGCGGGAAGCTGACCGAGCAGCAGACCGCGCTCCTGGACGCGCTCCACCGGCACGCCGAGACCGTCGCCGGCTGACCCGCCCGTACGCCTCGCCATCCCGGCCCACCCCGCCCGGGACGGCCCACCCCGTTCCCGACTCCCGGAGGCACCGCGCGATGACCGACACCACCCCCCGACCCCGCCGACGTGCGCGCGGCTGGGGCGGGCCGCCTCCGTAGCCGGCCCGCCCCCGCTGGCCGGGATCTGGGCCGCCCGGTCCTGGACTCGCCGCTGGCGCGCGGCTCGATGTGGCTGCGCTGGACCGGTGACGACGGCATCCGCACCCCGCACCAGGGCGCCGGTCTGGCCCGCGGCTGGACGGAGAGGGACGTTGACGCCCTGGACGGCTGGGTGGCCCTGGTGGAGGGCCGGATCGTGATCGAGGCCGGCCCCGACGGCCAACCCGTCGTGCACGCCGAGGCCGGGTCGACGCTGCACGCCGCCCTGGCCCAGCACCCCGCCGACGACGACCAGGCCGACGACATCGAGCCCGATGCCCAGGAGCACCCGCTGCTCGGCGACGTCCGCATCCGGGTTCGCCGCCGGGCGGCCGGGAAGACCCTGGACACCAGCGAGCAGGCCCTGCACCAGGCCCGGTTCGGGGAGCGGTGCGCCGACCGGCATGCCGACGTCGGCCACGAATCCAGCGCCGCCACCGCGGCCGCCGCCCTGGCCGAATGGCAGCGCGTGCGCGACCACACCGCCGGCACCGGGGCCCGACGCCCACACGCCGCACTGTCGTCCAGCCGTCGCAGGTACGGGTCCGACGGTTCCGGTGCCGTGAACGGATGTGCCCGCGATCGACCTTTGTCGAGCCGGCAGCGGGGCTGACCCTCCGTCACGGTCGGCGGAGCCAGGGCCTGCAGAGCGCACTGCAGGAGCTCGCCCTGGCCCTGGCGGGGCGGCCCGGGTCACACCTGGCCGGGACCTTCGCGGTCCCGGTAAGCCGCTCCACGCTCCTGCGGCCATGCCGCTGGAGGCGGCCGAGTGCCCCGATGCCATGCGATGCCGCGACCGCTTCGGCGGAGTCGGTCCCCGCGCCACAGCAGCCACATCATGTTCTGACGCAGCGGTTAGCTCATCCCTTCTCCGCACCGCCCGTAACGACACACGCGATGTGCTCCGCTGAATGGGTGAACTACCGGTCAACCCTCTTGTCTGCACGGAAGCTCAGATGACTTACTCGTAGCGTCCGATCAGGTGGGCCGCCCATCCCTCCGTTGGGGAAGGCCGCCCATGCAGGTTGGTGGTGTGGGTGCCTGCCGCACGTCCGCGAGGGCGCCCATCGGAGGAGGCTGTTGGCCGGGGTGCTCGTTCGGTGCACACTGGCTGACGAGGGTGGCTCATACGTCCGAGGAGGCGTTCTTGCGAGCCATCACCATGCTTCGAGCGCTGTTCGGGACCGGCGCTGTCGGTGCGCTCGTGTTCACCGCCCCGGCGGCACACGCGCAGACCGCACGTCCGGCGCTGGCGGTGATCGTGCCGTGCAGCGAAGCCGCGTTGGTGAGCGCCCTCAATGCGGCCAACGCCGCCGGAGGCGGGGACCTGAGCCTGGCACCGTTTTGCACCTACACCCTTACCAGCGCCCACAGTTCGGGGGGCGCCGGTGGACCGGCGGGGCTGCCGAACATCACCACGCCGATCACCATGACCGGGCTGGCCACCGAGATCTCCCGTGCGTCGGGAGCGCCCGCGTTTCGCATCATCGAGGTGGACGGGCCCTCGCATCTGCCCGCCGACAACGGTCAGCTCAGCTTGACCGCGGTCGCCATCAATAACGGTGACGCCGGTTTCGGGGTGGGCGGCGGCATCGCCAACCTCGGCGGGTCGGTCGCCGTGACCGGCGGGGGTGTCAGCAACAGCCGCGCCTCGTTCGGCGGCGGCATCTACACCGACACCGCGCTGACGATGACTGCCAGCAGCGTCACCGGCAACACCGCCACGGTCGACGGCGGCGGTATCTACAAGAACGCCGGCTCCGCCACGCTGCCCGTCACCAACGTCTCCGGCAACACCCCGGACAACTGCGCCGCCACCCCGCCCCTGACCGCGCCCTGCTGAGGCCGGCGGGCGGCCCACGGCGCCCAACTCGACCACAGAGCCGCAGGTTGACGGCGAAAGCACCACATCGCCGTGCTCACGCCCCAGGCGCTGTGGCACCCAACCGATCAGCATCAGCGAAGGAGATCCGCCATGGCACCCTCCATCAGCTCCATCTCGCCCACCTCGGGCCACTCGGGTCAGACGATGACCATCACCGGCACCGGTCTGGGGAGCTTGAGCACCACCAAGGTGAACTTCGGCACCAGGACGGTCACGCCCACCGCCGCCAGCAGCACCTCCGTCACCCTCATCATCCCGTCGGGGTGCTCCGGTCAGGCCAACGTCATCGCGACCGTCTCCGGGGTCAACAGCAACAGCAGCGCCTTCTTCTACGTCGCCGCCCCGACGGTCACGTCGCTGACCCCCAGCATCGGCCCTGCCGCACCCGGCGCCATCGACGTCTTCGGCACCGGTTTCGCGACCGCGACCTTGGTGGCCTTCGGCACGGTCGGCACCGCTGTCCCCACCGTTCTGTCGGACAGCCACCTGACCGTCACCCCTCGGGTCACGGCGCCTTCACCGACTGCACCGACTCGGCGGATGCGACCGTCACCGCCACTGGCGGCACCAGCTCCCCGATCGGGGCGGCCGGTCAGTTCACCTACTACAAGCTGCCGGCGGTCACCGGCGTGACGCCCGGCACGGGGCCGGCGGGCACCGCCGGGGTCATCGTCGCCGGCACCTGCTTCGTCGACGTCAGCTCCGTGACGTTCACCCCGGTCGGCGGTGGCGCGGCCGTGCCGGCCGACAACGTCAGCGTCTCCGCTGTGGGCACGCTCACCCTCGACGTCCCCGCCAGCCTGGCGGTGGGTACCACCTACGACATTCAGGTCACCACGCCCGGAGGCACCAGCCCGGCCGTCGCCGCTGACCAGTTCGCCGTCACCGTCTGAGCCCCGAGCCCCGAGCCCGGAGCCTGGACACCGGAGCGGGCGCGCGGCCCTCCCGTCACCGCCTCCATCGGCGCGGATCCGACGGGCCGCGACCGCGGACCCACTGTGCCCTGGCCCGCCTACGGCGGCCAGGGCACCCTCATCAGCGATGCAAAGGAGCACCCGATGGCTCCGGTCATCAGCGGTATCAACCCCAACCACGGGCCAGCCGCAGGGGGTACGGCCGTCACGATCAGCGGCAGCGGCTTCACCGGCGCGACCTCGGTGAAGTTCGGAACCGCGCCGGTGCCATCCTTCACACTGGTCAGCGACAGCCAGATCCTCACCACCGCTCCTGCGGGCACCGGTTCGGCCGCGGTCACCGTCACCATGCCGCTCGGCACGAGCAACGGCGTCACCTACACCTACGGTGCCGGGCCGGTGATCACCGGTCTGAGCCCGGCCTCGGGTGCGGCCGGCACCTCGGTGATCATCAGCGGCTCGGGGTTCACCGGTGCGTCGTCCGTGCACTTCGGAACCGCCTCGGCGACGTTCGCGGTGCTGAGCGATGCGCAGATCCAGGCCACGGTTCCCGCGGGTTCCGGCACCCTCCAGGTCACGGTCACCACACCGGCGGGCACCAGCAACAGTGCGGCCTTCACCTACACCGCCACACCCGCGATCACCGCGGTGAGCCCGGCCTCCGGGCCAACGGGCGCCGGCAACACGGTGACGATCAACGGCGCCGGGTTCACCGGCGCGACGTCGGTGCACTTCGGCAGCGCCTCGGCACTGTTCACGGTGGTCAACGATGCCCAGATCACGGCGACGGCTCCCGCGGGCACCGGTTCCGTCCCGGTCACCGTCACCACCTCGGCGGGCACCAGCAACAGCGTGGCGTACACCTACGTCAACGCACCCGTGATCACCGGCCTGACCCCGAACCAGGGACCGACCAGCGGCGGGAACACCGTCACCATCTCCGGCACCAACCTGTCGGGCGCGACCTCGGTGCTGTTCGGCACCCACGCCGCCACGATCACCGCCAACACCGGCATCCAGATCACGGTCACGGCACCCGCGGGAGCCGCGCAGTCGGTCAACGTCACGGTCACCACCTCGGCGGGCACCAGCAACCTTCTGCCCTACTTCTACGTCGCGTCCCCGGACGTCACCGGCCTGATTCCGACCATGGGTCCGAGTGGTGGCGGGAACACCGTCACCCTCTTCGGCTCCGGCCTGGCTCTCACCAGCGCCGTGCACTTCGGCTCCGCCGCGGCCACCAACACCAACGTGGTCTCCGACAGTCAGATCACGGTCACCGCGCCCGCCGGCACGGGGACCGTCCTGGTCACGGCCACCACACCAGGCGGCACCAGCACCATCGGGCTGGGCAACGCCTACTACATCTACGTCGCACCACCGGTCATCACCTCCCTCAGCCCCGCCCAGGGTTCGGTATCCGGCGGGGACGACGTCCTGATCAGGGGAAGCAACCTCACCTACACCGACGCCGCGCTCTTCGGCACCGCCCCGGCGTCCTTCGCCGCCGTCTCCGACACCATGGTCGTGGCCACCTCACCGGCCCATGCCGCCGGCCTGGCCATCGTCACCGTCCACTCCCCGGGCGGCACCAGCAACGGCGCCACCTTCCAATACCAGCCGTAGCCCACTCCGAACACCAGCGTCACTTGACTCGGAAGCCGGCCATGGCGGCGGCGGAGCCAAGGGCGATCAGCAGGTGCGACTTTCCGGTCCCGGAGTCCCCGATCAGGCAGAGAGGCTCGCCTTTGCGGATCCATTCGCAGCTGGCGAGGTTGTCGATCTGGGCCTGGTTGATGTTCGGGTTGGCAGAGTAGTCAAAGTCGGACAACCACTTCGGCTGGGGGAAGCCGGCCATCTGCAGGCGCCTCTCGGATCGGCGGCGGTCCCGCTTATCGCACTCGGTCATCAGCAGCTCGGCCAGCATGCCGCGGTAGGTGAGCTGATCGCGTTCAGCTCGTCGGATGATCTCCTGGTAGTGCGCGAGCACGGCCGGGAGCCGCAGGACTCGGCAGGCGGCCGGTGCGGCGGTACCCGCGCAGCCGGGTAGTGCACAGTGACCCCGCTGGGTGCGCTCGGCGGCCTCGCCGGCCCGATCGCATCACCTTCGACCCGCCGAACGGGCCAGGCCGGCTGCCGTAGTTCAGTCGCGGAGCCCGCGCCACACCGGTTGCCGGAGCCGGCCGCTGTCGGTCAGCTCCAGGAACTCGACCTCGGCGTGGAGCTCGGGCCGGACGAACCGGACCTCGGTGCCGCGCGCCAGCCCCAAACCGCCGCCGGCAGTGAAAGGCGACACCGGGACGGCGAGGCGGCGCAGCGCGGCCGCCAGCGCGCGTCTCTCGGGGCCGACCATGCCGCTGCTGACCGAGCCGACGAACAGCAGGCGGTCGTGGGGTGTGGTGGGGACGCCGACCAGGACGGCGCGCACCGAGTCCCCGGTCGGCCCGCCGGGTAGCCAGCCGCCGATCACGACGTCGGCGGTGCGCAGGTGCTTGATCTTGGTCCAGTCCCGGGAGCGGGTGCCGGGTCGGTAGAGGGAGTCGAGCCGCTTGGCGACGACGCCCTCCAGGCGGTGTTCGCGGGTCCACCCGTAGGCTTCGGCGACCGAGTTCCAGACCGGTGGCACCCGCAGGTGCGGCCGCTCCAGCTCCAGGCTCTCCAGCAGCTCGCGCCGGCGCGCGTACGGCTCGCCGAGCAGCGACCGCTCGCCGGTGTGCAGCAAGTCGAACGCGACGTACAGGGCGGGCGGGGCTGCCGCGCCGGCTTGCACCGCGGCCGGGCGGGTGTGGTGGATACGGCCCTGCAGCGCGGCGAACGACGGGACGCCGGTGCGCATCACGACCAGCTCGCCGTCCAGGACCAAGGGGCCCCGGACCTCCGTCAGCGCGTCGGCGACCTCGGGGAACCGTCCGGTGAAGTCCGCCCCGGAGCGGCCCAGCAGCCGCACCGGCGCCGCCTCGGGCACATACGCGACGGCCCGCGCCCCGTCCCACTTCAGCTCCCCGACCCACCCGGAACCGGACGGCAGCGGGCCGGCCGTCGCCAGCATCGGCTCGATGTGGGGCAGCCGCACCCGCGCGGACCCTCGGGCACTCACACCCACCATGGTGCCGCCGGACACCACCCGGAGCGGAACCGGATACGCCCGGCCAGCCGATAACCAGTCATGCCCATCCGTCAGTGCGGACGACGGCCGCTGCGCGGGAGCCTGTGGGTGGGGTCGGCGTTGTGCCAGGCGGTGGTGATCTGCTCGAAGGCGTTCTGGAAAACGAGGTCGCGGTCCTGGCCGAGGAAGAGGGTGATGGCCCCGGTCTGCACGGTGGGCAGGTCGAGGGTGAGGACGGTGAGGTGCCGCAGTCTCACCTGCTGGCGGCTCTCAAGAATTCCCCTATGATCACACTCTGGAGTCACGCCCGCGGGGGCTGCAGCGATCGCGAACGCGGACTTGACCAGCCATTGCTAAAGGAGCGTCCGGCAGGCCGCCGGACGTGCCACATAGCGAGCCGCAGCCGCCGCCCCAGTTCTGAAGGCAGACGCGAGCCCGCTCGCCGCCCGGGCCCGGCGGCAGCCGACGAGCCCACCGACCTCGAACGCCCGATACGCGTCGCCCAGCGGCGCGGCCAGGTCGACCCCCAGGCGCCGGTGCCAGAGCAGGTGCACCGCCTCCGCCCGCGCGACCGCCGGACACCGGATCGACTCCACCAGGAGCCGCGAGCTGATGCAGACCCTCCCGAAGGAGGAGAGCACCCACGAGTACGGGATCCACGGACAGTGGACCCGCCGCCCCGGCGGCCGCTGCTACCCCTGCCACGAGAAGCACCAGGAGCAGCAGGAGGAGGAGTCCGCCGCCGCGCTCAAGTGCTTGGAGGAGGACCGTCCGCAATGGCGAGTTCAGCGCTCCGCGCCGACGCTGAATGTCGGCGCGGAGTCCCGAGGCCGTCTCAGGTGCCGGTGGCCCACAGCGGCTGGTGGCTGGGGCCGTAGATGACGAGGTTGCCGTCCTGTTGGAATACGAGGGTCGCGCCCGAGTTGCCATAGGTGCCCGAGGCCCACAGCGCCGGGCTGCCACCGTACGCGTAGACGACGAGGTTGCCGTCGGGCTGGAACTTGGCGGTCGCGCCGGAGTGGTTCCAGGTGCCCGAGGACCAGATCGGGGTGGCGGTGTTGTTGTAGATGACGAGGTTGCCGTCGTTCTGCATGGCGAGCTCGTAGTTGTTGACGCAGATGGTCTCGCCGGGGGCGGTCCCGAAGCCCCCGTTGAAGGTCCAGTCGTCGTTGGAGTTGGTGTACTGGCACTGGTACGGGAACGGGTATCCGGCGTGCGCCGCGGGCGCGACGGTCATCGCGGCGGCGCTCGCGACGGTCAGGAGGCCCGCGGCCAGGGTCTTACGCATCGGTGGTGATGCGCCTGGTCGACGTCCTGCTCGTCGGTGCCGCGGCCGCCGTCCCGCCGCGCTCCTTCTTCTTCTTCTTCTGCTGCTGCACCAGCAGCGGTACGACGAGGAGCGAGAGGCCAAGGCCCAGGCCCAGCTGGAGGCAGCCCGCGCGGCCAACGCCGCGCTGCTGCGCCCGGCCCGGTCGCTGTGACCTGCACCGGGGAGTGACCGGTGACAGCGAGGCCGGGTGGGGCGTACGGAAGCATGCCACCGGCCTATGTCCCTGTCTTTGCGCGGGCCGCGTGGGTACACGGCGTGAGCTGGCGCGTCGCAACCTGGTGCGCTTCGCGAGCCGCGTTCCACGCTCTCGTGCGTGCAGGAACGATCTTGCATCCTGAGGTCGGGCGCCTCCCGTCGACCTGGCCGTTCGGCCGTCACGCTGTGCTTGTCGATCACGGTCCGGGGCGGGGAGAAGGCCGGTGCCACGGGTTCGGCGCTCCGGCTCCCGCTGTGTCCTTCGGAAAGGGGTCTCATGTCCGACCGTCCAAGCCGTCTCAGGCGGCTTTCTCGTGCGCTCGTCGTCCTGGCCCTGACGGCCGCTGTCGCAGCGCCCGGCACTGTCGCCTTCGGTGACTCCTCGCGCCCGCGTCCCGGGTCCCTGCGCCCGTGGGTGAAGTCCTGCGTCCGGTACCGGGGGCCGGCGGGGCTCATCGGCTGCCTCCGGGGGAGGCACCCCCAACCGAGGATGTCACAGACCCGCCTGACCTCCACCATCAGCGAACTGGCGACACCCACCGCCAATTCGGCCCCGGTCGGCATCACCGCAGGGCCGGACAGCGCCCTGTGGTTCACCGAGAACTCCGCCGACGCGATCGGGCGCGTCACCACGGGCGGCACGTTCACCGAGTACTCGGTGCCCACCACCAACGCGGGCCCGGCCGGGATCGTCACCGGGCCGGACGGCGCGCTGTGGTTCACCGAGTCGAACGTCGACAAGATCGGCCGGATCACCACCGGGGGCACCTTCACCGAGTACGCGCTCCCGACCTCCGGCGCCTACCCGTGGGGCATCACCGTCGGATCGGACGGCGCCCTGTGGTTCGCGGAGCCCGGTGCCGACAACATCGGCCGGATCACCACCGGCGGCACGGTCACCGAATACGCGCTCCCCACCTCCGGCGTCTTCCCGCTGAGCATCACGGCCGGGTCGGACGGCGCCCTGTGGTTCACCGAAGTGCTGTCCGGAAGCATCGGCCAGATCACCACCGGCGGCACGATTACCGAGTACGCGGTCCCCTCACTGGCCTCACTGCCCATCGGCATCACCGCGGGGCCGGACGGCAACCTGTGGTTCACGGACGCCGGAGCAACACAGATCGGACAGGTCACCACGGCGGGCGTGTTCACCGGCTACGACCTGACGGATACCGCCTTCTTCCCGTTCCCGTGGGGCATCACCACCGGACCGGACGGCAACCTGTGGTTCACCGAGAACGCCAGCAACGACATCGGCCAGATCACGACCTCGGGAACGATCACCGAACTGTCGGTCCCGACCTCGGACGCGAGCCCGCTGGAGATCGCCACCGGCTCCGACGGCAACCTCTGGATCACCGAGAACACCCCGAGCCAGATCGCAACGGTAACCCCCTGACGAGACCGACGGTGTGAACGATGGCGCCTCGAACTCGGCCCCGCCCCACATCTCTACCTCGGGCACCTCGAGCGCGGCATCTACCTCGATCGGCTTGTCCAGGCCGGCGAGACCACCGTGCTCGCCAACCCGTTCCCCCTCGACCTCGACCCCGCGGGGCCGGCCCAATAGTCCCAGGCCGGCCGTAAGCGAGCAGGCGTACATGTGACGTGATCCTGGGATCACGTCACATGTACGTGAAGGCAATGCAGGACACCCGGAGCCTGGCCGTCGGGCCAGCGATCTACCAGCCAGGCCCGACCCTCCCCTGCGCTCTTCCCCACCCCAGGACGCCCACCGCCTGCGTTTCCGGCCCCGTTCGGACTCGCCCAGGCTTCCCGCCGCCTCCGCGTTCGCCCGGGCCCGCCGGGGGGCCAGTTCCGCAGCGTGCTCGGCTGCACGCCCAGATCCCGCGCGACATCCGCGGCCGACTTCCCGGTCTCCGTCACGTTCCGCACCGCACCCGCGCGGAACTGCGCGTCCTACGAGCGCCTCTTCCCCGCCATGGCCCTCAACTTCCCCTCTGGTCACAACTCGCGCTACGAGGGGAATGTCACGGCCCGCCTCCCCCGATAGCCTGTCCGCGTGGACCCCTTGCAGGAGGCATCTGCGGCGAACCGGCCCGTGCTCTACGAGCGGGCCGGGCACGTCGCGCGCGTGACGTTGAACCGGCCCCAGGTGCTCAACGCGATGGACCTGCGGATGCACACGGAACTCGGCGAGGTCTGGGACGAGGTCGAGCGCGACGACGAGGTGCGGCTGGTCGTGCTGACCGGCGCGGGCGAACGCGCCTTCTCGGTCGGACAGGACCTCAAGGAGCGGGCGCGGCTCGACCGCGACGGGGCCCCGCCGACGACCTTCGGCTCGAAGGACCTGCCAGGGTGGCCGCGCCTGACCGACCGTTTCTCCCTGTCCAAACCGGTCCTGGCCCGGGTCCGCGGCTACGCCCTCGGCGGCGGCTTCGAACTGGTCCTCGCCTGCGACCTGGTGATCGCCGCGCAGAGCGCCGTCTTCGCCCTGCCCGAAGCCACCCTCGGGCTGGTCCCGGGCGCGGGCGGGGCCTTCCGGCTGGCCCGGCAGATCCCGCTCAAGGCCGCGATGGGGTACCTGCTCACCGGGCGCCGGATGTCGGCGGGCGAGGCGCTGGCCTTCGGGCTGGTCAACGAGGTCGTGCCGGACGAACGGCTGGACGAGTGCGTCGAGCGGTGGACGGCCGACCTGCTGCGCTGCGCGCCGCTGTCGCAGCGCGCCCTGAAGGAGGCCGTGATGCGCTCGGTGGACCTGCCGCTGGAGCAGGCGTTCACCACCCGCTACCGGTGGGAGCAGGCCCGCCGGGCCAGCGAGGACGCCAAGGAGGGGCCGCGCGCCTTCGCGCAGAAACGCGAACCGGTCTGGCGCGGGCGCTGAGACGGCCCCCGGTCGCCGGCGCGCCACCGCGCTGCGCCAAGGCTCTCCCGGCCCGTCGGCGGGCCGGGAGACCCCACGCCGCTTCGCCGCACCGCAGCGTCACCGGGCCCGGGTCAGCCGCCGCCCGCCCCGCCGAAGGCGGACTCGAACTCGTCGATGTCCTCCTGACCCAGCGAGATCAGCGAGAAGTCCGACGGGGTGTGACCCCCGGGGCCCTCGGAGGCGTGCCGGACCAGGCCCTCGAGCACCGCCCGCCAGCGCTCGGCGAGATCGCCTAGCTCAGCCCCGGTGAGCAGCCCGCGGGGTGACTCGAGGACGAAGCACAGCTCCGGTCCCTCGGGCAGGTCCCGCGCCGAGCCGTTGATCTCCAGCACGTGCCGCAGGGGCATCGACGGGTCGACGCCGCCGTCGGGTGCCGGGTGCTCGTCCGCCGGCGTCCACGGGCGCGGGCCGCCGCAGCCGGCCTGCGGGGAACCGTCCACCCCGGACGGCGCCCCGTCGGCGCCCGGGGAGCCCGGCTCCCCGCGCGGGCCGCCGAACCGGCCCAGGTAGTTGAACCCGATCTGCGGTGCCGCGAGGGGCTCGAGCACCGAACGGGTGGCCGGGTTCACGTACCTGAGCAGGCCGTAGCCGAGACCGTCGCCCGGCCCCTGCCGCAGCTGCTCCTTGACCCGCTTGATCAGCCGCGCGGCGTCCGCGCCGCCCGCCCGGACCTCGGCCGTGTCGATCGGACCGGGCTCCAGCCACACCGGGTGGACGGCGGTGAACCAGCCGAGGGTCCGCGTCAGGTCCATGTCCTCGGACAACGGCACCCGGCCGTGCGCCTCCCGGTCGATCAGGAAGCCCTCCGGGGCCCGCCCGCCGCGTGCGCGCAGCCACTCGTCCAGCGCCGCGGTGAGCCCGGACAGCAGCACGTCGTCGATTCCCGCGTGGTAGGCGGCGGGCAGCGCCGCCAGCAGCGATCCCGCCGTCCGCGCCGGAACGGTCAGCTCGGCGCGGGACAGCCCGCCTCCCACGGTGTCGGTCCGCGGGTCGAGCGGCCGGCCGGCGATCGGCGGCTCGACCCGGTCGAGCACCCGCCTCCAGGCAGGCAGTTCGTCCACCGTCTGCTGCGCCCTGGCCCGCTCCGCCAGGGCGCTCGCCCAGCGGCGGAACGAGGTGAGCTCGGGGGCGACTGCCGCCCTCGCCGCGTCCGCGCCCCCCGCGGCCAGGGCCGCGTGGGCGAGGGCCAGGTCGGGCATCAGGATCCGCCAGGAGACGCCGTCGATCACCAGGTGATGGGCCGTCAGCAGCACCAGGGTGCTCTGCGCGGCGCCGCGGTCGATGAGTACGGCCCGCAGCATCACGCCGTCCTGCGGCGCCAGCGCGGCCTCGGCGGCCGCGGCCTGTTCGTCGAGCAGCGCGTCCAGCCGCGTCCCGTCGAGGCCCACCGCCTCCACCCGGGTCACCAGGTCCGCCGCGGGCACCGCCGCGGGCGCGTGCGGCTCGGGGATCACCAGCCGCCCGTCCGCTTCCTCCAGCCGCGCCCGCAGCACGTCGTGCCGGTCGACGACGGCCTGGAGCACGGCGGCCAGCCGGTCGGGCGTCAGACCGGGCGGGGCGGTCAGCACCATCGACTGGCTGCCCGCGCGCGCCGCCGAGCCCGTGCGTGCTGCGATCTCGTGCATCACCGGGGTCAGCGGGACCGGGCCGCAGGGGACCTCCTCGGCGTGCACCGCCTCCGTGTCGTCGATCGACTCGGCCACCCGTGCGAGTTCCGCGGGTGTGCGCAGCTCGAAGATCTGGCGCGGGGTGACCGCCAGGCCGGCCTTGCGGGCCCGCCCCGCCAGCAGCATGGAGGTGATCGAGTCGCCGCCGAGGGCGAAGAAGGAGTCCTCGGCTCCCACCCGTTCAAGGTTCAGCACCTCGGCGAAGAGCCGGCACAGCAGTTCCTCCGTGTCGGTGGCGGCGGCTCGCCCCGCCGCGCTGGCGGAGAAGACGGGCAGCGGCAGGGCGGCCCGGTCGACCTTGCCGTTGGCCGTCACCGGCAGTGCGACGAGCACGGTCACCGAGGCCGGGACCATGTAGTCGGGCAGCTTCCCGGCGAGGTACTCCTCCAGCGCCCGCGGGTCGGGCGAGGCCTGATCGCCGTCGGCCGGCACGACGTACCCGGCCAGCCGCTTGTGGCCGCTCGCGTCCTCGAACGCGACCACGAGCGCCTGGGCGACGTCCGGGTGCGCGGCGAGCACGGCCTCGATCTCGGCCGGCTCGATGCGGAACCCGCGGATCTTGAGCTGTTTGTCGGCGCGGCCGAGGAAGAGCAGCTGCCCCTCACGGGTCCACTGCGCCAGGTCGCCGGTGCGGTACATCCGCGCGCCCTCGGGCTCGCCGTCGGCGGGGAAGGGGCAGGCGACGAAGCGTTCCGCGGTGAGCGCGGCGCGGCCGAGGTAGCCGCGGGCCAGCCCGGCCCCGGCGAGATAGAGCTCGCCCGTCATGCCGACGGGTACGGGCTTGAGGAACGCGTCGAGGACGAACGCCCTGGTGTTGTCCATCGGCCGGCCCAGCGGCACCACGTCGGGCACGGATTCTGCGTCGGTGAAGGGCAGTTGGGTGGCGAAGGCGGTGGACTCGGTCGGGCCGTAGGTGGTGCGTACGACCAGGCCGGGGTGGGAGCGTAGCAGCGTCCGGACGGCGTGCGCGGAGACGATGTCGCCGCCGGTGGAGACCTCGCGCACGCCGTCGAAGATGTGCGGGGCCTGCTCCGCGAGCACCCGGAAGTGCCCGGCCGTGGCGTGCAGGCTGGTCACCTTCTGGGCCGCGATCAGCCGGCCGCGCTCGACCGTGTCGATGTCCCCGGGGGGCACGAGCACCAGCCGGCCGCCGTGCAGCAGCGTCGTCCAGATCTCGTACGTGGAGGCGTCGAAGGCGTGGTTGGCCTGCACCAGCACCCGCTGGAGGGTCTCGCTCGACCAGCACTCGTCGAGGCAGAACGCGAGGACGCTGCCGTAGGTCACCGCGACGCCCTTCGGCAGGCCGGTGGAACCCGAGGTGTAGATGACGTACATGAGGTTCTCCGGCCGCACCCGCACCGGGGGCAGGGCCGCGTCGTCACCGTTCGAGGCGGGGGAGTGCGTACCCGTGCGGGCCGGCTCCAGGCGGAGCACCTCGGCGGGCGCGAACAGCGCGGCGTCGGCCAGGCCCCGCTCGGCGTTCGGCGTGTCGACCAGCACGACGGCCGCACCCGCCTCCGCCGCCACCGCGCCGAGCCGGGTGGCCGGGTGCCTGCCGTCCATCGGCAGGTACGCCGCACCGGCTTTCACCACCGCCAGCAGCGCGGTGATCAGCTCGGGTGAGCGCTCGGCCACCACGCCCACCAGTGTCTCCGGGCCCACGCCGAGCCCGGCCAGCCGGCGCGCCAGCCGGTTCGCCCGCCGGTCCAGTTCGGCGTAGGTCAGCTCGGCGTCCCCGGCCACCACGGCCACGGCCCCGGGGGTGCGGCGCGCCTGCTGCTCGAAGAGCTCGGCGAGCGTCGCACCGGGCAGTTCGCGGCGGGTCCGGTTCCGGGATCCGTTCAGTTCCTGCCGCTCCTCGCCGGTCAGCACGTCGAGCCGGCCCAGGGGCACGTCCGGGTCGTCCGCGACCTGGCGCAGCACCAGGAGCATCCGGTCGACCAGGCCGCGGGCGGTGCGCTCGTCGAACAGGTCGGGCCGGTAGTCCAGTCGGACCTCGATGTCGTCGGTCGGCGTGATCACGATGGTCAACGGGTAGTGGGCGGCCTCCTCGCCGCCGCCGGCCGAGACCCGGATGGCGGCGGGGCCCGGCCGATCGTCCCCGGGCCGCAGACCCGGCGGACCGTCCTGCCCGTCGGCGGGCGGCGGCCCCGGGGGCAGCGGGCCGCCGCCCTGCTCCCCGCTGCTCAGCGCCGTGCCGCCCAGCCCCTCGCCGCAGGGCGGGGGACCGTCGGGCCGCGGCGCCCGGTCCTGTCCGCCGGGCGGCGGCGCCGGGGCCACCATCGGGCCGCGCGGGTAGTTCTGGAAGACCAGCAGGGTGTCGAAGACCGCGCCGGGGCCGCAGGCGCGCTGGATCTCGGGCAGGCTCAGCTGCTGGTGGTCGAGCAGGGCGGCCTGCTGGTCCTGCAGCGCCGCCATGGCCTCGCGGAAGGGCACGGCCGCGTCCAGCGGCACGCGCACCGGCACGGTGTTGATGAACAGCCCGACCATCCGGTCCGCGTGCGGCACCTCGGCGGGGCGGCCGGAGACGGTCGCGCCGAAGACCGGGTCCAGCCGGCCGGACAGCTTGCCCACCAGCAGCGCCCAGGCGACCTGGAAGACCCGATTGAGGGTGACCTCGGCGGCGCGTGCCGTCTCCCGCAGCCGGTCGGCGAGGTCGTCGCCGAGCCGGTCGACCACGTGCCGGAGCACCACCGGCGGGCCGCCGCGGTCGTCGGGGCCCACCAGGGTGGGCTCCTCGGCGCCGGCCAGCATCGCGCGCCACGCCTCGCGCGCGGCGTCGGTGTCCCGGCGCACCAGCCAGGCGAGGTAGTCGCGGTACTGCGGCACCTTCGGGAGCACCGAGGGGTCGCCGCCGTTGCCGTAGACCGCCCACAGCTCGTGGAACAGGACCGGCAGCGACCAGCCGTCCATCAGGATGTGGTGCATCGTCACCACCATCCGGTGCCGGCCGGGGCCCACGCGCAACAGCAGTACCCGCAGCAGCGGCGGCATGCCGAGGTCGAAGCGCCGCGCGTCGACCGCGGCCAGGCGTCCGGCCTCCTGCTCGGCCTGCTCGTCGCCCAGTGCGCCGAGGTCGGCGTACGTCCACGGGATCCGCACGCCCTTGGCGATCACCTGGACGGTGTCGCCGGCCGAACGGGAGCGGAAGCCGGCCCGCAGGCTCGCGTGCCGCTCCAGCATCGCCTGCCAGGACGCCTTGAGCGCCTCGGGCCGCAGATCGCCGTCGAGGTTGAGGATCCGCTGTCCCACGTACACGTCCCGGGGCGCGTCCTGGTCGTACGAGGCGTGGAACAGCAGCCCCTCCTGCAGTGGGGACAGCGGCCACACGTCCTCGACCGTCAACTGGGTCATCTGGCACCTCCGTGGATACCCCCGGCCTCGGCCGGGGAAGGAAACGGACTTCCCGCGTGGCGGGGCAAGAGGCGGCGTTTCGCCGTCAAGGCGGACCGCTGCCCCCACTGCCGTGGTTGCCGTGCGTGATGGGTTGATCACGCCAATTCGGGTGGGAGCCGAGTCCCGGATCGGCCTACCGCCGGGCTGGCGGGAAGTCAGGTCTGTGGAGCTGATGTAGGACCGACGGGCGGTACACCGCCCCTTCGCTGGTAACCCCAGGTCGGCAACCGGCTGTGAAGCAGAAAACCCGACCCGTGAGGGTTGGATCCTCCGGCTTCAGTCGGAGGGGGATGTCAATGTGCTCTCCCTTCGGGTCGGTCGGGGTCCGGTGCGGTCTCGGGCGGCGGCAGCCGGCGCAGGGGCCCTCCGCCGGGCGGCAGCGGGCGAAGGTCGCCGTAGCCGTTCGCCGAGTGCTGCTCGGTTTCCGGGCGCGGCGCGGGCGGCTTGGCGAACTGGGTACGGTAGAGCTCCGCGTACTGGCCGCCGCCGTCGACGAGTTCGGTGTGCCGGCCGCGTTCGACCACGCGCCCACCCTTGAGCACGAGGATCTGGTCGGCTTCGCGGATCGTGGACAGACGGTGGGCGATCACCAGTGCGGTGCGGCCGGCCAGGGCGGTCCACAGCGCCTTCTGCAGTGCCGCCTCGGACTCCGAGTCCAGGTGTGCCGTGGCCTCGTCGAGCACGACCACGGACGGCTTCTTGAGCAGCAGCCGCGCGATCGACAGGCGCTGCTTCTCGCCGCCGGAGAAGCGGTAGCCGCGGTCGCCCACGACGGTGTCCAGGCCGTTGGGGAGCGCGGAGACCATGTCCCAGATCTGCGCGGCCTCGCAGACCTCGACGAGCTCCGCCTCGGTGGCGCCCGGTTTGGCGTAGAGCAGGTTGGCGCGGATGGTGTCGTGGAACATGTGCGCCTCCTGCGTCACCATGCCGACGGTGTCGTGCAGCGAGGCCAGGGACAGGTCGCGCACGTCGTGGCCGCCGATCCGCACGGTGCCCCCGGTGGGCTCGTAGAGCCGCGCCACCAGCTGGCTGACCGTGGTCTTGCCCGCGCCGGAGGGCCCGACGAGCGCGGTCAGCCGGCCCGCCGGGGCGCGGAAGCTCACCCCGCGCAGCGCGTGGGTGTCGCCGGAGCGTTCCGGCGCGGGCAGCGACAGCGTTTCGAGCGAGGCGAGGGAGATCTCTCCCGCCGCGGGATAGCGGAAGGAGACGTCCTCGAACTCGACCTCCGGGGCCCGGGACCGGGCCGCGGCGGGCAGTGTGACCGGGTCGGGCCGTTCCACGATCAGCGGTTTGAGGTCCAGCACCTCGAACAGCCGGTCGAAGGAGACGAGCGCGGTCAGGTAGTTCGACTGCAGGTTGGAGAGCTGGTTGATCGGGCCGAAGAGCCGTGCCAGGAGGGTGGCCAGGGCCACCAGCGAGCCGATCTGCATGGCCCCGTCGACCACCAGCTCGCCGCCGACGCCGTAGACCGCCGCCGTGGCGAGCGACGCCAGCAGCGTCACCGTCACCAGCAGCATGCGCGAGTAGACGGAGGTGACCACGCCGACGTCCCTGACCCGCGCCGCGCTGTCGGCGAACCGCCGGGCCTCGCTCTGCGGCCGGCCGTAGAGCTTGACCAGCAGCGCACCGGCCACGTTGAAGCGCTCCTGCATGAGCGAGCCGAGTTCGGCGTCCAGTTGCATCGACGTGCGCAGGTTGCGCTGCAGCCGGCGCCCGACGACGCGGCCCGGCAGCACGAAGAGGGGCACCGTGACGAGCACGACCAGGCCGACGACCCAGGACAAGTAGAAGATCGTGGCGATCACCAGGCCCAGTACCACCAGACTTGAGAGCACGTTGGACAGCAGCACGGTCACCGCCTGCTGGGCCTCCATCACGTCGGTGTTGAGCCGGCTCACCAGCGAACCGGTCTGCGTCCGGGTGAAGAACGCCAGCGGCTGCCTCTGCACGTGCTCGAAGACCTCGGTGCGCAGGTCGTAGATGAGCCCTTCGCCGATGCGCGCCGAACTGCGGCTCACCAGGAAGCCCACCAGCGCCTGCAGCAGTGCCAGGCCCGCCACCGCGGCGGCGGCGCCCGCCACGACGCCCCGGTCGCGGGGCATGATGCCGTGGTCGATGAGCACCTTGAACAGCAGCGGCGTGGAGACGGTGATGACGGCGTCGAGCACGGTCAGGCTCAGCAGCGCGGCGATCTGCCGACGGTAGGGCCGCAGGTAGGGCCGGATCCGCCGCGAGGTGCCGGGCCTGACGTGCCCCCGGGTCGGCTCCGCGCCGTCGCCGCCGGTGGCCCGTACCGTGATCAGCGGGCCCGGGCCGGCCATCATGTTGCGGCCACCTGGGCGCCGCCCGGCACCGTGACCGGGCCCGGCGGTCGCTGGTCGGTCCAAGCACGGTCGATGTACGCCAGGCACTCGTCGCGAGCGCTCCGGCCGTAGGCGATCCGCCACCCGGTCGGCACCTGCGCGAACGCGGGCCACAGCGAGTACTGGCCCCGCGGATTGATCAGCACGAGGTAGGAGGCGTCCGGGTCGTCGAAGGGGCTGGTCATCTGATACCTCCGTGGATGCCCCCGGCTTTGGCCGGGGGAGGAAACGGACTTCCCGCGTAGCGGGGTAGGAGTCAGCGTTTCGCCGTCAAGGCGGACCGCTGTCCCCGCTCCTCGGGTCACTGTGCGTGATAGTTGATCGCGCCAATTCGGGGTGACAGCCGAGTTCAGGGCCGGCCTCCCGCCGGGCTGGCGGGAAGTCAGGTCTGGGGAGCTGATGTAAGACCGATGGGCGGTACACCGTCCCTTCGCTGGTAGCCCCAGGTCGGCAACCGGCTGTGAAGCAGGAAGCCCGACCCGTGAGGGTTGGAATCCTCCGGTTTCAGCCGGTGGAGGATGTCAACTCGGTCTCCTTGTCGTTCGGGTACCGGCCGCCGGGCGGCGGCGGGGGAGGGGAAGGCGGCCCTGGCACGGCGTCAACCGGGCGGGCGCGCCGTGAAACGGCCCGCCTTGCCGAGCACGTCCGCCGCGTGGACGCGCAGCGCCTGCTGGACCGCGAACTCCGCCATGTATGCGCGGAAGCCGTCCGCCGGCTCCAGGGAAAGGTTCACCATGCGGCGGTTGGCGGTGACGGCCGGGTCGCGCAGCAGCTCCAGGGCGCGCTCGACGGCCCGGTCGAGGTCCGCCGGGTCGACGACCTGGTCGACGAGCGTGCGGGCCTCGGGGTCGGTCGCACGCACCCGCCGGCCGCCGAGGATGATCTGCCGGGCCAGCCGGGGGCCGGTCACCGCAGGGAGCCGGAAGTCCGCCGCGCCCGGGACGATCCCCTCCTGCGCGGCCGGCAGGCTCAGGTAGGCGTCGGAGGCCGCGAGCACGTGGTCCACCGCGAGCAGCAGCTGCATGCCGCCGCCGATCGCGAAGCCGTCCACCGCGGCCACCCACGGCATGTCGGTGAGCGGGTAGCGCCACGACGCCCCGTCCGTGCGCAGCCCGAGCAGCAGCTTCCGGAGATAGCCGAGTTCACGGCGCAGCAGGAAGCCGACGAGCGTGATCTCGCCCGCGTGCAGGTGCTTGAGGTTGATCCCGGCGCTGAACACCCGGCGGCCCGCGTAGCGCGGGTGCGTCATCTCGCCGCCCCGGACGAGCCCGATCTCGCAGCGCCGGTCCAGCAGCGCGAGGTCGACCGCGGTCTCCATGTCGTCGACCTGCTGCTCGTCCTCGGCGTTGAGCCGGTCTCCGGCGCACATGGTGATCCGGGCCACCCCCTCGCGCCGCTCCAGCCTCGTGCTCTCCAGCCGGACCACCCCGGTGGCCTCGAACT
Organism: Kitasatospora sp. NPDC034023; assembly: GCF_055575795.1. NCBI lineage: Bacteria > Bacillati > Actinomycetota > Actinomycetes > Kitasatosporales > Streptomycetaceae > Kitasatospora > Kitasatospora sp. NPDC034023. The sequence goes on from NZ_JBVIRY010000054.1 coordinate 24,961, forward strand.
CCCCGAGCAGGCCCAGCGCGCGCTCGGTGGGCCGGAGCATGGAGTCCATCAGGTGGTCGCCGGCGGCCGGGCAGCGCAGCAGGCCGCGCAGGAAGACGCCCAGGTCGATCTCGTAGCCCAGGCGCTCCCGCACCGGCGTGGCACGCTCCGCCCGCAGCTGCGCGGGCGTGGGCACCAGACCGGGCACCACGAACGCTGCGCCCTCCACCAGGCCGTCGAGCCGGAGCCGGCGGGTACGGTCCCCGGTGAGCCGGTCGTAGAGCGGCTCGGCGTGGCAGTCCAGGAAGGCGGTGCGCTGCGCGCGGGCGGTCTCCAGCGCCTGCTCGGTACGGGCGCGCGGCTCGCCGGTGCGCGGCCCGGGCTCCGGAAACGGCGGCAGCAGCCGGGCCGCCCGCTCGAACCCGTCCGCGGCGCGTCCCCGCACGGCGGCCGGCGCCTGCGCGTTCGACGTGCTCACGCCGTCACCTCGTTCGCCGCCTGGGTGCGCCGCAGCGAGCGGTCGCAGGCGGCCAGGTGCGGGCCCAGCGCGTCCTCGAAGCTCATCCACTGGGCGTCGAAGGCCAGTTGGCGGCGGATCGCGAGTTCGGGGCCGGACAAGCGGCGCAGCATCCGGGCGGCGGCCGCCAGGGTGCGCCCGGGGTCCTTGCTCACCTGGTCCACCAGGGACCGCTCCAGCGCCTCACGAGCGGTGATCGGCACCCCGAAGAGCACCGTGCGGCGCGCCGAGGCCAGCCCGAGCTGCTGGACCAGTCGGAAGCCGGCCATGCCCGGCCAGGTCCCCTGGTCGTGGAAGGACAGCAGCAGCCGCAGGTCCGGCGCCGCCACCCGGACGTCAGCCGCCAGCAGCAGGTCCAGCGCGGCACCGCCGCACTCCCCGCTCGCCGCCGCCAGCGTGGGCAGTCGCAGCCGCTCGAAGCGCCGAACGGCCCGCTCCCACTTCGTGACGGCGGCCACGTCGGACACCTTCGCCACCGCCTCGCCCGTCGGGGCGCCGGAGACGTACAGGGTCGCGAAATCGGCCCCGGTGGACTCCGCCTCGTCGCACAGGGCGGAGACGGCATGGGCCAGTTCGGCCGAGATCTCCCGGCTGCCGTCCACATGCAGCGCGGGGCTTTCGGGGAGTGCGTTGACGGGCATGGCGGTCTTCCTTGCGTTGGGTCACCACTGGATGAGTGCGGATTCGATCGTTGAACCCGGGCCCATGGTCATGAGCACGCCGTAGTCGCCGGGGCGGACCACGCCTTCCTGTAGGAGCCGGTCGTAGGAGAAGAGGAACGAGCCGCTGGAGACGTTGCCGAAGTCGCGCAGCACGGTGATGGTGTGCCGCAGGTCGTGGCGGGTCAGCCCCAGGTTGACGGCTACCGCGTCGATGACCTTCTTGCCGCCGGAGTGCACCAGCCAGTGCGTGACGTCGTCGCGGTGCAGCGACGTGCCGGCGAGCAGCCGGTCGACGACGCCCTCCACGTGCGCGCCGACCAGGTAGGGGATCTGCGGGTCCAGGAAGAAACTGAAACGGTCCTGGTCGCGGTCCCAGTCGTAGCGCATCGCATCCATGGCGTCGACGATGGTGACGCCCGCGGTCTTCAGGATCCGGGGGCCGTCGAGGTGGCGGCCGGGCCCTTCCTCCTCTTCCTCGGGCCCTTCGCCACCGTCCGGGTCGGCCATGACCGCCACCGCCGCGGCGCCGTCGCCGAAGAGGCTGTTGACCACGGCCGTACGCATGGTGGAGTCCATCGTGTAGGCGGCCGAGCAGGCCTCCGAGCAGACCATTACGGCCAGCCGGCCCGGATTCGCCGCGGCCCAGTTGCCGACCACGGCGAGCGCGTTGAGCCCGGCGTTGCAGCCCATGCCGACGATGTCGGCCCGCGCGGTGTGCCAGTCCATGCCGAGCTCGCGGATCAGCAGCGCGCTCAGGCCCGGGGTGAGGAAGCCGGTCGAGGTCACGCAGCACAGGTACGCCACCTCGGACAGGTCGGCCCCGAGCCGCTTGAGGCACAGGGCCAGCGCGTCCGCTCCCATGTTCACGGCCCAGGCCTTGTGCTTGTCCAGGAGGTCGCCCTGGGACTCCCGGAGCCTGGTGCCGTCCGGCGCCGCCGGGGGCAGCACCAGCGAGCGCTGCCGGATGGAGCCCAGCAGGAAGACGGACCGCACCTTCCGGTCGGTGATCCCGAACAGGTCGAGCAGTTCCTCCTGGGAATAGTGTTCGGGGGGCACGGCGGTGCCCACGCTCAGGATGCGCGGGGCCGTGGCGATCAGTGCTCGGTCCAGGGCCGTGGTCATGGTGCGTCACTCTCCGTTCCGGTGCCGGGCACGTCCTTGCCGTGCGCTCCGTCGCCGTGCGTCTCGCTGCTGAGCGCCTCCACGAACCGCGCGAGCCGCTCGACCCCCTCGGCCACCTGCCCGGGCGTCAGACAGCTGATGGAGAGCCGGATGTCCTGCTCGCCCCCGCCGTGCGGATGGAAGAACTCCATGGGCGTCCAGATCACGCCGAAGTCGCGGGCCGAGCGCTCCAGAGCCGCGGTGCCGGTACGGAAACCGGTGCGCAGAGTGAGGAAGAAGCCGCCGTCGGGACTGTTCCAGTCCACCCCCAGCTCCCGGCGACGCCCCTCGGGCAGCCATCGCTCCAACTGCGCGAGCGTCACGGCCATGCTGCGGCGGTAGTGCTCGGCAGCCTTCGCGTTCAGGACGGAGAGCCGGCCGTCCGCGCTCAGCAGCGCACCCGCCACGGCCGCCTGGCTGAGCGAGGAGGTGTTGACCGTGACCATGCTCTTCACCTTCGCCAGGTCGTCCGCGAGCAGCCGGACTCGCCCGCAGCCGTCACGCACCTCCTGGTCGGCCACGACGTAGCCGACCCTGGCACCGGGGAACAGCGTCTTGGAATAGGTGCCGAGCTGGATGACGCTCCTCGACCCGTCGAGCGCCTTGAGCATGGGGTGGCGCGGCCCGGGGCCGCTCAACCGGTAGGGACTGTCCTCCAGAACGAGCAGCCCGTGGCGCCCGGCGAGTTCGAGCAGTGCGGTGCGCGTCGGCAGGTCCAGCGTGGACCCGGTGGGATTGGCGTGGTCCGGCACCACGTAGACCGCCCGCGGCCGGCGGCCCGCCGCGCGCTGCGCACGTACGGCCCCGTCGAGGTCCGCCACCACCAGCCGCCCGTCGCGCTCGGGCACCGCGACCACCGGGATGTCCAGCAGCCGCGCGGCCCCGATGATGCCGACATAGCAGGGAGTCACGAGCAGCAGCACGTCCTCGGGCGTCGCGAACAGTGTCCGCAGCGCCAGGAACATCGCTTCCTGCGCACCGACGGTCACCACGATCGACTCGGGCGCGACCTCGAGCCCTTCGTCCTGCCGCAACGAGTACGCAATCAGCTCCCGGATCTGCCCCGCGGCCGGCCCGTACTGGTAGAAGCCGCTGCGCACTTCCGCCAGCTCCGCGCCCCGGCTCTCCAGGTACTTCGCGTACCGGCGCAGGTGCGCATGGACCTCCTCGACCTCGAAGAAGCCGTCATAAGGACGCCCCGGTGCGAAGGACACCGCGTCCGGGTAGCTGAACGTGATCTCGTTCAGGAAGTTCATCCGGTCGAGAACCGGATCCTCGATGCTCGAGTGCAGCGTTGTCGAATCGAGCACCATGATGCCCGCCTTTCCGTGGACGAGCCGCAGTCGCCCGACGTGACCGTCACAGGAAGCGATGCGTGTCCACCGGCGGTTCGCCGGTATCGTCCTCCTGCTGCGGTCGGCCATCGGCCGGTTTCGACTTCGGCTTCATGACGGCCCCTCGGGCCCGGCCGCGGGCCCCGGTCCCCGGCAGCGTCACCGTGAGTGCACCAACCGCCCGGCGATGCGGGGCGTGGTGCCCACGCGCGAGAAAACGGCCGTCGAAGGACCGGGCGAGGCGACGCGAGGATGTCGGGCATCCGAGCACGCCCTGCCGCCACTTCGCGCCGGCCACGGATATCGAACGGATACCTGGAGCACAGGGCCCTGTCTGCTGTTTGTCCTCGTTCCAGTACGCGCCCCCGGGCAAGAGCCTGTCAAGCGCTGAGGGTTTCCGGGCCGCTACAGCCTGCTGCCGCCAGGGCCCCGGGGCCGGTGGCGTGGTGCATGATCGACGCGTCGGGTCTTCGTCCGGCGCTTATTGGTTCGCGGCCCACGGGTCCACGGACGCGGACGCCGAAGAGCCGATCGCAACCCGGGACCGGCGCGTGACCGCCGGCCGGCAAACCCCTTGGGCGGGTGCATGGTTGACGCGGCCGTCGCGGACGCCCGGCGGATGAGGGACTGGAGCCCGGAGGTGATCCGGACATGGCGCCGTGGGCGCCGATTTCGCGGGCTTCAACCGGCGAGCCTTCCGGGTCCGGTTCGCCACCTGTCGGATCGTCATCGCCGACCAGGGCCGGGAGTCGATCTGGTCGTGTGGCGTGCGATCGCCGGTGCCCATCTGGTGCCGCTGGTTCGCGCCGGCGCATGCTTCGAGAACGGTGTCCTCGTCGAACGCGAGGAGCAGGCAGCTTGATCGGCTGAAGGAGCCACCAGCCGACCCATGGCTGAGCTGACCTGTCCTCAGCCAGGCTGATTTGGGGCGGCGAGAGCTTGGTGCGACTGGACTACCGCGCCCAGCGTCCCATGGCCGGCGCGGTGCCGATCAGGCACTCGATGCCGGTCGGGAAGCCGACGACGGCGTAGGCGGTCAGACGCAGGTGGCCCTCAAGGCAGACCAGGTCGTCCTGCCGCTCTCCGACGAGGATGAGCGGAGGAAATCGCTCGCCTCTGATGAACGCGTGGGCCGCATCGACGAACGGTTCGTTGGGCACGTCGAACGCCCGTAGACCTGCCTTGACGCGTGCGGCCGCGTCGGCCGGCCGGCGGCTGCCACCCGACAGTTCGACCCAGTAGGAATAGTCGAGGTAGCGCACGCCGGCCGCCTCGTCGGCGGACAGGAGTGCCCTGGTCCACGTGACGTGAACGGGGAAGTTCTCGAACAGGTCACGGTTTTCGCCGTACCCGCGCGTCGCGGCGAGCAGAGCGCGACGTGCGAAGTTCGCTCCAGCGTCGGACAGGTCCGGATGCGTCAGCAACTGCTCGGCCTGCCCGGCTGCCGCCAGATGAGACCGGAGGTTCCGGCCGAACCTGCCGCTGGCCAGCTCGCCGCTCAAGAAGCAGGCGACCATCTCGTCCTCACTGCTCACACCCAGTACCTGCACGACCGTCAGCATAGGACCGACCCGGCTGGGCACCGCTGATGGGGATGCCCGACCGAAACTCCCCAGGGTTTGCTCGACTCCCCACTTGGTTGACCGGTAAACGATGAGGTCGGGGCCGGGCCCCGGACCGCCTTGGCTCAGCCCAGCGCGTCCATCAGGGAGGTGACATAGGCATCCAGCCGCTCCTCCACAGTTCGTGTCGTCAGCTCGGTCCGTCCTGTCTCCCGCCACGGCTGCGCCACCCACTGCACTTCCTCCGAGAACGCCAATGGTTCCCGCACCTGCCAGTACAGCCGCTCGTCCGCGGCCGTGGCCAGCATCCCGCCGGCCTCCTGATACGCCTCGGTGAAGCGCAAGCCCCACGCCGGCCCGTGCAGCAGCGCGAGATTGGTGGAGCAGTGCGCCACGTCGAGGTCCGCCGGGCCCCAGGAGGCCGCCGCCCAGTCGACGACGCCGGTGATCCGGGCACCGGCGGCACCGGCCGGGTCCTCGGGCGACAGGTCGAACAGCACGTTGCCGGGCTGGAAGTCCCGGTGCAGGAACCGCCCTTCGTAGCGCGGCGCGGGCCTGCGGATCACGTCGATCGCGGCGGCCCAGACCGCGACGTCGGCGCCCTCGGGGGTCACGACAGTGTCGGCGGTCGTCAGCGCCACGTACTCCCAGGGCCGGACGGGCGGCCGCACCGCGTGGACCGCCACGAGTTGACGGGCCAGCAGGGGCAGGCGCGCCTCCAGCCCCTCGTCGTCGAGGACCGTCCGGCCCGGCAGGTGGGTCATGAGGAGCGAGGGGTACTCGCAGTACGCGGCGGTCGGATCGACGGCAACGAGTCCGGGAGCCCGCACGCCGGTTCCGGTGAGCGTGGTCAGGGCGTGGGCCTCCCTGTGCAGGAGGTCCTCGGCCGGCCCCTGCCGGGTCGGGTCGACAAAGGAGCGCAGCACCAGGTGCCGGGTGCCTCCGGCCCGCGTGCCGATGGTCAGCCTCCGCATGTCAGCGGTGGCGCCGCCGTGCAGCGCCTCGACTCCGACGATCCGCTCGCCGGCCTCCAGGTGCCGACCCACCCAGGCCAGTGTCAACGGTCGGACAGTCGCCGCCTCATCATGATGGGTCACCGTGCCACCTCATCATCCGGACGACGGCACCCGCGACCCCTTTACGGGCTGTCCGCAAGTCAGCGCGGTGGAGGGAAAGTTGGGCGCGCAGGTCTGTCCGCACTCATAGCCCGGGGGTGGGGAACTTCAAAGAACCATCACCGCAGCCTGCTCCGCGCGTCATCTCGTCCACAGGTCTTGACCATTGCTCCCTCGCCGCCCGTTCCCACACTCGGGCGCAGGCCGCCAGCTGCGTCGCGGTCTGCTCGTCGCCGGCCCCGGGGCGGGGAGGGGGTTGGGCGGGCCGCAGGCCTCGCCGCGGGTGCGGGCGTCGGTGACGCGTGCTGTCAGGGGCGGACGGGCGGCGGGATGCGGGCCACGAGTTCCTGGGCGACCCGTGTCAGGTCTGCGGTGATCTCGTGCGGGGACCGCTGCTGCCCGCCGCGCTCCCAGTGCCCGGTCGCCGCGCCGATGACGGGAGCCAACTCCTCGCACCGTCCGTAGGCCTCCGCGACCTCGTAGAGGATGAGCGAGGTGCCCTCGAAGGGGTCGAGCCACCCGCCGACGATCTCGGTGGCCCACCAGCGGGCGAGCGCCAGGCGGCTCTCCCAGTAGCCTTCGGGCGGGTGGAAGCCGAATCCGAGCTCCTCCATCACCTGGCCGAACAGCTCCGAGGCCTGCTCGTGCTCGAGGCGGCTCAACGCGGCGAGGTGCAGCAGCGACGGTGTGTAGACGCCTGCGCTCAGGGCACGCAGTGCGGCTTCGACCAGGAGCTCCGGGTCGCCATGCCGGCCGTCGACCCAAGAGTGGGCGATCTCCCGCAGTTCCCGCACTGCCTCGGCCACGGTCTCGGGGGGTTCGCTCGTCGACATGGCCGCATGCTGCCACGCACAGGAACGGCACGCCACATCGATACTGGGCCATCACCGAGATGGACCGGTCCTACCCACGCGGCTCGAGGGCCGCGGCGCGGGATCGCCGGCGGGTCGGGCCTCGCTCCAAGTCGACCTGGCACATGCCCAGGCCCGCAGTACGCGCCCGGCCGCCCGCCTCCGGCAGCTCGGGAAACGGCACGCCCGGGCCATGGGCGTCCAGGTCTGGCAGGAATCGGGGCTCGAGTCGAACGCGCGTCGGCGCCACCAGGTGGTTGCCGACAGTCACCCGCGATGTGATCTGGATCCCCTTGAGGCGGGTGCCGGACCGGGGTGGCCCGTGACGGTTCTCACGCGCCCCGCCCACCTCCTACCCTTCCTAGTAGGACGTTCCCCGGCCCCGCCCCCGGCGCCGGCCCGGCCGACCGCCGCCGCTGCCGTGCTCCCGCGCCTGCGGCCGGGCCTCCGTTGTTTCCGCAGCTCAAACCGGTACAAATCGCCACAAAAGTCCAGATCCGGTCAGGTTTGACCACCCGGTCGACGGGTACCGGCCCGCGTCCGACGGGCACGCTCGCCCGGCTCGGCTACGACGCCGCGTCGTAGCGGGCACCCCTTGGAACCGGCCGCCACCCCCGCTAACAATGGCTCAGTCGCCGGCTGCGACGGTGGTTCCATCCGCTGCCGCAGCTCCCGTTCGGCGGTCACCACTCGTGACCGCCCCGGTGCCGACTCCCGCCCGCCGGCCCTGCTGGGCCCGCCGAGCCGCGGGGCCAGGCACCCCCACGATTGAGGTCGAACTCCCACATGCCCGTGATCTCCGCCCGCATGCGCAAGTCCGCCGCCCTGCTCACCACCGCCGTCGGCATCGCCGCGATCGGCGCCGCCATCGTCCCCACCGCCGCCTCGGCCACCACCCCGCAGTCGCTGGCCGCGAGCATCGTCCCCGCCGACCAGCTCGCCTCCTTCGACCAGATCATCTCCCACGAGAGCGGCTGGAACGTCACCGCGACCAACCCCTCCTCGGGCGCCTACGGCCTGGCCCAGGCACTGCCGGGCAACAAGATGGCCTCCGCCGGCGCCGACTGGAAGACCAACGCGGCCACCCAGATCAAGTGGGCCTACGACTACATGAACAGCCGCTACGGCAGCCCGAACCAGGCCTGGGCCTACTGGCAGATCCACCACAACTACTGACCGGCCCCACCCGCCGATCCGCCGCCCCACCCACCCATACAGCCCACGCACGTTGCCGCTGCTCTGCCCTCGTGTACGTGGTCCGACCGCCCCCGCCTCAGGCATCCAGAGGGGAATCGCCCGCTCGCCGAGGGAGCGGTCCCATGCACGCCGAAGAACGGGCCCGGTCTGCCGAGGCACGGAAAGGCAAGGCATCGGCCCGCCGACCCCAGGCCGCGAGCCCGGCGCCGTCCCCGGGCCTCCCTGCGCCGCAGAGCACCGCCGGCAACGCGGCAGTGGTCCAGATGCTCCGCCGGACCGGAGCCCGAGGCCCCGGAACGACACCGGCACGACGCCGACTGCCACCACCGGCAGACCGGGCACCCCGTACTGCGAACTACTCGATGGCCGCCGGGGTGACGGGGGTGAAGAGGTTGACGAGGTTGCCGTCGGGGTCGCGGAACAGCAGTGACCGGTTGCCCCAGGGCATCGTGGTGGGCTCGGTGACGAAGTCGGTGACGAAGTCGGTCAGGTTCTGGTGAACGCGGTCCACGTCGTCGACGAGGAACTCGGTGATCACGCTGTGGTTGTCCGCCGGATGGGCAGAGCCCGGGGCGAACAACGGGACGGTGCGGGTCCCGGCGATCGCGAGGCTGGCGCCCGCGGTCCTGAGTTCGGCGAACTCCTCGGTGGCCCACGTCGCCCGTGCCCCCGTGGCTCGCTCGTAGAACTCGACGAGGCGCGCCACGTCGCCGGTGATGATGCGGATCGAGACGAAGTCCGGCGTCAGCGGTGCTACCAGAGCACGTCCTACTTTCAGTAGGAAGAGTCCGTGCGACCCGGGCCTGGCGCTCCACCGTCGGGCGGGGTCCGGCACCTACATAGGTGCCGGACCCCGCCCGCGTTTACCGGCCGTTCGCGGATCAGGTCCGCGACGGCTGTCGGACGGATACCGACGATGCGGCGGGCATAGCTGCGCGGAGTGCCAGACCTTGACGGGCTCTTGTGAGCGAAGTGTCCCGCAGCGTCCCTCGCCCGGTGGCCGGGTTCGCGATCCCTACGCGTCGGACGGCCTCGATCTCCTGGGCGAACCGCTGCCGGAATCGCGCGTCCTCCGCGAGTTCCGGCCGGACCACCTTCACCGCGATGGTCAACCCGCCGGCGACCTGCCGAGGAACACCCTCCCCATCCCGCCGCCGCCCAGGCACGCCAGCAGAAGGTGCGGCCCGACCGCGCACGGATCGGCGACGGACAGCGGTTTCATCGACGGTCCCATCGGCAGGGTGCAGGTCACTGCCGGAAGTGACGTGATCCCACTAACTCACGTTCCGGGAAAGCGATCTGACGGGGAGAAGCGATCGACGACTGTGGGGCGCGCACGCGAACCCGTCCCGTCCGGAAGGGCAGGGCCGGACGGGAGCTCGCCGTCAGTTCCTGGAGGTTGACGACGTAGTGCCCCGGGGCCGCGTCCGGGGCCCGGTATCGGCTCCTGCTGTAGCCGCTCGTCTCGTACCCGCGATCAGGAGTCGACCCACCTCGCCGAGCAGGGGCTGACGCAGCCCGAGGACCGTCCACGACCACCTCTCCGACACCCTCGCCGAATTCCGGGCCACCAGCCGCGCCGAAGGCTGGGCCAGGGGTCAGCCGTCGGACTCACGCGGGTCGATGCGGTAGGCGAAGGGCAGGGTGCCCGGGTCCAGGGCGGTGGCGCCGCCGTCGACGGTGAGGGTCGCGCCGTTGACGAAGGAGGCGGCCGGGGACAGCAGCCAGGCGATGGCCTCGGCGACCTCGCGCGGGTCGGCTGGACGACCCGCCGGGAGCAGCCGGGTGGCTTCGGTGTAGGCCGCGCCCTCGCCGGCGTCGCCGTCGCCCAGCTGCGCCTCCTCGGCGAAGCGGGCCATCCGGCGGTCGGCCATCTCGGTGCGCACCCAGCTGGGGCACACCGTGTTGGCGCGCAGCCCGCTCGCGCCGTAGTCGACGGCCAGTGAGCTGCACAGCTGCAGCAGAGCCGCCTTGGAGGCGGCGTAGGCGGCGTTGCGCACGCCGTTGCGCAGCGCCGAGACGGAGGCGACGGCGACGACGGCTCCGCGGGCCCGCAGCAGGTGCGGCAGGGCCGCGCGCATCGTCAGGAACGGGCCGGTGAGGTTGGTGCGCAGCACCAGGTCCCAGTCCTCGTCGGAGGTATCGCCGACGCCGCCGCCGCGGCCGACGCCCGCGTTGACCACCAGTCCGTCGAGGCGCCCGTAGGTGGCGACGGTGCTCTCCACGAGGTCGCGCACGGCGGCGGGGTCCGTCGTGTCGGCCGGGTGGGCCAGTGCGCCGGTCTGCCGGGCGACGCGTTCCAGCGGCTCGCTTCGCCGCCCGGAGACGACGACCTCGTGACCGCCCTCCCGCAACAGCCTCGCGGTGGCCGCGCCGATTCCCGTGCCACCCCCGGTCACGATCACAACTCGCTGCTCCGTCATGGGCCTTCCCCTCCGATCGGCCACCAACCACCCCTGCTGTCCTAGCTGTATCACGAATCGACAACCGGCCGAGTGGTAGGGCGCGGAACAGGCCCCGACGCCGCCGAGGCCTGTCACCAGCACGCCGGCTGCCGGAGGGGCGTCGTCGACTACGACGTCATGCCGGCCGTGTTCGACCCCGAGGAGGCGATGGCCGAGGGGGTGCCGCAGCTGCACGGCACGGACGACCCCTTCGTCCGGGATCCGGTCCACATCCTGCTGGAGATCCATTCGCACATCGGTGACGTCGATGCCGGATTCGCCGACGCCGACGTGATCCACGAGGGCACGTACTCCTCCCCGCGCGTGCAGCACGCGCACCTGGAGAGAGACCCACGGCTCGATCGCCTGGATGGAGGACGGTCGCCTGAACGTGCGTACCAGTTCGCAGTCGCCTCCTCAGCAGCATCAAGTAGGTCACCCGCGACGGCGATTCCGGCAACACAACCTTCTGAACGGCCAACTCGGGCGCTCGACCGGGCACATACGAATGCATTGCTCTCCCGCATGAGCCGGCCATCCCGGTCCCTGCTGTCGGCTGATCGGGGAGGCCTACTGGCAGCCGAGATCGGAGCCCGCGCCGCTGCCCAGGACCGACTGGAGGATCGCGTGCATGCCGATCTCTCCGGCGAGGTCGTCGGCCGAAGCCGCTTCCTGGCCTCCCAGACCGCCGACCGCCTGGAGATCCGCCGTCCCACCGACTGGCAGTACGTCCAGCGGGCGGAGCGCAGCGGAACCGCACCGGGCGGACGTGGCGAGCGGTGGGGTGCTCACTCGTCGTACAGGTTGTACAGGTATGAAAGGGCGACGACGCAACTCCGGGTCCAGATGCGTTGCGCCGTCGCCCGCTCCTGGTGGTCGTCGCGCGCCGGGTAGCCGAAGGCGCCGGTGGGGTGCTGCTGGCAGAGCAGGAAGTCGGTTCCGTCGCGGGTGATCCGGTGATCGGCCCAGCCGAGCACCCCCAGCCCTTGAAGGAGCGCGGCGACCTCCTCGAGTCGGTAACTCCGGCAGGCGGTCGGCAGCGCGGCCGCGAACCGCTCCGCGACGGAATGCCAGGCGGAGGCGTCGTCGCCGAGGCGAAGCGGTTGGCCGTCGGCATACTGCGCCAAGGCCACGGCAGTGACCGCGGGCGCATGGTCCTCGGCCAGCAGGCTCGCGGGGTCCGTGGAGGCGAGGAGGGAGTCCGCCTGCTGCGCGGTGAGTCGGCCCAGGTCCTGAAGTCGCCGGACTCCGCCGGCGGCGGTCGTGGGAACGGCGGTGAGTCCGGTGAGCGCTCCTGCCGTGTCCGTCAGGAACCGGTCGAGGGAGTCGCAGGCCAATTCGCAGGCCGACAGGCCTCGCGCGCACTCGGCAACCGCGTCGACGCCCTGCTTCCCCCAGGCCACCGGTTGGGCGAGGGCGCTTTCGGCACATTGCACGAGATGCGTGAGAGTCCGGGCGGCGAGTTGAGGCTCCCCCACCGAGCGTGCGGCTCGCGAGGCCGCGCCCGCTGCCGGAACTGCGTCGTCGAAGGGCAACTCGAGAGCGTCGTCGGTCAGCCAGGCGATGGCACGCCGGATCGCAGCTTCAAGTCGTCGCTTGCCGGCGGACCGGGGAGGTGGGGGGCTCGGCCGCCGGATCACGGCTGCGTCGCGGGCGATGTGGCCGGCCAGCGCTGCGACGATCGTGGTGTGGTAGCCGGTGGCCCAGCCTCGGTATTCCGCATCGCCGTTCTCGAGTTCCGGCGGGAGGACGCCCTCCGGCCCGGCGACCCGCCCGCTGGGTTCCTGTACATCGGCGAGAAACGCCCATGCCCGTTCCGTCTCTGATGAGTCCCGGATCCCCAGGCACAGCAGGCAGCAGAGCAATTCGGCGACGAGGTCGGCGTTCTCCCTCTGGCGGCACAGAAGGCTGAGCGCCTCCAGCAGTTCCACGGCCTGCGGCAGATCGAATCCGGTGGGCCACCGGGGGACACGCCGACCGAAATCGGTGGCGTAGAACACAGTATGCGTGATCGCGTAAATATCGCCATCGCTCAGCTTCAGCACGGACGGATTCGCGCAGAGCAGGGAGAAAGACAGTACAGCGTCGGCCACCGGCATTCCGTGATCGATTCCGGCCAACTCCAGCGTGTGCAGCAGATCCAGCTGTCGGAAGGGAACTCGCTCGAAACAGGCCGCATAGCGCCCGGAGACCGCTTGGCCGATGAGGCGCTCGAATTCGCTGTCGCGCTGCCCGCACAGCCGCTGTGATGCATACGTGCCCGCATACAAGAGCAGGGCCCGCTCGTCGCGTGCGACGAGCTCACGGTACGAGGCTCGAGCCGCCACCGCGGTGACCTGGTCGAACAGCATCTGGTAGTCGGCGTCGTCGAAGGATCCGGACTCCGCCCGGGCGCGCAGTCCGACCAGCAACGCGACCTCGACGAGCGCCTTGCGGACGAACAGTACGCGCCCCTCATCGGCGGCGTCAGGGTCGAAGCGGGTGCGGTGCGCGGCCAGCCAGGAGACCGCTCCGTGTTCCACCATGCGCCACATGTCAGCCACAGCCGCCCCCTGATGAGTCGATTTCACCTGGCCTTGCTTTTCGCCTGGCGCGCCCCGGTACGGAGCGGTCCGAAACTAGGCCTGCGCAGATTCCTCGGCCACGGACGGGACGACGAGCACGTACTTGTCCCAGGCCAGTACATAGCCGGAGATTTCTCCGAGCGCGGCGGTCGCACTGACCAGCTGCTCCAGAGTGGTGTCCATGTTTATCAGCCGGCTGCTCTGGAGGAACGTGAGAGCGGCCCGGGCGTCAACAGCAGGGCAGTTGGTCATGGCGAACCTCCAGTGAGGGCGTGACTCCACGGGCTTCTATCCCGCGAAATACTTATTCTCGATAGTGTCAATGGTTTGCGGGGATGTCATCAGAGAATGCGCGGATTCACCCGAACGGGCCATCATGAATACAATATTCCAATTATCCTCGCTGGGCGGATTCACGGAGACCGCGTGCACGAAGACCGCCGGGCCTTCTTCGCCCCAGCCTGCCGCCAACTCGCGAGCTGCCGCTCGGGTGAGATGACCACCACTTCGTAGACCAACCCGGTCCAGAGCGCCCGCAAGTTCGACTACATCTTCAGCAGCAGTGCCGACTTCACCACGGCGCAGGCGGACACCGGCATGGTGACGGACGGCGGCCAGGACGTCAGCTACCAGGACCACTTGATGTACCGCACCACGCTGAACTGGAGCCCCGACAGCCAGGCCCCGCCGGCCCCGCAGGTCTTCGACAGCCCGGCCACCGTCGGCTCCGCCAACACCTGGGCCAACGCCGTCAGCCGCACGGCCGGCGACTTCACCGGCAGCGGCGGCGCGGACATGGTGCTGCGCTACGCCAACGGCACCGTCATGCGCTACGGGCGCAAGAGCGACGGCAGCGTCGACGCCGGGCAGCAGCTGGTCTCCGGGAGCAACGGCTGGTACGACGCCGCGAGGGTGACCGCCGGCTACTTCAACGGGAACGGCCTCGCCGACCTACTGCTACGCGGCGTGGACGGCTCGGTCACCGTTTATCAGGGCACGGGCGGCGGCGGCTTCGCGGCGGGTTCGCAGATCACCGACGGCCGCGCCTGGCCCCCTACCTGCACCAGCCGACCTTCAGTTGGAAGGCCGTCGAGGACATCACGGCGGGCGACTTCACCAAAGACGGCCAGGCCGACGTCGTCCTGCACCGGATCAACCAGTACGACTCCAAGACACCCGGTGGCGGCCAAACCGAGCTCCTCGCCTCAACCGGCAACACCCCACAGCTGTTCGGCGCGCCCAGCGTGCTCAAGTGGGCCTCGCCCGGTCGGTGGACCAACAACGCCGACACCCTGGTCGCGGATGTCGACGAGGACGGGAAGGCCGATCTGATCACCCGTCAGGACTGCGGGGCGACCCTCTAGTACCTCGGCAGCGGCAACGGCGGCTTCGGGGCCGGCCAGGAGATCGGCGGCACCGGCAACACCGGGGGCGCCTTCGCGAGCCCGACCGTGATCCGGTCGGCCGGTGCCCGGACCGACGCGGCGAACATCACCGGCGGAGACTTCGACGCCGACGACCTGCTGGTCCGCTGGATCGCCGGCAGCGGCTTCGTCTACCCCGGCGACGGCAACGGCAAGTTCGGCGGCTCCATCCCGGTGAAGGCGGCCGGCGACCTGTCGGACCTGGTGGACGTCGCCCAAGGCGCCGTCTACGGCCGAGCCGGGGGTGGAAGACGTTCTACCGTTGGGCGGACGGCAGCCTGCTGGTCGACGGGAACGGCACGGCGAATCTGGCGAGCCCCACCGCCGCCACCGTGAGCGCCCCCACGGTCCGCCTCACTCTGCGCGCCTCGGACGACCGGGGCCGGGTCGCGTCCTTCCAGTACACACTGGACGACGGCGCAGCGGTCACCCTGGACGCCTTCCACAACACGCCGGACATCCAGTGACCGGGCTGGCCGGCGGGACGGCGCACACCCTCTCGGTGACCGCCGCGGACCCGTCCGGCAACCGCTCGGCCGCGACCACGTACAGCTTCACGGTCGCCTGACCGGGTAACCGACCCCGAGCACGCCCCGGACCAGGCAACTGGCCCGGGGCGTGCTCGCGTGCGGAGCCGATCTCGTCACGACGGACATCCAAGCTTGCGGCGGGCGGGATCGGCCTGGTGACTCCCTGAGCGACGGAGGTCGAGTTCGCGCTTCCGGGCGTCTGCGAACTCCGTAGGGTGCCGGCGGTGCAAGCGCAGCACCGCTCGGACAGCCCGGGCGCTCGATCATGGCGCGCCGTCGTCCGGGAAGCGGTTTCAGAAGTTGATCCGGGGCTGGAGCCCGGTCCAGGCCTGGTTGGCGCCGCCGTGGCAGGTCCACTGGCGGACGGGTGCGCCGTCGTCGGTGCGCCAGTCGGCGACCTCCAGGCACTTGCCGGTCGCCTGGTTGCGCAGTTCGAAGGCGGAGGTGTAGCGGGGGATCTGCTCGGCGTGGGCGGTGCCCGGGGCGGCCACCGGAAGGGCGGTGGCGAGGGCGAGCAGGGCGGCGTGGCGGTGTCTCCGGGTGGGGGCGGGACCGGTCACGGCTGTCCTCCTGAGGTGCGATGGGTGGGCGCCGGGCCGGGAAGGCGAGGAGCCGGTGCCCGGACTCCCCGGCGGCGTCGAGGAGTTGGACCGCCGCGTCCTCGAAAGAGTTGTGCGGAGCCCGAGGGAGCGGAAGGGAGAGCATCCGGGTGGCGAAGACCACGGTCTCCTCAATAGGTGTTATCTCCGCCGAGCCCGGCGGTCTCCTGTGATGTCGGCGCAAGAGGCGTCGGCTGGTCGGGGTGGCGCGCGTGGTGGTACGGCGCGTAGTCGCTCCAAGCGGCCAGGAGAACCCAAGGAGCCTGTTTCATGCAGTCTGTTCGTCCAAGGCAGATGATTACCGCAGTCCTGGCCGCCGGAGTCATAGGCGCCGCGCTGAGCGCGTGCGGTCCGCAGAACGGCGGATCCGTCACGGACACGGCAGGTGCCGCCCCGGCGAAGGCGGCGGCGGCCGTCTCCTCCCCGTCGGCGTCCGCTTCCGCGGCCAGCCGGGAAACAACGCCGCCGCCCGCCCCGCCCGCCCCGCCCGCACCGACCACCCCGGTGGCCACCAAGGACCCTTCCAGCCCGGCCACGGCGAAGACCTCGACCCAACCGCCGGGCCAGAACGGGACCCAGGCTCCGACCCAGGCCCAGACCCGGACCTCGACCGGAGCACCGGCCAAGGCCCAGCCGAACACGGACAACGCGGCGTCGGGCAGGACCCCGGCGAACCCCGGCCACACGACATCCGCCCCGGCCCCGGCCCCGGCGAACCCCGACACCACCGGGCCGGACCGGACTGCGGGCAGCGCCGAGGCGCTCTCGTTGAAGCTGATCAACGAGGAGCGTGCCCGCAACGGTGTCCCGGCCCTCGTCGTCAAGAACGACCTGACGGAGTTCGCCGCGAACTGGGCCCGCCACATGCGCGAGACCGGGTTCGCCCACTCGGAGAACGCCTCCGGTGCCGGACCCAGCCTCACCGGCAGCCGGACGCTGACCGGAGAGTGCATCGTGATGTGGAGCGACGCCTCGCTCACCGGGGAACAAGCCGCCGAGCAGTTCCAGAAGATGTGGACCGAGTCCCCGGGGCACCACGCCGCTCAGATCAACCCCCGCTACACGCAGATCGGCGTCGGCCTCTACCACGACTCCAGCGGTTGGTGGGGCGTGCACGAGTTCGCGGGCTGACACGAGAACCGGCCACACCGAGCGCGGTCCGCGCTCATTGATTGTGACCAGGCACAGTGTGTCTGAGCTGGGGTTATCGGTTAGGCCGTGTCTGACAAATGATCATATGGCTTGCTCGTGAGGCCACGTTGTCCGCTGTCTGAAGGCCCAGCGGGTCGCTCGCTGCGACCGGGCCAGCCGCTCCCCAGGTTTGGGGAGCGGGATTCTGTTCCTGGCAGGATGGCCGGATGGACGACGACACCGCCCCGCCCCGGGCCGACGAGCTCAGCCTTCGTGCGGCCGGCCCGTCGGCGGTGAGCGAGGCGCTGAAGCGGCTCGCCGCAGCCGCCCGCCACGACACCGCGGAGTTCGAGCAGGCTCTGTTCGGCCTTGCGCTACTGTGCGCGGAGACACCGGTTGAGGCTCTGGAACTACTTGTCTCGGCTACAGCGGCACAGGATCCGATGTTCAGGCGCGCAGGGATCGAGGGCCTCGGCATCTTCGGCCCCGACGCCGTGGCACACGCGCCGATCATCGCCAGTGCCCTCTCCGACCCGGATCCCGAGGTGCGTGAGGCAGCGCAGGTTTCTCTCAAAGCCGTGCTCAGACGGAACGAGCCCGACGAGGAAATCCGCGCTGCCGTTCGCCGAGCGGCCGAACAACGGTAGCCGGGAGACGCCAGGTGATTACCCGACTGGTTCCCGGAGCCAGAGGATCAGCGAGGCCAGGACGACTCCGGCACGGTAGCGGTCGGCGAGTTTGTCGAAGCGGGTGGCGATCGCGCGGAACTGCTTGAGGCGGGCGAAGCATCGTTCGACCACGTTGCGTTCGCGGTAGATCTCCTTGTAGAAGGTAGGTGGTCGGCCACCGAGGGCTCCGCGCCGCCGGCGGTGGGCCTCTTGGTCGCGGCGCTCGGGGATGGTGGCAGCGATACCCCGGCGTCGGAGCAGGTGGCGGATCGCCTTGCTGGAGTAGGCCTTGTCGCCCAGTACTCGGTCCGGTGTCGTGCGCGGACTGCCGGCGCCGGGGCGCGGGATCCGGATGGCGTCAAGGACCTGGCCGAACGCGGTGGCGTCGTTGGCGTTGCCCGGGGTGAGCACGATCGAGAGGGGCAGGCCGCGGCCGTCGACGGCCAGGTGGAGTTTGGTGGTCAGTCCGCCTCGGGACCGGCCGAGGGCCTGGCGGGTCTGTGAGCGGCCCGGATCTTCCAGTTTGTCCCCGTCTGCGGCCCCTTTTTTCGGGCGCCGGCCGCGTGCTGATGGGCCCGGTTGATCATGGAGTCGACGGCGACAGTCCACTCGATCCGGCCCACCGCGTCGTCTCGGACCTGGACGTGTTCGAGGAGCCTTCGCCCAGGTCCCGTCCGATTCCCAGCGCGCGAACCGCTCGTAGACGGTCTGCCATGGCCCATAGCGTTCAGGGAGGTCCCGCCAGGGCGCCCCGGTTCGCAACCGCCACAGAACCCCGTTGACCACCTGCCGATGGTCACGCCACGGGCGGCCACGTCCGTCCACCTGCGGCAACAGGGGTTCTACGCGTCCCCACGCCGCGTCCGTCAACTCACCTCGACCTGCCACAAGATCAATTGTCAGACACGGCCTAGTACCAATACCGGTGATTTAGGTCGATTTCCGGCGGGTTGGGCTGGCTTTCGTGGGCCCGACCAGCCGGATCGCGGGGGCCTGGGGCGAGGACGGGCCG
>NZ_JBVIRY010000055.1:0-42077 GCF_055575795.1 Kitasatospora sp. NPDC034023
GAGCGGATGATGCGGGACGCGAAGATCACGCAGATCTACGAGGGCACCAACCAGGTCCAGCGCATCGTCATGGCCCGCAACCTCCCGTAATCCGGCCGGGTCGCAACGAGCGACCCCGGTGCCCACGGCCCCCGACCGCCCGTCCGCGGTCGGGGGCCGTCTGCTGTCCGACGTCCTGTCGCCCCCCGTCATGTCGTCCGGCATCGAACCATCCTGGACGGATCCCCGCACCCGGTGTCATAAATGATCGTCAACTGGCAGGCAGCGAACGACAATCGCGGGAGATCACGGAACATGGGCAACACCCCCGAGCAGCACCCGGCCGGCAAGGTCTGGCTGATCACCGGCGCCAACTCCGGCTTCGGCCAGGCGATCGCCGAGGCCGCCCTGGCGGCCGGCGACACCGTCGTCGCGGCGGCCCGGCGCCCCGAGACGCTGGCGGAGCTGGCCGCCGCGCATCCGGACCGGGTGATCCCGGTCCGGCTGGACGTCACCGACCAGGAGCGGATCCCCGCCGTCGTCGCGGAGGCCGTGCAGCGGCACGGCCGGATCGACGTCCTGGTGAACAACGCCGGGCGCGGCCTGATCGGCGCCGTCGAGGAGTACACCGACCGCGACCTGCGGGACCTGATGGACCTGCACTTCTTCGGCCCGGCCGCGCTCACCCGGGCCGTGCTGCCGCACATGCGCGCCCAGGGCTCCGGCGCGGTGGTGCAGATGAGCAGCATGGGCGGCCGCTTCTCGTTCCCCGGCGTGGGCGCCTACTCGGCCACCAAGTTCGCGCTGGAGGGCCTGTCCGAGGCGCTGGCGCAGGAGGTCGCCGGGTTCGGGATCAAGGTGCTGGTCGTCGAACCGGGCGCGTTCCGGACCGGCTTCGCGGGCGGCGGCGCGCTCGCCCACACCGCCCCGATCGCCGCGTACGAGCCGGTGGTCGGCCCGGTCCGCACCGGCCTGCCGGACTCCGACGGCAAGCAGCCCGGCGACCCGGCGAAGGCCGCCGCCGCGATCCTGGCCGCCCTGGCCGCCGAGCGGACCCCGCTGCGGCTCGCGCTCGGCAGCGACGCCGTGGACGCCGTCCTCGGCAACCTGGACGGCGCGCGGCAGGAAGTCGAGGCCTGGGCGGCGGTCGGCCGCGGCACCGACTTCCCGGCCGGCGAGTGACGGCGGGGCCTCCCCGCTCCTGAGGAAAACCGCGCGACGGCGGGCAGCCCCGCTCCCTAGGCTGCCCGCCATGTCCGCCACGCCCTCCGCCTCCGCCACGCCCGCCATGTCCGCCACGCCCTCCGCCTCCGCCAAGCTCAGCCTGGCCGCCGTCACCCCCGGGAACATCGACGCTGCCCTCGCCCTGCGGGTGCGCCCCGACCAGGAGGGGCTGGTCGCGCCGGTGGTGAAGTCGCTGGCCGAGGCGTACGCGTACGGGGAGACCGCCTGGCCCCGGCTGATCATGGACGGCGAGGTGCCGGTCGGCTTCGTGATGGCCTTCTTCGACCTCCGTTTCCACCCGGAGCGGCCCGACGACCGTGCCCGCTCCGGTCTGTGGCGCCTGCTGATCGACGCCGACGCGCAGCGCGGCGGCTACGGCCGTTTCGCGGTGGAGCAGGTCTGCGCCGAGATCCGCCGCCGCGGCGGCACCCGCGCCACCGTCACGTACGTGCCCGGCCCGGACGGCCCGGCGGAGTTCTACGACCGTCTCGGCTTCCGCCCGACCGGCGAGCTGAGCGGCGACCAGACGGTGGCGGAGCTGGACCTCTAGCCTCCCCCCTCAGGCCCCCGGCCCCCCTCGGTCGAGCAGCGCCGCCGCCTGCTCCCGCGCCTGCCGCAGCCACTCGGCGCGGACAGCGGCGGGCGAGTCGGTGACCGTGCGGAACACCGTCCGCCGTACGTCGGTGACGCCGACGTACGGCAGCACGCAGGCCGCCCAGATCCGCTCCAGGGGGTCGCCGAACTCGCTGCGCTCGCGTTCCTCGGGCGTGTCCGAGGTGTTCAGCACCAGGGCCCGTCCGGCCCGCAGCAGCCCGGCCGGTTCGCCGTCGGCCGTGCCGAGCTTGTACGCGACGCCGGGGACCAGGACCCGCTGTGTCCAGCCGACCAGGACGGCGGGCGGCATGCCCCACCAGTTGGGGTGGATCAGCACGAGCGCGTCCAGGGTGGCCACTTCGGCGCGGTGCAGGGCGAGGTGGGCATCGTCGGCGTGGTCCGCCGCGTCCACCGTGCCGGTCTCCCCGGCGGTCAGCAGCGGTGCGAAGCCCTCCGCGTAGAGGTCGTGGGCCCGTACCTCGCAGCCGCGCTCCCGCAGTTCGTCGACCACGGCCTCGTACAGTGCGTGGTTGAAGCTGCCCGGCCGCGGATGCGCCAGGTAGACCCCGATCGTGCTCATCGTCCGTTCCCCTCCCGTTGGTTGGCGAACGTGATGCTACGGGCCGAGGCCCGCGGGTAGGGTGCCGGACCATGACCGAGCCGGACTTCCTCGCCACGACCAGGGCGTTCTACGACGCCATCGCCATCGAGTACACCGACCGCTTCCGGGACGCGATGGACTCCATGCCGACGGACCGGGCCGTGCTGGCGCTCTTCGCCGACCTGGTCCGCGCCGAGGGCCCGGACGCCAGGACGGCCGAACTCGGCTGCGGTCCGGGCCGGGTGACGCAGCACCTGCACGGGCTCGGCCTGGACGTGTGCGGGATCGACCTCTCGCCGCGGATGGTCGAGCTGGCGCGGGCGGCCTACCCGGAGGTGCCGTTCGCCGTCGGCTCGCTGTTCGACCTCCCCTTCGAGGACGGCGAGTTGACCGGCGCGGTGGCCTGGTACTCGATCATCCACACCCCGGCGGAGCGCCTCCCGGAGGTGTTCGCCGAGTTCGCCCGGGTGCTCGCCCCCGGGGGCCGGCTGCTGGTCGCCTTCCAGGTCGGCGACGAGCCCCTGCGGCTGGAGCAGCCCTTCGGCCACCCGGTGTCGCTGGACTTCCGTCGCCTGCGGCCCGAGCACGTCGAGGAGTTGGCCCGTGAGGCGGGTCTGCCGGTCACCTGCCGTACGGTCCGCGAGCCGGACGGCGAGGAGAAGGTCCCGCAGGCCTACCTGCTGGCCCGCAAGCCGGAGGCCGGCAGTTGACCGGGTGGTCAGGCGACCTCGGACGCCGGCTGCCCGGAGGCGGTGACGATCACCTCGTCCAGTACCTCGCGCGAACGCAGCAGGTCGGTGATCATCCGGTCGATCCGCTCGCGCTCCGCGGTGAGCTCCTCGACCAGCAGCGGGGTGGCGATCTCGCTCGGGCTGCCGTCGGCGTCCTGCATGCAGGGGAGGATCTTGTAGATGGTGCGGCTGTGCAGCCCGGCCGCGTACAGCTCCTGGATGTGCACCACCCGGTCGACGGCGGCCTCCGGGTACTCCCGGTGGCCGCCGGCGGTGCGGCGGGCCGCCAGCAGGCCCTGCTGCTCGTAGTAGCGCAGCGAACGCTCGCTCACGCCCGTCCGCCGGGCCAGTTCGCCGATCCGCATGCCGTCCGTCCCGTCATCCGTGCCTGGCCGAGCCGAGTGAAGGCCTCTTGAACCTGACATCGATGTTAGCTTCCACCGTTCCGGCATGAGGACGAACACGGAAACCGCGGGTCTCTTCCAGCCCTCCGCACTCGGCCCGCTCCGCGACGGGCTGATGTACGGCGGCGGGGCCGAGAGGTACACCGACTACCCCGCGCCGGCAGGGCAGCCCGCGGGACGGCACGCCGGATAACACGGCGGGGCGCGCCCGCGCCCGCCCGGGGGTACCGCGCGGGAGCCGACCGCTCATGCCATGATCCCTGCATGAGTTCCAACGTTTTCTTCGACATCACCATCAACGACGAGCCGGCGGGCCGCATCGTCTTCAAGCTGTTCGACGAGGTCGTCCCGAAGACGGCCCAGAACTTCCGCGAGCTGGCCACCGGCCAGAACGGCTTCGGCTACGAGGGCTCCGGCTTCCACCGCGTCATCCCGGCCTTCATGCTGCAGGGCGGTGACTTCACCAACCACAACGGCACCGGCGGCAAGAGCATCTACGGCGAGAAGTTCGCGGACGAGAACTTCAAGCTCAAGCACGACCGCCCGGGTCTGCTGTCGATGGCCAACGCCGGCCGCAACACCAACGGCTCGCAGTTCTTCATCACCACCATCGTCACCGACTGGCTGGACGGCAAGCACGTCGTCTTCGGCGAGGTCGTCGAGGGCATGGACCTGGTGAAGAAGATCGAGTCGCTCGGTTCGCAGAGCGGCCGCACCTCGGCCACGATCAAGATCGCCAAGTCCGGCGTGGTCGAGTAATCACCGCTGCCCTGGCAACGCGTACCGCCCCGGAGCGGGAAGTCGGCAGGTCCGACTTTCTTTCCGGGGCGGTGGCGTTTCCGGTCCCGGGAGCACCGCCGCCAGGTCCTAAGCCCAAGGACCGATGGCCTGGTGCCCCCGTCCCGGCTGGAATGGGCGGATGGATCACGACACGGTGCGCGAGGGCCTGACACCCGCCGAACGGACGGCCTACCTGGTGCGGATCGGCCTGCCGGACCCCGGGGAGCCGTCGGCGGGCGCGCTGGCACGGCTGCAGCAGGCCCACCTGCGGGCCGTCCCCTTCGAGAACCTGAGCATCCACCTCGGCGAGCCCGTCGTCCTGGACCCGGCGGCCCTGGTGGCCAAGGTGGTGGACCGGCGACGCGGCGGGTTCTGCTACGAACTGAACGGCGCCTTCGCCGAGTTGCTGCGCTCCCTGGGCTACCGGGTGAGCCTGCTGGCCGGCCGGGTCTTCGACGGGGAGCGCCCCGGCCCGCCGTTCGGCCACCTCGCGCTGCGGGTCGACCTGGACGAGCCCTGGCTGGCCGACGTCGGCTTCGGCCGGTTCTCCCGGCACCCACTGCGCCTGGACGAGCGCGGCCCGCAGTCCGACCCGGACGGCACGTTCACCGTCGCCCCGCACGGCGCCCACGGCGAACTGGACGTCCGGATGGACGGCGCCCCGCAGTACCGCCTCGACCCGCGTCCGTACCCGCTCGCCGACTTCGCCCCGACCTGCTGGTGGCAGAGCACCTTGCCGGACTCGCACTTCACCCGCTCGACCACCTGCTCCCTGCCCACCGAGGACGGCGGCCGGACCACGATCAGCGGCACCCGGCTCATCCGCACCGCCCCCGACGGCACCCGCAGCGAGCGGCAGCTCACCGCCGCCGAGACGCCGGCCGCCTACCGCGAGCACTTCGGCATCGCGCTGGACCGCCTGCCCGGCTGAGGCCGGGCCGGACCGGGCCGGACCGGGCCGGACCGGAGCGGGCCCGGCCGGGTCGCGGGAGGGGCAGGGTAGCCGGGGGTGCGATCGTCCGGGCCGGAACCGGGCAATCGCGCCGGCCGTCACCGCGTTCGCCTTACGCTCTCCTCGGACGCGGGTCGAACCGCGGTCGAACTCGACTTTCCGGCAAGGTGGTTCACCGATGATCGAGCAGAGCGCCGACGACGGCGAGGTGACGTACGAGCAGGTGACGGTGGTCTCCCTGGCCTCCTGCGAACCCGCCTCCCTCGAACCGGCCTCCGGCGAGCCGGTCGGCCCCGCGCGGTTCGCGGTCCGGGTCGTCCGCGAGGGCATGACCGTCAAGCGGGTGGCGGGTTACTGGGCGCGTTGGGACGAGCGCCGCGGCGCGGAGGAGATCCGCCACCACGCGCGCTGGGTCGCCGACGAGGAGTACGTCCGGCCGGACACCGGCAGCGTGGACGGCACGCTCGCCGTGACGGTCGCCGCGTACTGGACGGACGGGGCGCGGGTCCTCGGCCGCCGTCCGAGCACGGAGACCGCGGTGATCTTCCGGCCCGGCGAGACCGAGCACGAGCTGGTGCTGGAGCAGGCCGCGCCGCACCGCCCGGCCGCCCTGTCGGTGCAACTGGCGCACGCCCGCTGGCTGGGCGGCGACGGGCAGCCGATCCACTACGGCTACGCGGGTGCCACCGAGGCCGCGGGCGGCGCGGGGGAGTGGCTGGTCCGCCTCCCGGAGTGCGGCACCGGCCTGCTGCCGTACGCCGGTCAGGCCGAGGCGGGATAGCCCGGAGCGGGATGGCGCGGAGCGGGAGAGCCCGAGACGGACCGGGTCGAGGCGGACTGGGCCGGAACGGGCGAGCGGTGTACGGGTGCAGCACGGTGCCGAAGCCGCGGTGGAAGACGGTGAGGCCGGGCCCGATCTCGCAGGCGGCCGGCACCTCCATGCCGGAGAACGCGAGCGCCTCCTGGACCAGGCGGCCCAGGAGGCGGTGGCGACGGCGGTAGATCAGTGCGGTGACGAGTGGCATTCACTCATTGTGGCGCCGTCGTCACTCGAAGTCACCGCTCGCTCACTTGACGTCCGGCACCGTGGTGTCGTTCTTGAAGGCGTCGAAGACCTGCTTGGACTTGTTGGCGTCCCACAGCACCGCGGATTCGCCGGTCTTGGTCCGGTAGTCCGCGTTGCCGATCGGGACGGTGATCGTCTTGCCGCTGCCGCCGTTGACGTCCTTCATGGCGAGGAAGAGCGAGCCGAGGTCGGTCAGCCCGCAGTCGTCGTCCACGATCAGGGTGCCGAGCGCCGAGTCGACCAGCGGGTAGAAGGTGAACGGGTTGAGCAGGTTGCCCGGGGAGGCGGCCTGGTGCGCGAGGGCGCCGAGGAACTTCTGCTGGTTGCGCATCCGGCCGAGGTCCTGGTCGGCCATCTGGTGGCGCTGACGGACGAAGGCCAGGGCCTGCTTGCCGGTGAGGGTCTGGTCGCCGGCCTGGAGGTCGAGGCCGGAGTCCTTGTCCTTGACGGGTTGGTCGATCTTCATCTCGACGCCGCCGATCGAGTCGACGATGCCGACGAAGCCGGCGAAGCCGATCTCGGCGTAGTGGTCGATGTGGATGCCGGTGCTCTGCTCGACGGTCTGGACGAGCAGGCGGCCGCCGCCGGCGCCGAAGGCCGAGTTGATCTTCGCGGTGGTGCCCTTGACCGGCTTGCCGTTGCTGCCCGGGTGTTCGGGGATCGGCACCCAGGAGTCGCGCGGGATGCTCATCAGGGTGTTCCCGTTGTCCCCGACGTGCAGGATCATCATCGAGTCGCTGCGCTTGCCCTCGTCGTGCCCGGTGTGCAGGTCGTCCTGCTCGGAGTCGGTGAGGCCCTGGCGGCTGTCGGAGCCGACGATCAGCCAGTTGGTGCCCTTGCCCGCGGCCGGGCGGCCCGGGTAGTCGGCGAGCACGCTCTCGTGGTTGAGCTTGGAGTCCGCCCAGAACCAGGTGGAGACGGAGGTCACCATGACGGCGATCAGCAGGCCGAAGACCGACCACTTCACGATCCGTCGCCGCGGCCAGCGCTTGGCGGCCGGCGCACCGGCCGGCCGGGCACTGCCGGGACCACCGGGACCACCGGGACCACTCGGCCCATCCGGGCCGCCGGGCCCGCCCGGATATCCGGGACCGGCCGGGCCGCCGGGGCGGACGCCGGGCGCGCCGGCCCCCTGCTGCGGGACGCCGCCGAGCCGGGACGGCCCCTGCTGCCCCTGCCCCAGCTGCTGCGGCGTGGACGCCCCGGGCCCGCGCGGATTCAGCGAGGACGGCAGTGGCGGCTCGGCCGCCGTGCCGCCTCCGCCGCCTGCGCCGTAAGGGTTCCCGCTGCCTCCGCCGTTGCCGCCGTACGGGTTCCCGCCGCCCCCGGGGCGGCCCTCCTGCCACGTGTTCATGCCGTCGAGGATGCCCGACCCCGGTCGGGCTGACTCCCCCCGGGGGCCCAGCCAGGCCTCTTGTAGCAGTTTTGATGCACGTACCGGATCGTTCCGCCGCAACGTCCGCCAAGGCCCGGACGCCCGGCAGTACGCGCTGCTCTGCCGGCCCCGGTCGTCGAGGGCCTCGCCACGGCCCCGGAGCGGCTGCCCGTACCGGCACTGACCGGCTTCTGGCGGGCTACCGACCGGCTACCGACCGGCTACCGACCGGCTACCGACCGGCGCCGACCGGCGCTGACCGGCCGGCAACCGCGGCCGCGGCCCGTACGGGGCGTCCCCGAGACGGGCCGCGGCGACCCCTAGGGGGAGGCGCGCCGCGCCCCGTAGAACCTTGGTTGAGCCGCTTCATTCCGTCGGATGACGAGCGGTCCGCCGTCCACTCCTAACGTGGTTCCTACATCCCCACCGCCAGGAAGCGGCCCGATCCGGTCGGGTCCGGTGGCCAGGTCCACCGGGAGGGTGGAGACAACTCCCGGTCGAGGACTACCGCCTGCGCCATGTCGTGAGGCGGGTGGGCCCGTGAGGCTGGGGGCCAACGGGTGAGCGCATTTTTCCTCTAGGAGACTCCAGTGACGACGGCAGCAGCAGCCGTGTACGACCCCCAGCTTCCCGGCGGAGCCTCCGCCGTCGCCGCTTCGGCCCGTCAGGTCACCAAGGCGTACGGTTCCGGCGAGACCAAGGTCACCGCGCTCGACGCGGTCGACGTCGACATCCAGCGCGGCCGGTTCACCGCGATCATGGGCCCCTCGGGCTCCGGCAAGTCCACCCTGATGCACTGCCTGGCCGGGCTCGACACGGTGAGCACCGGCCGGATCTGGATCGGCGACACCGAGATCACCGGCCTCAAGGACAAGCAGCTGACCAGACTGCGCCGGGACAAGATCGGCTTCATCTTCCAGGCGTTCAACCTGCTGCCGACCCTGAACGCGCTGGAGAACATCACGCTGCCGATGGACATCGCGGGCCGCCGGCCCGACCAGGCCTGGCTGGACCAGGTGGTGGAGACCGTCGGCCTGGCCGGCCGGCTCAAGCACCGCCCGACCCAGCTCTCCGGCGGCCAGCAGCAGCGCGTCGCGGTGGCCCGGGCGCTGGCCGCCCGCCCCGAGATCATCTTCGGCGACGAGCCCACCGGGAACCTGGACTCCCGGGCCGGTGCCGAGGTGCTGACCTTCCTGCGCCGCTCGGTGGACGAGCTGGGCCAGACCATGGTGATGGTCACCCACGACCCGGTCGCCGCCGGCTACGCGGACCGCGTGCTCTTCCTCGCCGACGGCGTGATCGTCGACGAGATGCACGCGCCCACCGCCGACTCCGTCCTCGAACGCATGCGCCGTTTCGACGGCAAGCGCACCAGCTGAGCGACGGGACGACACGATCATGCTGCTCAAGACCTCACTGCGGAGCTTCTTCGCCCACAAGGGCCGGATGGCGCTCTCGCTCATCGCCGTCGTGCTGTCGGTGGCCTTCGTCTCCGGCACCCTGGTGTTCTCCGACACCGCCACCAGTACCTTCGACAAGCTCTTCGCCGCGACCGCCTCCGACGTCTCGGTCCAGCCGCCCAAGCCGGCCGATGACGAGGAGCAGCAGGCCGCCGCCAAGCCGTCGACCGTCCCGGTGGCGCTCGCCGACCAGGTCGCCGCGGTGCCGGGCGTGAAAAAAGCCGTCGGCCAGGTCATGGTCGGGAACGCGATCCTGGTCAACCCGGCCACCAACAAGCTGGTCGGCCCGACCAGCGGCGCGCCCACCCTGCTCGGGAACTGGACCGACACCCCGCGCAACCCGGTCACCATCACCTCCGGCCACACGCCGCAGAACTCCGGTGAGCTGGTGCTGGACGCGGACACAGCGAAGAAGGCCAAGCTCGGCCTCGGCGACCGGATCCGGGTCGAGAACTCCGGCGGCAAGCACGACTTCACCATCGCCGGCATCGCCACCTTCACCGCCACCAACCCGGGCGCGGCCCTCGGCTTCCTGGACACCCCGACCGCCCAGCAGCTGCTGCTCGGCGAGCCGGCCTACACCTCGATCGAGGCCTTCGGCGACGGCAGCCGGAGCAACGACCAGCTCAAGGCCGCGGCGCTGGCCAAGGTCGGCGGCGGCTACCAGGCCAAGACCGCGGCCGAGCAGAAGGACGAGAACGCCAAGCAGGTCGGCAGCGGCCTCGCCTTCATGAAGTACGCGATGCTCGGCTTCGCCTTCGTCTCGGCGATCGTCGGCGGCTTCCTGATCATCAACACCTTCTCGATGCTGGTCGCCCAGCGCACCCGGGAGATCGGCCTGCTGCGCGCCATCGGCGGCAGCCGCCGGCAGGTCAACCGCTCGGTGCTGGTCGAGGCGCTGATCCTGGGCGTGCTCGGCTCGACCCTCGGGGTCGCGGCCGGCCTGGGCGTCGCGGTCGGCCTGATCAAGCTGATGAACGCGATCGGCATGGACCTCAAGGCGGCCGACCTGCGGATCGGGCCGGACGTGTTCGTCGCCGGCTACGCGCTCGGCATCGTGGTCACCCTGGTCGCGGCCTGGTTCCCGGCCCGCCGGGCGAGCCGGATCTCGCCGATGGCCGCCCTGCGCGACCACGGCACCCCGGCCGAGGGCCGCGCCAACCTGGTCCGTACGGCGGTCGGCCTGCTGTTGACGGCGGGCGGCGGCACCCTGCTGGTGCTCGGCGCGCGGTCGGAGAAGGCGGCCACCGGCGGCCAGTACCTGGGCCTGGGCGTGGTGCTCACCCTGGTCGGCTTCGTGGTGCTCGGCCCGCTGCTGGCCTCGGCCATCGTCCGGGTGCTCGGTGCGGTGCTGCCGGCCGTGTTCGGCCCGTCCGGCAAGCTCGCCCAGCGCAACGCGATGCGCAACCCGCGCCGCACCGGCGCCACCGCCGCCGCGCTGATGATCGGCCTGGCGCTGGTGATCGCCTCCGCGGTGTTCAGCTCCTCGGCCGTCACCTCGGCCGGCGCGCAGATCGACAAGTCGGTGGGCGTGGACTACATCATCGCGGGCGGCGGCACCGAGGTCACCCCGGAGATGCTGGACATCGTGCGCCGCACCCCGGGCATCGACCACGTCACCATCCAGAAGGGCTTCCAGGCCGCCAAGGTCCGGCTGCCGGACGGACAGAAGGCGAAGACCGACCTGACCGCCGTGCCGCCCGGATTCCTCGGCACCGACTTCCGTCCGACCGTCAACTCCGGTGCGGCGGACTCGGTCGGCCGCGGCTCGCTGGGGATCGGCGAGACCTTCGCCAAGGACCACGGCCTGAAGGTCGGCGACCAGGTGACCGTCGACTACGGCAGGGGCCACACCCAGGTGCTGCCGGTCGGCGCGGTCTTCGCCAAGGGTGAGCTGTTCGGCGACGGCTCCTTCGTCGCCATGGACACCATGGCCGAGGTCGTCCCCGCCGCCGAGCAGCCGCCGGTGTGGACCTTCTTCGCCAAGGCCTCCTCCGGCGCCGACGTCGACAGGACGCTGACCGCGCTGGAGGACGGGCTCAAGGAGTACCCGCAGCTGACCATCAAGGACCGGGCCGGCTACAAGGAGCTGGTGCAGTCCCAGGTCGACACCCTGCTCTACCTGATCTACGGGCTGGTCGCCCTCTCGATCACGGTCGCCGTGCTCGGTGTGGTCAACACCCTGGCGCTGTCGGTGGTCGAGCGGACCCGGGAGATCGGCCTGCTGCGGGCGATCGGGCTCTCCCGCCGCCAGCTGCGCCGGATGATCCGGCTGGAGTCCGTGGTGATCGCGGTGTTCGGCGCCGTCCTCGGCACCGGGCTGGGCCTCGCCTGGGGCGTCACCGCCCAGGGGGTCCTGCGGGACCAGGGCCTCGGGGCGCTCTCCGTCCCCACCACCACGATCGCGATCACCCTGGTCTCCTCGGTGGTGATCGGCCTGGTCGCCGCGCTCGTCCCGGCCTTCCGGGCGGGACGGATGAACGTCCTCACCGCCATCGCCACGGACTGAATCGCGGCGGACTGAAGCGCGACGGACCCGTTCCGGCGCCGGGGGGCGTCGGAACGGGGACGCGGGACAGGGGCCGGGTGCGCACCGCACCCGGCCCCTGCCGCGTGCCGCGCCGAGGGCCCCACCAACTCCGCGTCCGCCCCGGTCCGGGCCCGCGCCGACGGGAGAGCGCGGTGACCTTGATCACAGTGCCGGTGCCGCGCCGCGAGGAGTGCGCGGCCGCCCGGACCGGGACAAGACGGGGACGCGTCCGCACCGGTACGGTGGCCCCGATGAACACCAAGGCTGCTGAGGAGCTGCCGGCTGTTTCCGTGATCATGCCGGTGCTCAACGAGGAACGTCACCTGCGCACGGCTGTCCGGCGCATCCTGGACCAGGAGTACCCGGGGCCGATGGAGGTGGTGATCGCCCTCGGTCCCTCCAGCGACCGTACCGACGAGATCGCCGCCGAGCTGGTGGCCGAGGACCCGCGGGTGCGGACGGTGGCGAACCCCACCGGCCGGACGCCCGCCGGGCTGAACGCCGCGATCCGGGGCTCCCGCCATCCGATAGTGGTGCGCGTGGACGGCCACGGTCTGCTCACCCCCGGCTACATCGCGACCGCGGTCCGGCTGCTGGGCGAGATGGACGCGGCGAACGTCGGCGGCATCATGCACGCCGAGGGCGAGACCGAGTGGGAGAACGCGGTCGCCGCCGCGATGACCTCCAAGCTCGGTGTCGGCAACGCCGCCTTCCACACCGGAGGCCTGGCCGGCCCGGCGGACACCGTCTACCTCGGGGTGTTCCGGCGCGAGGTGCTGGAGAAGCTCGGCGGCTACAACGAGGAGTTCATCCGCGCCCAGGACTGGGAGCTGAACTACCGGATCCGCCAGGACGGCGGCCTGGTCTGGTTCACCCCGCAGCTCAAGGTGACGTACCGGCCCCGGCCCTCGGTGCGGGCGCTGGCCAAGCAGTACAAGGACTACGGCCGCTGGCGCCGGGTGGTCACCCGCTACCACCGCGGCTCGGTCAACCTGCGCTACCTCGCCCCGCCGGCCGCGCTGCTGGCGGTCACCCTCGGGCTGGTGCTCGGCGCGGCCGTCCACCCGGCCTTCCTCGCGGTGCCCGGCGCCTACCTGCTGGGCATCGTCGGCGGCGCCGTGACCGAGGGCCGCGGCCTGTCCGTCAAGGCCAGGACACTGCTGCCGGTGGCGTTCGCGACCATGCACCTCAGCTGGGGCTTCGGCTTCCTCACCTCACCGCGCTCGCTGGCGCGCCGGGTGATCGCCAGCGTCAGCCCGTCCTCGAAGAACCTGCTCTCCAAGACCGGCTGACGCCCCGTCGCGCCGGGTCGGCCGCGCCGGCGAGCCGCTGCCGGACGAGGAGGCGGCCACCGGCGGTGCCCGAACCGGCGAAGGGCACCGCGAGGCGGCCGGAACCCTCCTGCCCCGGCAGCTACTTGGCGCAGGCGTCGACGTCGTCCGCCTGCACCCGCTGGAGGTCCTCGGGCGCCGCGGTCGGCGCCGCCCCCGGGGTGGCGGGCGCGCTCAGGGCGTCCTTGCCGAGCACCAGGAGCAGCCCGGCCTTCGGGTCCGTCTTCGCGGCCGGCTTCACGGCGTCACCCGGCAGCCCGAGGGCGGCGGCCAAGGCGTTGGCCTCGGCCTCCTGGCCCGCCGGGTAGGAGACCGTGGTGCTCGCGGCGACCGGCGCGTCGCTGCCGACCGCGGCCTTGGCGAAGCCCTTCGCCTGGAGCTTCTCGACGGTCGGCCCGGACTGCCCGCGCTTGCCGCTGCCGTTGCGGACCGTCACCTGGACGCCCTTGGTGTCCACCGCCGGGGCGGTGGCGGCGGGCGTCGTCGGGGCGGCCGAGCCGGCGCCGTCGGGCGCGGGCGGGGCGGCCGTCTCGGTCAGCGAGCGGTCGCCCGCGACCATCGCGAACACCTGGGAGGCGTCCGGCTGCTTGAAGATCACCCGGTCCTTGTCCTGGGGGTCGTCCACGACGGGCACGGTGGCGAAGGTGATGTTCTTGGTGTCCACCTTGCTGATGTCCAGCGCGAGGTCCTTCAGCTTGTCCACGCTGCCGATGCCGTCGTCCACGGTGAGCGCCTTGGTGGCGGCGTCCGCGAGCTTGTAGAGCTTGGCGGGGTTGGTCAGGGTGTCGTCGGTCTTGATCTTGCGGATCATCGAGCTGATGAACTGCTGCTGGAGCGGGATCCGGCTGAGGTCGCCGCCCTGGCCGACCGCGTGCCGGGTGCGGACGAAGGCCAGCGCCTCCTCGCCCTGGACCACGTGCCGGCCCTTGGTCATCTTGAGGTGCGAGTCCTTGTCGTTGATGTCCTTGGCCGCGCAGACCTCGACCCCGCCGACCGCGGTGGACAGGGTCTTCACCGCCTCGAAGTTGACCTGCACGAAGTGGTCGACCCGGATCCCGGTGTTCTTCTCGACGGTCTTCCAGGTGCAGCCCGCGTCCCGTCCCGCCTGGCCGAGGCTGTTGTTGAACATGTCCCGCGCCGAGCCCGGGATCTTCTTCCCCTGGGCGCTCTGGCACTCCGGGATCGGCAGCATCAGGTCGCGCGGGAGGCTGACCACCGTCGCGTTGGAGCGGTCCTTGGCGATGTGGAACAGCAGCGTGGTGTCGGCGTGCCCGGTGCTGCCCGCGTCACCGTACTCGCGGCCGAGGCCCTCCCGGCTGTCGGTGCCGATCACCAGGATGTTCA
The DNA here is from genome assembly GCF_055575795.1 of Kitasatospora sp. NPDC034023. Taxonomy (NCBI): domain Bacteria; kingdom Bacillati; phylum Actinomycetota; class Actinomycetes; order Kitasatosporales; family Streptomycetaceae; genus Kitasatospora; species Kitasatospora sp. NPDC034023. Next base: position 14,372 of record NZ_JBVIRY010000055.1, read on the forward strand.
GCGCCTCCCCGGCGGCCTTGGGGCGCTCCGCCTCGTCGCCCAGCTGGACCTTGACCGAGGTCAGGTTGTTGTTGAAGTGCTGGTACAGGTAGTACGCCCCGCCGCAGCCCGCGGCCATCACCAGGGCGCCCGTCCCGGCGGTCCACTTGAGCGCGCGCCGGCGCCGGTTGCGCTTGGCGAGGGCGGCAGCCCGCCGCCGGGTGTCCCGGCGGCCCTCTCCGGCCGGTGCCTCGGGTGCCTCGGCGGCCCGGCGGCGCTGCCGGGGGACACCGGGCGCCGGGTCCACCCGGTACCGACCGGATTCCGGTTGCTCCTCGTGCACGGGGGGTTCCCTACCTTCGACCGGTCACGGCTCCGGCCCACCCGTCCTGAGCGGGCCGATCCGGACACAGTAGACGAGCCGAATGGGGGAATCGTTCCGGGTGTGATCTGCATCATGCGTGAACAAAGCGAAGGTAAATTCCGTTCTCCGCCAGACGATTTCCGGACACACCCGCGCCGACCTGCGGCGCGGCGCGGCCCGGGGGGCCCGCTCAGTGCTGCGCGCAGGCGTCCACGTCGGCGGTGCGTCCCTCGAACGTGGGCGAGGCGCCCGCCGAAGGTGACGCCGCCGCCATCGCCGCCTCGGCGGAGCCCGCGTTCGGTCCCGCGCCCGGGCTCGCGTTCGCCGCCGCGCCCGCCGACGGCGCCGACCCGGGCGGCCGGACGGCGACGGGCTGGTCGTCGCGCAGCGCCGTGAACAGCTGGGTGGTCTGCGGCTGCACGAACTCGTCCCGGTCCGAGTCGTAGCGGTACGGGCGGCGCGGCGCGGTCAGGAAGGTCACGTTCGCCGTGGGGACGCCGCGCAGGTCCTGGGTCAGGTCGTACAGCGCGCCGAGCGAGGACAGTCCGCCGTCCGCCCGGACCGAGGAGGTCGCCGCGTCCAGCACCGGCCACAGCCGGGCCGGGTTCAGCAGCACGCCCTGCGACTCCACCTTGCGGATCAGCGCGGCCAGGAACTGCTGCTGACGGCCCATCCGCTGGGTGTCGCTGCCGTCCCCCAGGCTCTCCCGGGCCCGGACGTAGCCGAGCGCCTGCTCGCCGTGCAGGGTCTGCCGGCCGGCGGGCAGGTCGAGCTTGGCGTCCTTGTCGTGGATCGGCTGCGGCACGCACACCTCGACCCCGCCGATCGCGTCCACGATCGTCTTGAAGCCGCTGAAGTCGAGGATCACGTAGTGGTCGATCCGGATCCCGCTCAGCTGCTCGACGGTACGGATCGAGCAGGCCGGGCCGCCCGTCTCGAAGGCCCAGTTGAACTGCATCAGCGCCGGCTTGCTGTGGGTGCCGTCCGGCTTCTCACAGGCGGGGACGCTGACCATGACGTCGCGTGGGACGGAGACCGCCGTCGCGTGCTTCCGGTCGGCGGCCAGGTGCAGGAGGATCGTGGTGTCCGAGCGCTGGGTGCCCGCGTCGGTGCCGTAGGAGCCGTTCGCGCCGGAGCGGTCGTCACTGCCGATCAGCAGGATGTTCTCGGCGCCCCGCGCGCCGGCGGTGCGGCTCGGCCGTTCGGCCTCCAGCTTGGCGAGCAGCCGGTCGGTGGCCGCGTCGGTCCGGATGTTGCCGTCCAGCTTGCGGTAGGCGATCCAGAGCAGCGCCCCGGTCGCGACCAGCAGGAACGCGACGACGCCGGCGGTGATCATCAGCCACCGCCGGCGCCTGCGCGGGCGTCCGGTCCCGTCCGGGGGAGCGTCCGCGGGGGGAACGTCCGTCGGAGAGGTCTCCGTAGGGGAGTCGTCGGTCGGGGGGTGCTCGGTGTCGTCCTCGGCCATGGCAGGGATACCTACCCGCCGGGCCCGGGCCGGGGGGTCACCCGAGGCGCAGTGTCACCCGTTCGGATTCGGTCCGCTTCTCCCACTGCTCGGCGTCCAGCGCCTGCGAGTTGCGGCACAGCACCACCGAGGCGCCGGCCGCCAGCGGCGCCAGCAGGCCGGCCTCCAGGCCCGCCCAGTCGTCGTACGAGAGGGTGGACAGCACACGGTCGCCGGGCTTCAGGCCGAGGCGGGCCGCTCCCTCCCGGGCCAGCGCGACGGTCTGCTCGCCCGTCAGCTTCAGCGGCAGCCCGTCCACCGCGGTCTCCAGCGCCTGCCCGTCCGGGGCGACGGGGGAGTACGGCGCGAAGCGGTCGCCCTGCCCGGGCACCTCGGCGGCGTAGTCGAGGAAGCCGTCCGGGCGCTGCGGGAAACGGCCGCCGAGCGGGCGCAGGGCGAGCGCCACCCGCTCGCCCTCGCAGGCCTGGGCGGCCGCCAGCCCGTCCGGGCCGCTGACCACCAGGTCCGCGGCGGCCGGGTCGCCGCCCGGCACCGCCGCCACTCCGACCGACCAGCAGGCGAGCAGCCAGACGGCGCTCTGCCAGTGGGCGGGCAGCAGCAGCGCCGCCCGGTCGCCCGGGCCGGCGTTCAGCTCGTCCTGCAGGAGGTTGGCGGTCTTGGCCACCCAGTTGTCGAACGTCCGGGCGGACAACTCCACCCGTTCGCCGGTGGCGTCGTCGTAGAAGGTGACCAGCGGGGCCGCGGGATCGACCGAAGGGGGGCCGCCGCGCAGGAATGCGTGCAGCAGCTCGACGGGGGTGTGGGCATCGGCAGCGAAAGGCGCAGTCATGGTGCGCCCCAGCCTACGGCCTTCGAGTGGGAGGCCGGGAGGGGTGGCCGAACGGCCGCGGGGCGGCGTGGCGAGCGGTCCGGTTTGCGGCGACGATCCGAATTATGCGCCTTTCACTACCAGCCGTTCTGCTCGCCGGCTGCACCGCTGCCCTGCTCGTCCAACCCGCCGCCTCCGCCGCCGACCCGTCCGGCCCCCAGCGCCGCGACTTCGCCGACGGCGGCTCGACCACCTCGTTCCCGCTGCCCGCCGGCCACGGCCTCGCCCCGCGCGGCACCCGGCCGTTCGAACTCCTCGGTGTCAGCTGGGACGGCCCGCCGGACGCACTTGCCGGCGCCGACATCCGGATCCGCACCCGGGACGCGGACACCGGCCACTGGGGCGACTGGCGGCGGCTCGAAGCCGAGCCCGAGGACGGCCCCGACCACTCGCCGCACGGCGCCACCGCACCCCTGTGGACCGGTCGCAGCGACGGCGTCGCGGTCGACGTCCGGACCGGCCCGGCAGGAGCGCCGCCCGGACTGCGGCTCGAACTCGTCGACCCCGGCCGGGGCGCCGCCGCACCGGCCGCACGGACCCTGCCCGCCGAGCCCCACGAGCCCGCCGACGGGCACCAGGCCCCACGCCCGGCCATCGTCACCCGGGCCGGCTGGGGCGCCGACGAGTCGCTGCGCGACCAGAGCTTCGAGTACACCGGCCCGGTCCGCGAGGTCTTCGTCCACCACACCGCCACCGCCACCGACTACGCCTGCGGCGACGCCCCCCGAGTGATCCGGGCGATCTACCAGTACCACGTCAAAACCAGCGGCTGGCGCGACATCGGCTACAACTTCCTGGTCGACCGCTGCGGCACCGTCTACGAGGGCCGCGCCGGCGGCGTCGACCAACCCGTCCACGGCGCCCACACCCTCGGCTTCAACACCGACTCCTCCGGCATCGCCGCGATCGGCACCTACGGCGGCGACCAGCCGCCCCAGCCCCTCCTCGACGGCCTCGCCGCCATCACCGCCTGGAAACTCGGCCTCACCGGCCAACCCGCCGACGGCCACAGCAAGCTCACCTCGGCCTCCGACGCCAGCCGCTACCCCAAAGGCACCGTCGTCGACTTCGACACCGTCTCCGGCCACCGCGACGCCTTCAACACCGAATGCCCCGGCAACGCCCTCTACGCCCAACTCCCGGCCCTGCGCGCGGCAGCGACCCGCCTCCAGACCCAGAGCCCCTGACCCGCCGACGCCGCCTCCCGCGCCCGGCTCCTTCCCCCCTTCCCCTGGCCCCGCGCCCCGACAGGGCGCGGGGAACCGCGCGCGGCAGGCGCGTCGGGGCCACCCGATCGCGAACGCTCAGTTGCCGCCCCCCACCTCACTCCACCGCCGTACCAACCCCCGCAGCTCCTCCGTCAGCCCCGCCCCCAGATCCGGCCGGAGGTCGTACCGCGCGGGGGTGTTCTGCAGCAGCGCGATCCGCCACCCCGCCCCGGCGTTCACCGCGATCACCGTCTGCACCGCGTTGAGCCCCGGGTCCAGCTCCTGCGCGCCGTCCGGCACCATCCCGGCGACGGCCTCCAGCTGCGCCACCCCGGCCCCGAGGGCCCGCACCCGCCGTACGGTGGCCACGTACCGGGGCGTCGCGTGGTCGGCGAAGATCCGGCCCAGCTCGGCGGCGATCACCGACCGTCCCCGGTGTCCGCTCCCGTCGAAGCCGATCGCTTCCCCGTCCACCGCGAACGGCCCGGCGAAGGCCGCGCCGTCCCGCTGGTTCCATCCCTCCAGCATCCGGCGGTACAGCGCCCGCACCGCGATCTCGTCCTCGGAGGGCAGTTCCGGCAGCCGCGTATCGTTCATATCCCCATGGTCGGTGACGGCAGCGAAGGAGGCGACGGCAGTGGCGGACGGTACGGCCGGCGGCTCGGTGCGGCGCTGGCGGCCGGGTTTCCCGCTGGACGCGGCCCGGACGCTGCTGCCGCTGCGCCGCGGCCCCGCCGACCCGTCGTACCGGACCGCCGGGGACGGCGCCGTCTGGCGCGCCTCCCGTACCCCGGCGGGTGTCGGTACCTTGCGCGTGCTGTCGCACCCCGCCGCGGGCGAGGTCGAGGCGACCGCCTGGGGTCCTGCCGCGGACTGGCTGCTCGACCGGCTTCCCGTGCTGCTGGGCGCGGAGGACGAGCCGGAGGCGCTGGTGCTGCCGCCCGGTCCGCTGCGGGACGCGCAGCGCCGTACCGCCGGGGTCCGGCTGAGCCGGACCGGTCTGGTGCTGGAGTCCCTCGTCCCGGCGATCCTGGAGCAGAAGGTCACCACCGACGAGGCCTACCGCGCCTGGCGGACCCTGTTGCGGGACTTCGGCACCCCGGCGCCGGGCCCGGCCGAGGGCATGCGGGTGGCGCCGTCGGCCCGGGAGTGGGCGCTGATACCGAGCTGGGAGTGGCACCGGGCGGGCGTGGACCCGAAGCGGTCCGCGACCGTGATGCGGGCGGTCCGGCTGGCGCCGCGCCTGGAGGAGGCGTCGGCGATGGGCCACGGGGAGGCGTTCGCCCGTCTCACCGCCGTGCCGGGCATCGGTGTCTGGACGGCGGCCGAGACCCTGCAGCGCAGCAACGGCGACCCGGACGCGGTCTCGGTCGGCGATTTCCACCTGCCCAACCTGGTCGGCTGGGCCCTGGCCGGCCGACCCCGCAGCGACGACGCCCAGATGCTCGCCCTCCTGGAGCCCTTCCGCCCGCACCGCCACCGGCTCTGCCGCCTCCTGCTGGCCGTCGGCGCCCGCGCCCCCCGCTACGGCCCCCGCCTCACCCCCAACGACCACCGCCACCGCTGAGGAGAGGCCGCCCCGGTGTACACCCGCGTGGGTCGGTGGGCAACCGCCGCGGGATCTCCCGGGGCCGCTGATCCCTACCGCACCTCGATGAAGGTGTCGGCGCTGCGTTCCGGGCGTTCGCGGGGCGGCTCGGCGGGGCGGCCGACGGCGATGGCGCCCATCGGGTCCCAGTCGGCGGGCAGGTCCAGGGCGGCGCGGACGGTGTCGCGGCAGAACATGGTGGAGGAGACCCAGGCGGAGCCGTAGCCCTCGCCGGTGAGGGCGACCAGCAGGTTCTGTACGGCGGCGCCGACGGCGACGGTGAACATCTCCCGTTCGGCGCCGACGCGCCGGGTGTCGGGGTAGTCGTGCGAGCCGTCCATGAGCAGGCAGGGCACCACCAGGTACGGCGCGTCGCGCAGGACGTCGCCGCGGGCGGTGCGACGGGCGATCTTGGCCTCGTCCCAGCCGTCGAGTTCGCGCAGGTCGCGCTGCCAGGCGGCGAGCATCGCGTCGAGCAGCCGGGTGCGGGTGTCGGGTGACTCCAGCAGCACGAACCGCCAGGGCGTGGTGTGGTGCGGGGCGGGCGCGGTGACGGCGGCCGCGACCGCGCGGCGGACGGCGGCCGGGTCGACCGGTTCGGCGGTGAAGGAGCGGACGGTGCGCCGCAGGGTGACGGCCTGCCGCAGTGCCTCGGAGGTGCCGAGCCGGAACATGTCGTCCGTGGCGGGCCGCACCAGTGGCCGGGTGCCCGTGCCGTCCTCGGCGGTGACCAGGTGGCCGAGCCCGCGGACGACCGCGACCGGGACGCCGGTGGCCTTGCCCTTCACCAGGTCGGCGGCGGCGGCGAGTTCGTCGGCGGTCGCGGTGACGGTCATTTCCAGCGCGTTGCCGTGGCTGTCGGTGCGCCCCCGGTGGTCGTCCAGGGCGGACAGTCCGGCGGCGCCGATCGCGACGTCGGTGAGCCCGTTGCGCCAGGGCCGCCCGAAGGTGTCGGTGACGACGACGGCGAGCCGGCGGCCGGTGAGGTGCTGCAGCCGGGCCCGCAGCGCGCGGGCCGAGGCGTCCGGGTCCTCGGGCAGCAGCAGCACGGTGCCGGGGGCGGTGTTGGAGGCGTCGACGCCGGCGGCGGCCATGACGAAGCCGTTGCGGTTCTCGACGATCCGGACCGGTCCGCGCCGGGCGATGACCCGGACGGTCTCGGCGTCGATCGCGGCCTCGCGGTCGGCGGCGTGCTGCAGCCGGCCCTCGGCCTTGCTGACGATCTTGGAGGTGACCAGCAGGATGTCGCCGTCCAGATACGTCCCGGCCTTGGCGATCAGCTCGGCGAGGTCGGCCCCGGCATCGACCTCCGGGATCCCCTCGATGCCCAGGATCTGCAGCGGCGCGGTCACGAGCGGACCTGATCCGCCAGTGCGAGCGCGGCCCAGGCCATCTGGGCGGTGGTCTCGATGTCGGTCATCAGCAGGGGGACGGCCCGGCAGGCGATTCCGCCGGCCTCGACCGCGGCCACCGACGCCTCGTCGGCGGTGTCGACCAGCCAGCCGTCGAGGAGGTCGGAGCCGTAGTTCAGCGCGACCGCCTCCGCCGTCGCCTCGACGCCGACGGCGGCGAGCACCTTGTCGGCCATGCCGCGCACCGGCGCCCCGCCGATGATCGGGGAGAGCCCGACGACCGGCGCCGGGGCGGCGACGACGGCCTCCCGGATGCCGGGGACGGCGAGGATGCTGCCGATCGAGACGACCGGGTTGGACGGCGGGAAGAGGATGATGTCGGCCGCGGCGATCGCCTCCAGCACGCCGGGCGCGGGCTTGGCGGTGTCGGCGCCGACCGGGATGATCGCCTCGGCGTCCACGGCGGCGTGCAGCTTGACCCAGTACTCCTGGAAGTGGATCGCCCGGGTGCCCTGCTCGTCGGTGATCCGCACGTGCGTCTCGACCCGGTCGTCGCTCATCGGCAGCAGCCGCACGCCGGGCTTCCATCGCACGCACAGCGCCTCGGTCACCTGGGTGAGGCTGTATCCGGCGGTGAGCATCTGGCTGCGGACGAGGTGGGTGGCGAAGTCCCGGTCGCCGAGCCCGAACCACTCGGGGCCGACGCCGTACTCCTTCATCTCGTTCTTGATCGACCAGGTCTCGTCGGTCCGGCCCCAGCCCTGTTCCTCGTGGATGCCGCCGCCGAGGGTGTACATCACGGTGTCGAGGTCGGGACAGACCTTGAGGCCGTAGAGGTGGATGTCGTCGCCGGTGTTGCCGATGACGGTGATCTCGTCCTGCGGTCCGACCGCCGCGAGGAGCCCGCGCAGGAAGCGCGCTCCGCCGATTCCGCCTGCCAGTGCCACGATGCGCATGGGGTCATCCTGCCACGATCGGACCGTCCGTCAGCCCGGCGTCAGTGCGCCTCGGCCTGCGCCTGCTGCTGGTCCGCGTGCGGCTGCGCGTGCTGCTCGGGGAGGGCGGTGGCGCCGTACTGGTTCATCTCGGTGAGGCCGGGGGTGTAGAGGTGGATGGAGACGGCGGGTTCGAGCGCGCCGTTGACCACCTCGTGCAGGTAGCCGGAGGAGAAGACGCGCTGCCCGCCGGGCTTCAGGGTGCGGGCGCCCTCGCCCGCGTGCGTGAGGGAGCGCTCGATGAGCTCGCCCCGGACGACGGTCATCACGCCGGAGGACTCGCCGTGGTCGTGGAAGCCGCTGCTCTGGCCGGGCAGCCAGCTGAGCAGCCAGATCTCGTAGCCGGGGCCGGTGGCCAGGCGGGCGTACCAGCGGGTCAGTGCGTCGTAGCGGACGAGCGGTTCCCAGCGGGCGCGGTCGGCGGCGATCTCGCGGACCAGCCGGGCGTAGCCGGCGACGGTGGTGGGGTGGGCGGGCAGGTCGGTGCGGGCCAGGTGCGGGAACGCGAGCGGGTCGCCGGCGATGGAGACGTCGCTGAGCCCGTCCGTCCAGCGCTGCCCGTCCGTCCGGCGCTGCCGGTCAGGGTGGCGGGGGGAGTGGCTGGGGGTGAGGCCAAGGCGGGCGAGCTTGTTGCGGTCGCGGTTCCGCCGGCGGATGCGGATGATGCGCACGGGAGTCGTCCTCGGAGGAGTCGGCTGGTTCGTCGGGATCAGCCGGATCCGGGATGTCCTGGGGCGGGAATCGCGGGCGGCCTCTGTGCTTCCTGGGGGCGGCGCGCGGTGGGACGCGGGCGCCTAGATACAGCAGGAACAGAGGCGACAACAAGAGTTCACGGCACGGCGGAGCGTGGAACCGCTCCGGGGGCTGGCGAACTCTGACATAGGGGAAAGGACACCGCATCCGCAGGGTCGGTGTCAAACGGAAGGATGAGGCATTCGAGTGGATTCGGTCCGGATCTTGCCCTGATGGGGTGATTCATCACTCTCTATGTTTCGATGGGAAGATCGCCGGGAAGGCAGGCCGATGACCGGCCTGTGGTGGTGACCAAGGGTCACCTGGCGAATGGTTGCGGACGGTTCGGCACTGTTCAGGGCCTTACGGCAGAAGGTCCGTTGTGTCCGGATATGTACACTATTCGTAACGGCTTGGTGCCGGGGAGTGAATCCTGGCCCCAATACCAGAGCTCGGCTTGACTGGGCCAGAGTGACGCAACTGTAATTTCACTCGTGTCGTCAGCCGCACGAGGCAACGGCAACCACGGGGACGCCAAGTAGGGGCAGAGGAGGCGCGCCACATGAGCGAGCTCTTTGAGCTGTTGATCGGGGACGGCATCGCGGAGGAAGAGGAGGAACTCGGCTGGCAGGAGCGCGCGTTGTGCGCTCAGACCGACCCGGAGTCCTTCTTTCCCGAGAAGGGCGGCTCGACCCGCGAGGCCAAGAAGGTCTGCCTCGCCTGCGAGGTCCGCTCGGAGTGCCTGGAGTACGCCCTCGCCAATGACGAGCGTTTCGGCATCTGGGGCGGCCTCTCCGAGCGCGAGCGCCGTCGGCTCAAGAAGAGCGCGGTCTGACGGGGCGGCCCCCGGGCCCCGCTGACCGTTCGACAGCGACGGACAATCGCACAGCTGTACGGGCGCCTCACCGCGGTGGTGGGGCGCTTTCGTGTTCCCGCCCCTTCCCCCGCCACCCCTCCCACCGCCTCCTCCACGGTCTCCCCCGCGGCCTCCTTCACCGTCCCCGCACCGGCACCCCGGACGAACCGTCCACCAGGAGCCGTTAGTGTGGTGCGCCATCCGGTTGCCGTTCACCGGCTGTGTCCACCGAGAACTGGGGCCCGCGCACTCGATGACCGTCTACAGCCACCAGAGCGGCTTCACCGCTTCCCGGCCACCCGCCTACCCGCGCCACCTGGTCACCGCCGTGATCGTCTCGCACGACGGCGCCCGCTGGCTCCCGCAGACGCTGGCCGGCCTGCTCGGGCAGGACCGCCAGGTCCAGCGCGTCCTCGCGGTCGACACCGGCTCCACCGACAACTCCCAGCAGCTGCTCGCCGACACCCTCGCCGACTGGCTCCCCGAGAGCGGCCCGCTCGTCCTCGGCCGCCGGGCCGGCTTCGGCACCGCCGTCGCCGAAGCCGTCTTCAACAGCCCGCCGCTGCGCCCCGAGGACCTGTCCTACCGGCTCGACCCCTCCGGCTACGACCCGGTCACCGGCGGCTGGGACGACTTCGGCGACCCGCTCGCCCAGGAGGACGACCTCGGCCGCGGCGGCCCGCGCGAGACCGAGCCGGTCGAGTGGCTCTGGCTGCTGCACGACGACTGCGAGCCGCAGACCGACGCGCTGCGCCGCCTGCTCCAGGTCGCCGACTCCACCCCCAGCGCGGCCGTGGTCGGCCCCAAGCTGCGCAGCTGGTACGACCGCCGCCAGCTCCTTGAGGTCGGCGTGACGATCGCCCGCTCCGGGCGGCGCTGGACCGGCCTCGACCGCCGCGAGCAGGACCAGGGCCAGCACGACCAGGTCCGTCCGGTGCTCGCCGTCTCCAGTGCCGGCATGCTGGTGCGCCGGGACGTCTTCGAGGAGCTCGGCGGCTTCGACAAGGCCCTCCCGCTGATGCGGGACGACACCGACTTCTGCTGGCGGGTCAACGCCGCCGGCCACCGCGTCGTGGTCGCCCCCGACGCCGTGCTGCGGCACGCCGAGGCTTCCGCCCGCGAGCGCCGCGCCATCGACTGCGCCTCCTCCCACCCGCACCGGGTGGACAAGGCCGGCGCCGTCTACACCCTGCTCGCCAACTGCCGGGGCGCGCTCTTCCCCTACGTCCTGCTGCGGCTGGTGCTCGGCACCCTGCTGCGGGCCGTCACCAACCTGCTCGGCAAGGACCCGCGCCAGGCCGTCGACGAACTCGCCGGGCTCGGCCACGAACTGGTCCGGTTCCCAAGGCTGTTGGCCGCCCGCAAACGCCGCGCCCGGACCAGGGCCGCGGACGCCCTGGACGACCGCACGCTCTTCCCGGCGCCCGGCGCCACCACCCGGCTGGCCGTCGAGGGCGTCATCGGCTCGCTCGGGATAGGGGGCGGCGACGACACCGGCAGCCGGCACGGCTCGGTCGAGGCCGGCGGCGACGACGACTCCGAGGACCTGGTCGTCGAGCAGTTCGCGCTGATCAAGAAGCTCGCCCGGCGCCCGGCGCCGGTGCTGTTCGCGGCCCTGCTGGTGTTCGCCCTGATCGCCTGCCGCGGCCTGTTCGGCAGCGGCGAGCTGTTCGGCGGCGCCCTGCTGCCCGCCTCCGACGGCGCGGGCGGCCTCTGGTCGATGTACGCGGACGCCTGGCACCCGGTCGGCACCGGCTCCACCGCCGCCGCACCGCCGTACCTCGGCGTGCTCGCGGTGCTCTCCTGGCTGCTGTTCGACCACGCCGACTTCGCGCTCACCGTGCTCGTCGTGCTCACCGTCCCGCTGTCCGCGGTCAGCGCCTACCTGGTGTCCCGGCCGCTGCTGGACTCCAAGCTGGTCCGCGCCTGGGCCAGCGCCACCTACGCGCTGCTGCCCGCCGCGACCGGCGCGCTCGCCCAGGGCCGGATCGGCACCGCCGTCCTCGCCGTGCTGCTGCCGCCGCTGGCCCGCGCCGCGGCGATCGCGGCCGGCCTCGGCATCCGGGACGAGAGCGCCGCCAAGGGCGCCCGCCCGGGCTGGCGACCGGTCTGGATGGCCGTCCTGCTGCTCTCCCTGGCCACCGCCTTCGTCCCGCTGACCTGGGCGCTCGCGGTGCCGCTCTGCCTGGCGGTACTGGTCGTCGCGGTGCTGCGCGGCGGCGCCTTCGGCTCCGGCGGTACGGCGCTGCGGCTGCTCGGCCTGCGCGTCCTGGTGATCCTCGCGGTCCCGGTCGCCGTGCTGGCGCCCTGGTCGCTCAAGGTGCTGTCGCACCCGCAGTCGCTGCTGCTGGAGGCCGGCCTGCCCGGGCTGCACGGCACCGGCGCGAGCGCGGCCGGCCTGCTGCTGGTCAACCCGGGCGGCGCCGGCGTGCCGCCGATCTGGCTGTCGGCGGGTGTCGTGCTCGCCGCGCTCGCCGCGCTGCTGCGCGCCGACCGCCGCCGTGCGGTGCTCGCCGCCTGGGGCGCGGCCGGCGCCGGCCTGGTCTTCTCGGTCGCGGTGGCGGGCACCTCCGTCACCCCGGCCTCCGGCGGCCAGGCGGTGCCCGCCTGGGCCGGCCCGGCCACCCTGATCGCCGGCATCGCCCTGCTGGCCGCGGCCGCGATCGGCGCCGACGGCGCCAACGCCCGCGTCGCCGGGATCGCCTTCGGCTGGCGCCAGCCGGTGGCCGCCCTGGTGGTGGCCGCGGCCGTGCTGGCCCCGCTGGGCACCGGCCTGTGGTGGGCGCTGACCGGCGCCGGCAAGCCGCTGAACCGCGCCGACGCCGGCCAGGTGCCCGCCTTCATCGCCGAGGAGGCCGGCACCACCGACCGGGCCCGCACCCTCGTCGTCACCGGGGAGAAGAGCGGCGGCGCCGTCCGCTACACCGTGCTGCGCGGCGCCGGCCTGACGCTCGGCCAGGCCGAGTCCACCGTCGACCCGGCGACCGGCACCCAGGACGGCCTGAACAAGACGGTCGGCAGCCTGCTGGCCGGCTCCGGCGCCGACCAGGCCGGTGCCCTGGCCGGCTACGGCATCGCCTACGTGCTGGTCGAGCAGCCGGTGATCGGCGTCTTCAAGGACGTCCTGGACACCACGCCCGGCCTGGTCAAGACCAACCAGGACAACGGCACCGCGCTCTGGCAGGTCAGCGGAGCGCCCGCAGTCCGCGCGGTGATCACCAGCCCGGGCGCCGACCCGGTGGCCGTCCCGTCCGGGACCCGCGACCTCGCGGCCACCGTCCCGGCCGGCCCGGACGGCCGGGTGCTGCGCCTCGCCGAGTCCGCCGCCCCCGAGTGGAAGGCCACCGTGGACGGCACCGCGCTGGAGCCCACCACGGTCGACGGCTGGGCGCAGGGCTTCAAGCTCCCGGCCGGCGGCGGCAAACTGACCGTCACCCGGGAGGGCAGCCTCGCCCACACCGGCTGGATCTGGGCCCAGGTGCTGCTCGGCCTGACCATCCTGGTGCTGGCCCTGCCCGGCCGCCGCAGCCACAAGGACGACGACCTGCCCGAGGAGGTGGTGGCCGCCGCCGCGCTGGCCGCCGCCGCCCAGGCGCAGGCTCCCGCTCCCGGCAGCCGCCGGGCCCGCCGGATGGCCGAGCGCGGCGAGGGCGGCGAGCCCGGCGCCGACGAGGCCGGGGTGTACGAGAGCCGGCCGGGCGCGATCCCGGCGCAGCCGGCCGGCGAACCGGTGACCGAGGCGGTCCAGGCGGCCGCCGCCGTCCAGGAGGCCGAGCCGTACACCGACCCGTACCAGACGTACCAGCAGGCCGACCCGTACAGCTACGACCAGTACGCGGCCCAGCAGCCGGTGGCCGCGCCGTACGGCGGCCAGGGCTACGGGGCCCAGGGGTACGACGGGCAGGGGTACGACGGCCAGGGCTACGACAGTCAGGGGTACGACGGCCACCAGCAGCAGGCCTACCCCCAGCAGGGCTATGACCAGCAGGGCTACGAGCAGCCGTACCCGTCGGAGCACCAGCAGTACGGCTACGACGGGTACCAGCAGCCGGAGCACCAGCAGCCCTGGCCCCCGGGGCAGCCGCAGGCCCAGCCCTCCTACGACCCGAACGACCCCAACGGCACCGGCCGGTACCCGCACCAGCCCGGATCGGGGAGCTGACCCGCGATGAAGAAGCCCGCATTCAGGAAGAAGTCCGGCGCCGACGAGGCCCCCGAGACCGTCGGGACCGCCGTCGCGCCGGAGCCGGCCGCGTCCGCTCCCGCCGCCGATCCTGCCGGCCGTCCCGCCGGGAGGACCGGCGGGACGAAGACCACCCCGTCCCTGCTCGCCGCGGCCGTGGTGCTCGCGGCGGTGTTCGGCATCGCCGAGGTACGCCCGCCGGCCGCCCCGGCCACGGCGGACGGGGCCGCGGCCCCGACCACCGCGCAGGTCGAGCGGACGGGGGCGGTCTGCCCGCAGCCTCTGCAGGGCCTGACCGGCTCGACCACGCTCTCCGCCTACACCCCGCCCGGGACGGGCTCCGCCACCGGCGGCGCCGGCTGGCTCTCCGACGCGGCCGCGCCAGCCGTGCCCGCCGCCCAGCCCTCCGGAACCCCCTCGGCCCCGGCGGCCACCGCGCCCGCCACCCCGGCCCCGACCGGCTCGGGCGCCCCGACCGCCCCGGCCCAGGACAAGAACGCCGCGCCCGCGGACGCCCGGCTGACCCTGACCAAGCCCGGCACCCCGGCCACCGGCCCGGCGGCCAACGGGGACACCGCGTCCGGCACCGGGGCGGTCGCCACCGGCGCCCTCGCCCCGGGCTTCACCGTCACCCAGACCACCGTGGTCACCGAGCAGCGCGGCCTCGGCCTGTCCGGCCTCACCTGCACCCCGGCCGGCACCAGCTTCTGGTTCGCCGGGGCCAGCACGGCCGGCGACCGGGTCGACTACCTGAGCCTGGTCAACACCGAGTCCTCCGCCGCCGTGGTCGACATCAAGCTGTACGGCGACAAGGGCCTGATCGAGAACGACGCCGCCAACGGCCTCACCGTCGCCCCCGGCAGCTCCCAGGCCGTCCTGCTGTCGACCCTCAGCAAGGGCGCCGTCACCGACCTCGCCGTGCACGTGGTGGTCCGCTCCGGCCGGGTCGGCGCCGCGCTGCACGCCGCCGACGGCAACAAGGGCGCCGACTGGATCCCGGCCTCGGCCGCCCCGGCCGCCACCCAGGCGCTGCCCGGCCTGCCCGCGGACACCGCCGCCGCGCGCCTGGTGATCTGGGCGCCGCCGGAGGACGACGCCGACCTGAAGATCCAGCTCTCCGGCAAGAACGGCTGGTTCACCCCGGCCGGCAACGAGTCGATCCACGTCAAGGCGGGCATGGTGGCCGCCGTCGACCTCGGCAAGGTCACCCGGGACGAGGTGGCCGGGCTGCGACTGTCGCCCAGCGACCCCAAGCACCCCACCCCGGTCGTGGCCGGGCTGCGGGTCGACCGGGCGGCGGCCAACGGCAAGACCGACGCGGCCTGGCTCACCGGCAGCGATCCGGTCGGCGCCCGCGCCACCGTCGCCGACAACCGGGCCGGCGGCTCCACGCTCTACCTGACCTCCACCGGCGACGCCGCCACCGTCCGGGTCACCGCCTCGGCCGGCAGCGGCGGCGGCACCCCGGCCACCAAGGAGGTCCAGCTCCCGGCCGGCGGCACGGTCGCCCTCCCGGCGCCCGAGCCCGCCGGGCTGAACGGCGTCTTCGCGCTCACCGTGGAGACCGTCTCCGGCGGCCCGGTGGTCGCCGCCCGGATGCTCTCCATCCCCACCAAGGACGTGCCGATGTTCACCGTCCAGGCGCTGCGCGACGACCACAGCACCGTCAAGGTCCCGCAGGCCGCCCAGGACCCGGGCATCGTCCTGCACTGAGCAAGCCGAGCACGCCGAACAAACCGAGCAAGCGACGGGGGCGGCACCTTCCGGGTGCCGCCCCCGACCGCTCGATCCCCGTCTCGGTCCTGGCTTCGGTCCCCGGCTCAGTCCTCGTCGTAGCGCGGGTCGATGGCGTCCGGTGAGAGCCCCAGCAGCTCGGCGACCTGCTCGATCAGGATCTCGTGCACCAGCGCCGCGCGGTCCTCCCGGGTCTTCGCCCGGATCTCCACCGGCCGCCGGTACACCACGATCTGGCTCTTGTGTCCCTGCTTGCCCGGCGAGACCCGCCCCAGCGGCACACCGTCCTCGGCGTCGGCGCCGTCCGGCTCGCGCAGCGGCACCTCCTGGACGGCGAACTCCACCTCGATCAGCTGCGGCCAACGCCGCTCCAACCGCTCCACCGACTCGCGCACGTAGTCGTCGAACAGTTCGGAGCGGGTGAGCGAGATCGGCACCTGCGGCGGCGCCAGCGGTCCGCGCAGCCCCCTGCCGTGCCGGTCGCGGTGCCGGGGGCGGCGCGCGGGGCCTGTCGATGACTGCGGTGCGGAGCTGTCCATATCACTGCCGAGAGTAGTCCTTGGACGGTCGGAAGTGGACCACTCCGACGGGGAATCGCCCGGGGCGGTCGATACGCGGCCCCGGCGCTCGGAGACGACACGGCACACCCTCCGGGCAGGCGGTCTTCGCTCCCCGGCGGGGAGTGCGGTACCGTCCACCCTCGTGAGCTCTGTACGTCGTTGTTCGCGGACCGCGTGCGGCCGGCCGGCCGTCGCGACGCTGACGTACGTCTACGCGGACTCCACCGCCGTCCTCGGCCCGCTCGCCACCTACGCCGAGCCGCACTGCTACGACCTGTGCGCCGAACACGCCGAGCGCCTCACCGCCCCGCGCGGCTGGGAGGTCGTCCGGCTCGCCGCCGAGGCCGGGCCGCTGCGCCGCAGCAGCGACGACCTGGAGGCCCTCGCCAACGCCGTGCGCGAGGCCGCCCGCCCGCAGACCCCCCGTCAGGGCCGCGCGCCCGAGGGCGAGTCCACCGAGGGCAGCCGCCGCGGCCACCTCCGGGTGCTGCGCTCGCCCGACAACTGACGCCTCTCCTGGCACGGGGCGTTCGTCCGGCCCGGGTACGCTGCCCGTCTACCGCCACCGCGCCCGTCGACCGGGCGGGCGGTGGCCCGACGTATCCCGACCGACCAGTACAGAGACCAGGGTGGAGCCGCAGTGCGCGACCTCAAGCAGCTCGTGAAGGCGTACGACGTCCGAGGCGTCGTCCCGGACCAGTGGGACGAGAGCCTGTCCCGGGCCTTCGGTGCCGCGTTCGTACAGGTCACCGGCGCGTCCGCGATCGTGGTCGGCCACGACATGCGCCCCTCCTCCCCGTCGCTCACCCTGGCCTTCGCCCAGGGCGCCGCGGCCTACGGCGCCGACGTGGTGCAGATCGGGCTCTGCTCGACCGACCAGCTCTACTACGCCAGCGGCAAGCTCGACCTGCCCGGCGCGATGTTCACCGCCAGCCACAACCCGGCCCAGTACAACGGCATCAAGCTGTGCCGGGCCGGCGCCGCCCCGGTCGGCCAGGACACCGGCCTGTCCGAGATCCGCGAGCTGGTCGAGTCCTGGACCGCCGAGGACGACACCGTCACCATCCCGGCCAGGGACGTGAAGCCCGGCGCGCTCTCCGAGCAGGAGACCCTGCGCGGCTACGCCGACCACCTGCTGGGCCTGGTCGACCTCACCGCGATCCGCCCGCTCAAGGTCGCCGTGGACGCGGGCAACGGCATGGGCGGCCACACCGTGCCCACCGTCTTCGACGGCCTGCCGATCGAGCTCGTCCCGATGTACTTCGAGCTGGACGGCACCTTCCCCAACCACGAGGCCAACCCGCTCGACCCGAAGAACCTGGTCGACCTGCAGGCCAAGGTCCGCGAGGTCGGCGCCGACGTGGGCCTGGCCTTCGACGGCGACGCCGACCGCTGCTTCGTCGTGGACGAGCGCGGCGAGCCGGTCTCCCCGTCCGCGATCACCGCCCTGGTCGCCGCCCGCGAGATCGCCCGCGCCCGGGCCGCCGGCGAGGCCGAGCCGACCGTCATCCACAACCTGATCACCTCCTGGACCGTCCCCGAGGTGGTCCGCGAGCTGGGCGCCAAGCCGGTGCGCACCCGGGTCGGCCACTCCTTCATCAAGCAGGAGATGGCCGTCACCGACGCCGTCTTCGGCGGCGAGCACTCCGCCCACTACTACTTCCGCGACTTCTGGCGCGCCGACACCGGCATGCTGGCCGCCCTGCACGTGCTCGCCGCGCTCGGCGGGCAGCCGGACACGCTGTCCGAGCTCACCGCCGAGTACGACCGCTACGCCGCCTCCGGCGAGATCAACAGCACCGTCGCCGACCAGGCCGCCAGCACTGCCGCCGTCCGCGCCGCCTACGTCGGCCTGGAGGGCACCACCGTCGACGAGCTGGACGGCCTGACCGTGGCCGGCCCCGACTGGTGGTTCAACCTGCGCGCCTCCAACACCGAGCCGCTGCTGCGCCTCAACGTCGAGGCCAAGGACCCGGCGAAGATGGCCGAGCTGCGCGACGGCGTGCTCGCCATCGTCCGCGGCTGAACGAGCGCCCGAGCGGACGCGCCTGAGCGGACGTGCCCGAGCGGACGCGCCTGACCTCAGCGCGTGGTGCCCCGGCCGGTAGGGTTGCCTATCGGCCGGGGCACCTCCGTGCCGTCACCGAACTATGGAGAGCCTCATGAAGCTCGAATCCTTCCTGCTGGAGATCCTGGTCTGCCCGCAGTGCCGGGCCGCGCTCACCGAGGGCGGCACCGAGGAGCAGCCCGAGCTGGTCTGCACCGGCGCGGACTGCGGCCTCGCGTACCCGGTCCGCGACGGCATTCCGGTCCTCCTGGTGGACGAGGCCCGCCGCCCGGCCTGATCCTTGGGGGCGAAGCCCCACCCCGCCAGCCGCCCAGGACCGCAGCCGGAGGCCAGCCGCATGCTCGACGACACCCTGCTCGACGACCCGGCCGCCCTCCTGCGCGCCGACCAGGACCGCGCCCTGCTGGCCCTGGCCGGCGCCGGCGCCCGGGTCCGCACCGCGCTGCGGCAGGCCGACACGGCCGGCCTCGACCGGCTGCGCCCGGACGGCCGACCGCGCGCCGTCCTGATCGCCGGACACGGCAGCGCGCTGACCGCCGCCGAGATGGTGGCCGTGCTGGCCGGCACCGCGAGCCTGGTCGTCCCGCTGCCGCCGACCGAGGCCACCGCCCCGCGCGCCGACCGGGCCGGCGCCCCGCCCGTCTTCACCGCCGGGCTCGGCTGGCAGCTGCCCGGCTGGGCCGGCCCGCTCGACCTGCTGGTGATCAGCTCCGCCGACGGCGGCGAGCAGGGCCTGATCGGCCTCGCCGAGCAGGCCTACGCGCGCGGCTGCGCGATCGTCGTGACCGCCCCGGCGGGCAGCCCGCTGGCCGGGGCCGCGCTGCAGGTGCGCGCGCTGCCGCTGCCGTACGTGACCTCGGTGCTGCCCGAGGACGGCCCGCCCGCCGCGGCCGCCGAGCCGGACCTGCCGGCCGAGGACCCGGCCGCGCTCTGGTCCCACCTCACCCCGCTGCTGGCGCTCGCCCAGAAGATCGGCCTCACCCAGCTGCCGTACGACGCGCTGCCCGGCGTCGCCGACCTGCTGGACGCCACCGCCGTCCGCTGCCGCCCCGACGCCGCCGCGTACACCAACCCGGCGAAGGGCCTGGCCGCGCGGCTGGCCGGGACGGTTCCGCTGCTGTGGGCCGAGGGCCCGATCGCCGGAGCGGCCGCCGCCCGCTTCGCGGCCCAGCTGGCCGACCGGGCCGGCCGCCCGGCCCTGGCCGGGGAGCTGCCGCAGGTGCTCACCGCCCACCGCGGCATGTTCACCGGGCAGTTGGGCGCGGGCGCGGACCCGGACGACTTCTTCCGCGACCGGGTCGACGAGCCGGACCCGCTGCACCTCCAGGTCCTGCTGCTGCGGCACGTCCCGGGCCCGGCCGGCGGGTCGCCGGAGGAGCAGGACGGACCGGCCGAGGTGCCGGAGGAGGACGCGGGCCCGCGCAGCTTCGGTGTGAGCCGGGCGCACCGGCTGGCCGCCGCGCACGACGTCCGGCTGACCGAGTACGCGAGCGCCCGGCCGGACGCCCTGCACGGGCTGGCCGACCTGGTCGCGCTGACCGATTTCGCCGCCGTCTACCTGGGCCTCGCCGCCGCGCAGTCCTGAGACGGTCGACCGGGCCGGGCCGCCGGGCCGGTACGGTAAGCGCTCGACGACGCTGACCGAGACCGACCCGTGAGGACCCCTGGCATGAGTACCGAAGGCGGCACCAAGGCACTGGTGGCGGCGCTGTCCGCCAATCTGGCGATCGCGGCGGCCAAGTTCACCGCCTTCGGCTTCACCGGCTCCTCCTCGATGCTGGCAGAGGGCGTGCACTCGGTGGCCGACTCCGGCAACCAGGTGCTGCTGCTGGTCGGCGGCAAGCGGGCGCGCCGGGTGGCGGACGAGGAGCACCCCTTCGGGTACGGCCGCGAGCGCTACGTGTACGGCTTCCTGGTGGCCATCGTGCTGTTCAGCGTCGGTGGCCTGTTCGCGATCTACGAGGGCTGGCACAAGGTCAACCACCCGGAGGCGCTGGACTCCTGGGGCTGGGCGGTCGGCGTGCTGGTCTTCGCCATAGCGATGGAGGGCTGGTCCTTCCTCACCGCGGTGCGCGAGTCGGCGAAGGTCAAGGGCGACCAAAGCTGGACGCAGTTCATCCGCACCGCCAAGGCGCCGGAGCTGCCGGTCGTGCTGCTGGAGGACGCCGGCGCGCTGATCGGCCTGGTGCTCGCGCTGTTCGGCGTCTCGCTCACCGTGATCACCGGGGACGGCGTCTGGGACGGCATCGGCTCCCTGTGCATCGGCCTCCTGCTGGTGGTGATCGCCGCGGTGCTCGCCCTGGAGACCAAGTCGCTGCTGCTCGGCGAATCCGCCGACAAGGAGTCGGTGCGGCGGATCCGCGAGGCGCTGGTGGACGGCCGCGCAGTCACCGGAGTGATCCACATGCGGACCCTGCACCTCGGCCCGGAGGAACTGCTGGTCGCCGCCAAGATCGCTGTCAACGCCGAGGACAGCGCCGCCCGGGTGGCGGCGGCGATCGACGCGGCGGAGGAGCGGGTCCGGGCCGCCGTCCCGATCGCCCGCGCGATCTACCTGGAGCCCGACGTCTACAGCGCCGAGAAGGCCGCGGCGGGCGAGGACCCGGCCGCCACGCCCGGCGGCCCGGGCCCGGAGGCCGCGCACTGACGGCCCTCGGGCCGTGCACTGACGGGACTCGGGG
The DNA here is from genome assembly GCF_055575795.1 of Kitasatospora sp. NPDC034023. NCBI lineage: Bacteria > Bacillati > Actinomycetota > Actinomycetes > Kitasatosporales > Streptomycetaceae > Kitasatospora > Kitasatospora sp. NPDC034023. The sequence continues at coordinate 35,005 of NZ_JBVIRY010000055.1, forward strand.
CGGGACGCGGGGCGGGACTCGGGGCCGCCGGGGACGGCCTGGGGCGAGGCTCGAGCTCCGGTCGGGTCGGGGACCGAAATCGGTCATCGACAGACGGCCGATGGGGCCATCGGTGTAGATTCGTCCCCAGAGCCAGAACGTCGCTGCTGATGGCGGTCGATCGGCGGTCCGCACCCGTAACGTGTGCGCCGGTCGAGGGAGAGAGGTCCTCCGACGGTTTGTGCTGCGCAGTAGGGAGCCGGTCCGCCACCGCGGGGATCCGGTGGCCCAGGCGTGGCCGTGCCCCCGTACGGCCTGCCGCGCGCGACACATGCCCGGACCTTTGGCCCCACCCCATCAGCGAGGAGCAGACGCATGTCGACCGACATCACCGGTGACTTCAAGGTCGCCGACCTTTCCCTGGCGCCGTTCGGCCGCAAGGAGATCCAGCTGGCCGAGCACGAGATGCCCGGTCTGATGGCGATCCGTGCCGAGTACGCCGAGTCGCAGCCGCTGGCCGGCGCCCGCATCACCGGCTCGCTGCACATGACGATCCAGACCGCCGTGCTGATCGAGACCCTGACGGCGCTCGGTGCCGAGGTCCGCTGGTGCTCCTGCAACATCTTCTCCACCCAGGACCACGCGGCCGCCGCCATCGCCGTCGGCCCGGAGGGCACCCCGGAGAACCCGCAGGGCGTGCCGGTCTTCGCCTGGAAGGGCGAGACCCTGGACGAGTACTGGTGGTGCACGGAGCAGGCGCTGACCTGGCCTGACGGCAAGACCCCGAACATGATCCTCGACGACGGCGGCGACGCCACCCTGCTGATCCACAAGGGCGTCGAGTTCGAGAAGGCCGGCGCCGCGCCGGACCCGTCCACCGCGGACAACGACGAGTTCCGGATCATCCTGGAGCTGCTCAACCGCACCCTCAAGGACACCCCGAACAAGTGGACCGAGGTCGCCGCCACCATCAAGGGCGTGACCGAGGAGACCACCACCGGTGTCCACCGCCTGTACGAGATGCACCGTGACGGCAACCTGCTGTTCCCGGCCATCAACGTCAACGACGCCGTCACCAAGTCGAAGTTCGACAACAAGTACGGCTGCCGCCACTCTCTGATCGACGGCATCAACCGCGCCACCGACGTGCTGATCGGCGGCAAGGTCGCCGTCGTCGCCGGCTACGGCGACGTGGGCAAGGGCTGCGCCGAGTCGCTGCGCGGCCAGGGCGCCCGCGTGATCATCACCGAGATCGACCCGATCTGCGCGCTGCAGGCGGCGATGGACGGCTACCAGGTCACCACCCTGGAGGACGTCGTCTCGATCGCGGACATCTTCATCACCACCACGGGCAACAAGGACATCATCCTTGCCTCGCACATGGAGAAGATGAAGCACCAGGCGATCGTCGGCAACATCGGCCACTTCGACAACGAGATCGACATCGCGGGCCTGGCCAAGCTCCCCGGCATCGTGAAGACCGAGGTCAAGCCGCAGGTCCACGAGTGGCGCTTCGCCGACGGCCACACCATCATCATGCTGTCCGAGGGCCGCCTGCTGAACCTGGGCAACGCGACCGGCCACCCGTCCTTCGTGATGTCCAACTCCTTCGCGAACCAGACGATCGCGCAGATCGAGCTGTTCACGAAGACCGAGCAGTACCCGATCGGCGTCTACGTGCTGCCGAAGCACCTGGACGAGAAGGTCGCCCGCCTGCACCTCGACGCGCTGGGCGTGAAGCTGACCACCCTGAGCCAGGAGCAGGCCGACTACATCGGCGTTCCGGTCGAGGGCCCGTACAAGCCGGAGCAGTACCGCTACTGATGCGGTGCCGCTGAGGTACGAACGCCGGTGGCCGGCACCCCCCACGCGGGGGTGCCGGCCACCGGCGCGTTCCGGTCCCGCTCGGCGCGTTCCGGTCGGCTCAGCGCATGACGTCGGTCGTCCAGGCGCTCGCGTCCGGGCCGAGGGCCTTGGTGTGGGCGAGCATCCACGGCAGTCCGCCGAGCTGCGCCAGCGAGGGCGGCAGCTCGGCCCCGGCTCCGACGCACACCTGCACCCCGTTGTCCGCGGAGCACGACTGCGGGTTCGGGCCGGTGTCCGGCGACCCGTTCTTCCCGGTCGGCGACGCCGGCGACCCGGGGGTGGACGGCTTCACGCTGAACCAGACATTCCTACCCTCCGCCTCCAGCATCAGCCACATGCTCCAGGGGACCTTGGCGTCCGCGTCCGGACGCGCCAGCCGGACGTTGGTGACCTTGAACGCCGTGGGCAGTCCGGTGATCCGGACCGGCAGCGGGACGTCCCACGTGCCGTACCGGACCCCGACGGCCACCTTGTGCAGGACCTCCCGCGTGATGTCCGCGGGCCGGCCGCCGGAGCCCGCGAGCTCCGCCCAGCGGCCCGAGGGCGTCAGCCACCGCAGGGTGTGCTGGTAGTCCGGCTGCGCGTCGGAGACCACCCAGTAGGCGGTCCGGCCGTCGACCGGCTCGGCCTCCTCCGTGCGGACCGCACTTCCGGGTGCCCCGGTCATCGGGGGACGGGACCCGGCCGGGTACTGCGAGAGCTGCAGCTGCGGAGCGTCCTCGCCCCGGCCGCTCGCCTGCAACTGGATTCCGTGGAAGGCGGTTTGGTACCCCACGCCGTTGTCACCGCCGGCCCACTCCGGCAGCCAGCCGAACCGGAGCTCGGGGGTCAGCGGGTCGGCCCCGGCCCGATCCGGTGCGGCGGTCGGGGACGGTGTGGCGGTCGGGGACGGCGCGAGCGTCGGGAGTGCGGTGGTGGCCACCGTGGGTGCGGCGGGCAGCACGGGGGCGGCGGTGCCGCTGCCCGGCAACAGGAGGGCGCCGCCGGCCACCACCGCGGCCGTCGCGCCCGCGACGGTGCCGATCACGGCCAGCCTGCGCCGGCGAAGCCGCGTCGCGCCCTCGGCCAGGGACCGGCCGGCGTCGAAGCCCGGAGGCGGTGCCGGTTCGTCGGCCAGGGCCGCCAGACGGTTGGCCAGGTCGTGCGGGTCGATGGTGCTCATGACATCCTCTCGGCGACGGCGGGACGGGCGGTGAGCCTGCCGCGCAGGGTGTCCAGGGCGCGGGAGCTCTGGCTCTTGACGTTGCCGGAGGAGCAGCCCAGGGCCTCGGCGGCCTGCTCGATCGACAGGTCGCAGTAGTAGCGCAGCACCACCGTGGCCCGTTGGCGGGGCGGGAGGGCGGCGAGGGCGCGGCGCAGGTCGAGGGCGGCGTCCAGGTCGACACCGCCGGCCGCCGCGTCCGGATCGGTCCCGGAACGGACGGTGCGGCGCCACCACGGGGAGCGCTGCTCGGCCAGGAAGGTGTTGACCAGTACCCGGCGCGCGTAGCCGTCCCGGTTCTCCATCCGCGCGGCTCTCGACCAGTTCACGTACAGCTTGGTGATCGTCTCCTGGACCAGGTCGTCGGCCCGGTGCCAGTCCCCGCACAGAAGATAGGCGACCTTCCGCAGCCAGCCGGTCCTGGAGGCCACGTACTCCGTGAACTCCTCGTCGCGCGTCTGCTTCGCCATCCGCACCCCCTCTCGTCGTGACGGCGGCACCGCTCCGGCGCCGTCCACCCCCCTAATGCGCGCACCACCGGAGAAGGTTGCACGCGACGTGCGCACGTAGGCTTTCGGGCATGCCCAACGGCCGCTACTCCCTCTCCGACACGCACGACCACGTCCTGCTCGGCGAGGAGCGCTTCAGCTGCGCTCCCGGGCCGGCCGGGTGGCGGTACGTCTCCAAGACCTACGCGCCGGACGGCCGGGTGATCGGCGGCGTCGACCTCACCCTGGACTCCCGGGCCCGGCCGCTGCGGATGGAACTGCGGGCCGGGGGCTGGCAGGTGCGCGGCGGCGCGGTGGACGGAGTCGCCTGGGTCCGGACCGACGCGGCCGACCCGGGCGGCGAGCACACGGTGGAGGGACACGACCGGGCGCACGCCTTCACCGGCCGCTCGCCGGGCTTCCTGGTCGCCACCGCCCGGCTGCTGCGGCTGCGGGAAGGGGCGAGCGCGCGGGTGCGGCTGGTGGCGTTCACCGAGCCGGTGCTGGCACCCCGCACCCTCGACCAGGGATGGCTGCTGGAGGGCGTCGACACCCACGAGACGGACTCGGGGCCGCTGCTCGTCGAGCGGTACCAGGTCGCGGACCTGGAGACGGGGGAGCAGCAGGTCGTGCACCTGGCGGGGGACGTGGTGCTGTCGGCGGACGGGGTCGAGCTGGAGGAACTGGAGTCTCCGCCGAACGCCTGGCGGGTGGGGGACGAGGAGTAGGGGCCCGCCGGGTTCGGGTGTTTGCCCCCTTGGGGTCCTCGTAGCGGGGTCCTCGTCGGGCGTCAGAACGCCTGAGGCCTCAGGAGGGCGGGGCGAAGCCGGTGCCGGCGGCGGGCTTGTCGAAGGACGGGGCCGGCTGGGCCGCCGGTGCGAGAGGTGCGACCGGTGCGACCGGTCCGGCCGGGGTGGGTGCGGTCGGTACGGGCGCCGTCGGGATGCCGAGGACCCGGAGGGGGCGTCCGTCGGCCGTGCCGGGCACCGGGCCGGAGGCCGGGCGGGGCACGGGCAGCTGCACGGGTATCGGCGCGGCCGCCCACAGCTGCTGCTGGGCGCGCAGCCACTCCCGCCGCTGGCGTTCGGTGAGCACCGCGCCCAGGTACGCCGCCGGGTGCAGCCCCGGGGGCACCGGGTGGCCGATCCGGTCGGACAGGTCGTCGGCCAGCCGGGCGGTCATCCGGCTCATCACCGCCGGGTCCAACTGGCCGATCCGGCCGAGCAGTTGGCGGACAGCGAGCCAGAGCGGCTCCGGAACCGCGGAGAAGTCCATCGCGACCAGCTCGTGGCCCATCGTCTGCAGCAGGTGCGGGTGCACCGGCGGCAGCGGGGTGGCGGAGCCGCCCGCCCCCGGGGTGCGCTCACGCACGACCACCGTCCCGGCGAAGATGTCGCCGAGCCGCTTGCCCTCCGAGTGCACCGCCGAGGTGATCACGGCCGGGGAGCCGGTGAGCGCGATCAGCTCGAAGAAACCGACCAGCCCGCGCACCAGCGAGTGCCGGAACCGCACCGGGCCGCCGTCGGTGCGCACCACCCGCAGGCCGAGTGCGGCCTTGCCGAGCGAGCGTCCGTGGCTGAAGGTCTCGACCATCACCGGGACAGCGACCAGGAAGAACACCATCAGGCCGATCATGACGGCCGCCAGCGCCGCGCTGTCGATGTCGACCAGCACGACGCCCAGCAGCAGCGTGACCACCAGCAGGGCGGCGAACTCCACGAGCAGGTCGAGCACGATCGCCAATGCCCGGCTCGGAAGCTTCGCCGTCTGCAGGCCGAGGACGACCGCCTCACCCGTCACCAGGTCGCTCAAGACACCTGTCCGTTCACGTTCTTGGAGCCCGTACGGCTCGCCCATGGGGATCCGGGACCGCCGGGGGCGGCAGCGCCGGGGAGGGAATCGGCCCGGATCGGCCCCCCAGGCTCCGCCCGCCGCAGTCTGATCCGCAGCCGCAAACATACGGGGCCCGGTGGGCGCACGGGAAGTGAGATCCCGGAGGCCGCGACCCGGGCCCCTGCTGGCATGCTGGGCCGCACCTGTCCGTACGTGCCTGCCCGCCGCGTACCCGCCCGCCCGCGCACGCACGTCCGCGCCCACCGCCGATCATGGAGCCGCCGAATGGACCTGGACGTCTTCGTCGCCACCCACCAGGGGGAGTGGGCCCGGCTGGACGCCCTCGCACGCCGGCGCCGGCTCAGCGGAGAGGAGGCCGACGAACTGGTCACCCTCTACCAGCGCACCACCGGCCACCTCGCCAAGGTCCAGGCCGCCGCGCCCGACCCGGCGCTGCTGAGCCGCCTGACCAGCCTGGTCTCACGTTCCCGCAGCGCGGTGACCGGCTCCCGGACCAACGGCTGGCAGGACGTCGCCCGCTACTACACGGTGAGCTTCCCGGCCGCGCTCTACCGCGCGCGCCGCTGGTGGGTGCCGGTCGCGATCGTCTCGCTGCTCGCCACCGCCGTGCTCGCGTGGTGGGTGGCCACCCACCCGGAGGTCCGCAACAGCCTCGTCGCCCCCGACCGTCTGCGGGAGCTGACCCGCCCCGGCGGACAGTACGAGGCCTACTACTCGGACCGGCCGGCCAGCTCCTTCGCCGCGCAGGTCTGGACGAACAACGCCTGGATCGCCGTGCAGTGCCTGCTCTACGGGATCGCGCTGGGCATTCCGGTGCTCTACGTGATGTGGGGCAACGTCGTGAACCTCGCCATCGGGGTCGGGCTGATGGCCTCCGCCGGACGCCTCGACGTCTTCCTCGGTCTGCTCATCCCGCACGGCCTGCTGGAGCTGACCGCGGTCTTCGTGGCCGGCGGCCTCGGCCTGCGCCTCGGCTGGACCGTCATCGCCCCCGGTCCGCGCACGCGTGCGGTGGCCCTGGCGGAACAGGGCCGCTCGATCATCGGAATGGCGATGGGGCTGACGACGGTGCTGGCGGTCTCCGGCATCCTCGAAGCCTTCGTGACCCCGTCCGGCCTGCCCACCTGGGCGCGCATCGCCATCGGTGCGCTGGCAGAGCTGGCCTTCCTTCTGTACGCCCTCGTGCTGGGCCGAAAGGCCGCGGAAGGCGGAGAATCCGGTGATGTGGACGCGGCTGACCGGGCGGACCTGCAGCCCGTCGCGGCCTGAGGCGATGTGATCAGCACTCCTCTGACCTGCTAGTCTTCTCTCATCCCGGCCAAACCATTGACGTGGTGAGGGTGGGCTAGTAGGTTTGAACGGTTGGGACTGACTGGACAACGGTCGGGCCCGGGCGTTAGTGTCTACGACACCGCCGAATCGAGGCGAGCGCGTTTCACGAAATGCGCGCCCTCCGACGAAGCAAATCCCACGAACTGAGCACACCGAAAGCTTTGATAAGCTTCGGAGCGAAGTTTGCAGGAAATCCCGCCAGCGGGAATCGGATGAATGAAACTCCGGAAAACGGAGCGGAAAACATCTGGTAAGCTGGAAACACGAAAGAACGAAGCCCGGAGGGCCCGCTGGAAGGCGGTCCGAAGGAAGCGTCCGTTCCTTGAGAACTCAACAGCGTGCCAAAAGTCAAC
>NZ_JBVIRY010000056.1:0-41530 GCF_055575795.1 Kitasatospora sp. NPDC034023
GCAGACCACTCGCCAAAACCCGCATCTCACCCTTCGCAGCACTCCGCCCCGTTGGATGAGATCCAACGGGGCGGAGTTAACCAACAGCATCCGCTACGGTCGGGGCCCTTCGTACGTCTTGCTCTGCTGTTCGGCGCTGGTCTTACTCGGCGCTGGTCTCGCGCTGCTTGCGCCAGCGGATCCCGGCCTCGATGAAGCCGTCGATGTCGCCGTCCAGCACGGCCTGCGGGTTGCCGGCCTCGTACGCGGTCCGGACGTCCTTGACCATCTGGTACGGGTGCAGGACGTAGGAGCGCATCTGGTTGCCCCAGGAGCTGCCGCTGTCCTTGAGCGCGTCCATCGCCGCCTTCTCCTCCTGGCGGCGCCGCTCCAGCAGCTTGGCCTGGAGGACGTTCATCGCGGACGCCTTGTTCTGGATCTGCGAGCGCTCGTTCTGGCAGGAGACCACGATGCCGGTCGGGAGGTGCGTGATGCGCACCGCCGAGTCGGTGGTGTTGACGCCCTGGCCGCCGGGGCCGGAGGCGCGGTAGACGTCCACGCGCAGCTCGCCCTCGTCGATGTCGACGTGGTCGGACTGCTCGACGACCGGGAGGACCTCGACACCGGCGAAGGAGGTCTGCCGGCGACCCTGGTTGTCGAACGGCGAGATGCGGACTAGGCGGTGGGTGCCCTGCTCGACCGAGAGGGTGCCGTAGGCGTAGGGCGCCTTCACGGTGAAGGTCGCGGACTTGATGCCGGCCTCTTCGGCGTACGAGGTGTCGTACACCTCGGTCTGGTACCCGTGCCGCTCGGCCCAGCGCAGGTACATGCGCATCAGCTGCTCGGCGAAGTCGGCGGCGTCCACGCCACCGGCCTCGGCACGGATGTTGATCAGCGCCTCGCGGGCGTCGTACTCGCCGGACAGGAGGGTGCGGACCTCCAGCTCCTCGACGGCCTTCTGGAGGGAGACCAGCTCGGCCTCGGCCTCGACACGGGTGTCCGCGTCGTCCTCGGCCTCGGCCAGCTCGAACAGCACACCCAGATCGTCGATGCGGCTGCGCAGGCCCTCGACCCGGCGCAGTTCACCCTGGAGGAAGGAGAGCCGGCTGGTCACCTTCTGCGCATTCGCGACGTCGTCCCACAGGGTGGGGGCGGCTGCCTCCTCCTCCAGGACCGCGATGTCGGCCCGGATCTTGTCCAGGTCGAGGACGGCCTCGATCGACCCCATGGTCGTATCGAGGTTCTTGAGCTCTTCGGAAGGATCGACGGCTGCCACGCCCCCAGGGTAATGGTTCCGGGGGTGGTCATGACGACACCCCCGTTTCCCACCGGGGCTACGGCGCCCGCGGGGCGGTGCCGTGCACGGCCGGACGGGCCGGGTGGCCGCGGTCCGGGGCGGTGGCCGCGAAGGCCGTCCAGGCCGCGGCGGCGCCCGCCAGCAGCAGCATGGTGGCCAGCAGGACGGCCAGCAGCCGGCGGCGGCGCAGCAGGGCCTGGCGGTCCCGGCGGTGGCCCGGGGCGGTGCGCTGGGCGCGGGACTCGGCGGCGTACGCGGCCAGTTCCTCGGCGGACGGGCGACGCAGGCTGGTGTGGGTGTCCCGGGTGGAGTCCGGGGCGACGCCGGGCACCAGCGGGACGGCCGGGCCGCGACGGCGCTTGTGGAGGCCGGGGCCGGCGTCGACCTCGGCGTAGACCGCCTCGCCGGGGGTCAGCTGCTCCTCGGCCGGGGCGCGACCCTGGGTGGGCACGGCGAGCACCGGCAGACCGGCCAGCGACGGCAGCTGCTCGCGCAGCCGGGCGGCCAGCTCGGCGGCGCGCAGCCGGGAGGCGGGTGCCTTGGCCAGGCACTCGGAGATGATCCGCCACAGCCCGTCCGGCAGGCCGGGGATCGGCGGCACCTGCTCGGTGACGTGCCGGCGCAGCACCGCGCCGGTGTGGCCGCCGCCGAACGGGGTGGAGCCGGCCAGCAGCTCGTACAGGACGGTGGCGAGGGCGTAGATGTCGACGGCGGCGCGCGGCTCCAGGCCCTCGATGATCTCGGGGGCGAGGTAGTCGGGGGTGCCGATGATCCGGGTGGCCCGGGTGCGGCGCGGGGCGTCGACCAGGCGGGCCACCCCGAAGTCGGTCAGCTTGGCGCGCGGGGCACCGCCGGGGCCGGGGGCGGCGGCGAGGTCGAGCAGGACGTTCTCCGGCTTGACGTCGCGGTGGACGATCCCGGCCGCGTGCGCGGCGGCCAGGCCGTCGGCGACGTCCGCGATGATCGAGGCGGCGGTCTGCGGCGGCAGCGCGCCGTCCCGCTCCAGCCGGGAGCGCAGGTCGGTGCCCTGGACCAGCTCCATCACCAGGGCGAGGTCGCTGCCGTCCACGACCATGTCGCGCACGCCGACCACCCGGGGGTGGTCGAGGCTGGTCAGCGCGGTGCGCTCCTGGACGAAGCGGCCGACCAGCACCTGGTCGGAGGCGAGGTCCTCACGCAGCAGCTTGACCGCCACCGGGCCGTCGGGCCCCTCACCGAGCCAGACAGTCCCGGCCGAACCCCGGCCGATCACCTGGTGGACGGTGTACCGGCTGCCGATCTTGCGTGCCAATGCTGCTCCGTGGGCGGCGCGGGAGCGCTCCGGGGGGTCCGGTGCGCTCGGTGGGGCGGGACAACAGCGACCAACCTACGCGCCCGGCGGCCCCGCGGGGCCGCCTGAGGGGTCCGGAGCGGGAGTCTCGGCCGAGAAATCTCGTCAATTGTCGACAAAGCGTCAATCTCGCTGTCCGGAGCCGGTCCAGAGTCCGGACCGGAGTCCGGACCAGCCCGGTCCGGGGCGTGACGGCGCTACTTGCCGAAGACGCTGTTCACCCAGTCCCGCGCCGAGTCGTACCAGCCCACGACGTTGTCCCAGTAGTGCGGCAGCGGCGTGAAGTTCCACAGCGCCACCGCGGCCACGGCCAGCACCAGCAGCACCATCAGGCAGCCCTTGAGGCAGCCGAGCCCCGGGATGTACATCCGGTTGCGGCTGCGCGGGCGCCGCTCGCGGGCCGGCGCGGGCTCGCGGCGGGCGGACTCGCGCGGCGGCTCCTCGCGGCGCGGCGGGGCCTCCCGGTACTGCGGCGCGGGCGGCTCGGCCCGGCGCGGCACCGGGGTGGGCGCGGGCGGCGGCGGGTAGCCGCCCTGCGACCGGCCGTGCCCGGCCGGGGCCTGCCGGTAGCCGCCGGGCGGCTGCGGACGGCCGCCGGGCCGATCGCCCTGGGGACCGCGGCCGCCCTGACCGCCCTGCCCTCCCGGTCCGGCCTGGTAGGGCGGCGGGGCCACCGGCGGGCGCTGCGCGTACCCGGGCGGCGGCGGGGCCTGCTGGTAGCCGGGGCGTCCGCCCGGGGCGCCCTGCCCGGCCTGCCCGCCGTGGGGTGGCTGTCCGGCCTGGTAGGGCGGCGGAGCGACCTGCGGCTCGCCGTACTCCTCGTAGTCCTCCGGGCCGAAGTAGCCGACCTGGGTCTGCTGGTTGCGGTCCCGCGCCGCGCGCAGCTGGGTCTGCCACGGGTGCGGCGCCTCCTCCTTCGGCCCGGGGGGCGCGGTGGGCGGGGGCGGCGGCACGGCGGTGGGCGGCATCACCTGGGTGCGGTCCGGGGTGCCGTACGGGGGCGCGGGCGGCGGCTGGGTGCCCATCACCCGGGTCGCCGCGGCCGGGTCGTACTGCCCGCCCGGGGCCGTCGGGGGCAGCACCTGGGTGCGGTCCTCGGTCCCGGCCGCCCCCGGGCCGGTGGCCGAGACGCCGCCGGGGACCGCGGTGGGCCGCGGGTCGGGCTGCAGCAGGGCGGCGACCGCCAGCGCCTCGTCCACCGCCGCCGGGGAGGCGTGCACGCCGACGCCGGCCGCGACCACCCGCAGGGCGCGGGCCAGCGCGGTGGCGCCGGGCCGCTGGGCCGGGTCCTTGCGCAGGCAGCGCTCGATCACCGTCCAGAGCGGCTCGGGCATGGTGCTGGGCCGCTGCGGCTCCTGCGCCAGATGGGCCTGGAGGACGGCGAGCGCGCTGTCGCCCTGGAACGGCTGGCGGCCGGTGACCAGCTCGTACAGCATGATCCCGGCGCCGTACACGTCCACCGCGGAGGTCTGCGGGCGGCCCTCGGCGGACTCCGGCGCGACGTACGCGGGGGTGCCGACGAACTCGTGGGTGCGGGTGACGCCCGGGGAGTCGGCGAGGCGGGCGATGCCGAAGTCGGTGAGCAGCGGGTGCATCCGCTCGGTGCCGTCCACCACGGTGGAGGCGAGCAGGACGTTGGCCGGCTTGAGGTCGCGGTGGACGATCCCGTCCGCGTGGCTGGCCGCCAGCGCGTCCGCCACCTGGGCCATCAGCAGGGCGCCCGCGATCGGGCTGAACGGGCCGTTGGCGCGCAGGTAGCGGGCCAGGTCGGGGCCCTCCACCAGATCCATCACCAGGGCCAGCAGCTCGCCCTCGACGACCAGGTCACGGACCCGGACGATGTTGGGGTGGGTCAGCCGCAGCAGCAGCGAGCGCTCGCGCAGGAAGCGCATCACGACGTCCGGGTCGGCGGCCAGCTCCTCGCGCAGCACCTTGATCGCGACCCGCTGCCCGGGCTCGCTGCCCGGCACCTGGACGTCCTCGCGCACCACGCCGCGCCAGACGGTGCCGGTCGCACCCCGTCCGAGGGTCTCATCCAGCAGATACTTGCTGCCGACTGGCCGCACCTGTCGCACTCCTCGCCGTGCCGCCCGCGCGGGGCGCTCCTCCGCCGGTGCGGTGAGCCTGCCGGGCCCGTGTCTGCGGCCACTCTAACGGTGTCCGTTCGGGTTTTTGAGGTGACCGGCAGGCCATCCGAGGAGGGTTGGGGGACATCCCCTAGGGGAGTACCCGGAGTGGGTCGGCGGCCTGCTCAGGGGGCCCTGAGGGCGGTGGTTGACCTGACTCACCGTCGCCTCCACCATGGCGATGATCGCAAGATCGTCAAATCCGGTACCGTGCGCGGACCGTCCGTGCCGGATGGCAGGATGGACACTCGCCACTCGTGTGGCCCAAAGGGGTCGCCGCGGCCGCCCGGTGCGTCCACGACGGCGCCGGGGTACCAGGCTTCACCTCAGCAGAAGGGACCCGCGGGCGAGATGCAGATCCGGCTGACCGTCCTCCGACCGCGCAGCGGCCCGGCCGCCGCCGGCTCCGCCATCCCCTACGTGGACGTGCTGGTCACCGCGCCCGTCGGCACCGCGCTCGGCGCCATCGCGGGCGCCCTCGCGGGCGCCGTGGGCGTGCGCGGACCGCGGGCCGCCACCCATGTGCACCTGTACGCCGGCGCGCACCGGGTGGACGAGCACACCCTGCTCGGCCACCCCCCGCTGCTCGACGGAGCCGTCCTCAGCCTCAACGAGCCCGACCCGACCGCCGACGACCCCGACGACACCCCCGCCGTCGCCGAACTGCGCGTGGTCGGTGGGCCGGACGCCGGCGGCGTGCACCGGCTGCACGGCCGGGAGATCCGGATCGGCCGCTCCGGCGAGGCCGACGTCCCGCTCGACGACCCGGACGTCTCCCGGCTGCACCTCGCCCTGCACCTCGCCGAGGACGGCCGGGTCTCCGCCCGCGACCTCGGCTCCACCAACGGCACCACCCTGGACGGCCGGCTCGTCCCGCCCAGCCCGCCCGAGGCCGCCGTCCCGCTGGAGCCCGGCGCCCTCCTGCGGATCGGCGAGTCGACCCTGCAGGTGACCGCCCCCCACCCGGCCGACACCGCCGGGGCCGCCCGCACCGCCCTGCCCGACGGCCACGGCCACCTCCGGCTCGCCGCGCCCGGCCCGGCCCGGCCCGCGCCGCCGGTGGTCGAGCCGCCCGCCGCCCCCGAGCCCGCCCCGGGCCGCGGCCGCGGCCTGTTCTCCCTGCTGCCCGGCCGAACCGCCGAACCGCCCGGCCAGGAAAGCGCCGAACGCCACCACGCCGCCGTACGGCTGCGCCAGACCGCCGCCCAGCGCGAACGCTGGCCCGACCTCGCCGCCCTGCTGCTCAGCGCCGTCGGCCCCGGCCCCCGGCTGTGGGAGCGCGGCCCCGGCCACCCCGACGCGCTCACCCTGCGCCTGGGCACCGCCGACCGCCCCGGCGGCCCCGGCACCACGCCCGGCACCACCCTGTCCGCCGTCCCGGTCACCCTCGACCTGCAGACCGCCGGCAGTCTCGGCCTCTGCGGCCCGCGCGAGCGTCTGGACGCGCTCACCCGCGCCGTCGTCGCCCAGCTCGCCGCACTGCACCCGCCGACCGGCCTGAGCCTCGCCGTGGTCGACGCCGACCCCACCCGCACCCCCGAAGAACGCGCCGACACCTGGGCCTGGGCCCTGTGGCTGCCCCACCTGCGCCCCGCCGACGGCCAGGACTGCCGCCTGCTGCTCGGCCTCGACGACGAACAGGCCACCGCCCGGCTGACCGAACTCACCACCCGGCTCAGCGGCCCCAGCGGCCTCGGCGGCCACCCCGCCACCGTGGTCGTGGTGGACGGCCGCCCGGCCACCGAGACCGCCCGGCAGGCACTCGACCTGCTGCTGCGCCAGGGCCCGGCCGTCGGCATCTTCCCGATCTGCCTCGCCGAACAGCCCGAGCTGCTCCCCCGGGGCCTCGGCGCCACCGCCCTGATCACCGGCGAGGTCGGCACCCAGCTCTCGCTCGACCGCCCGGTCGCCCGCGGCCGCGAAACCCTGCACGAGATCTCGCTGGACGCCGTTTCCGACGCCTGGGCCGAGCGACTGGCCCGCCTCCTCGCCCCGCTGCGCGAAGCCGCCCCGGCCGCCCGCGGCCCGCTGCCCGACGCGCTGCGCCTGCTCGACCTGCTGCAGCTCGACACCGTCACCCCGGCCAAGCTGTCCGCCCGCTGGGCCGCGCACGCCGGCGGCATCGGCGCCGCCACCGCACTGCTCGGCACCACCCGGGACGAACTGTGCACCCTCGACCTGGCCGACCCCGAGCTCGCCCTCCCCTCCCCCGACCCCGGCGGCCCGCACCTGCTGATCGGCGGCGCCCACGGCTCCGGCAAGACCGAGCTGCTGCGCACCCTGGTCGCCTCGCTCGCCGTCTCCGAACGCCCCGAACGGCTGGCCGTCACCATCATCGAGGGCCGGGCCTCCGAGGACGGCCTGGACGGCTGCACCGAGCTGCCGCACGTCACCGGCCTGGTCAACGCCGCCGACGACCCGCGCGCCGGGCTGCTCGCGGCCGAGGCCCTGGAGGACGAACTCGCCCTGCGGGAGCGGCTGTTCGACGGGCTGGACTTCGCCTCCTGGCACGCCGCGCGCATCCTGGACGACCGCCACGGCCTGGACGACCGGTCGCAGGCCGTGAACCACCCGCAGGTGCCGGTGCCCGCCACCGTCGGAGCCGCGTCCGCCTCGACGCCCCGGATCATCGCGCCGCGCAGCGCGGAGGGCCCCCGGCCCGGCGCCGCCCCCGCCGCGCCCGTCCCCGCGACGCCCGTCCCCGCCCGCCTGGTCGTCGTCGTGGACGACTACGACGCCCTGCTCTCCCCCACCTCCCCGGCCGGTCGGCCGCTCGCCCGGGCGCTCGCCGACATCGCCCGCCGCGGCGGCCCGCTCGGCATCCACCTCGCCGTCGCCACCGGCAGCCCGGAGGAGAGCGCCGGCACCGAGGTGGACGAGGCCGCGTTGCTGCGGATCGCCCTGCGCACCGACGACCCCGCCGACTCCGACCTGCTGATCCACCTCGGCGACGCGGCCGCCCTCCCCGAGGACACCCCCGGCCGCGGCTACCTGCGACTGCCGGACGGCGGCGTCACCGCCTTCCAGACCGCCCGGATCAGCGGCCGCATCCCGCGCACCGCCACCCTGCGCCCGACCGTGGTCGCGATAGACCCGCTCCAGCTCGGCGCCCCGCCCGCCCGCCGCCCGGTCCGCGAACTCGGCAACGGCCCCACCGACCTCGCCCTCCTCGCCAGCGCCCTCCAGCGCGCCGCCGCCCGGCGCTGACCCGCGGCGAGGGCACCTCGGCCCGTCATTCCGCCCCACCCCGCCCCGATCACGGCAGGGCGGGGCGGGGCCGAACACGGATCAGCCCGTCGGCAGGTCGCCGGGCTTGTCCACGACCGCGCGCTGCTGGACGGCGCTGTCGTAGAGGACGGTGCCCTTCGCCTCCTGGGGGCTGTCCGTGAGCCGGGTGTCCCGGGAGCCGAGGAACTCGTAGGTGTTCCGGTCGAAGATCCACTCCAGGCGGGCCCGGCCGTCGTCCCGCGCCACCGCGACGCCGTGCCGACCCAGGGCGTCGGCCTCGTCGTCCAGCATCGTGACGCCCGGGATCAGGGCGGCCGCGCGGTACAGGGCGGCGCTGGTCTCGGGGGCGATCAGCTGCTCCGAGATCAGCTCTCCGATGTCCCGGAAGGCGGCCTGGTCCCGATCGACGCCCTTGCCGTTGCCCTCGGCGTAGACCTTCGTCAGGAGTTCCTGCGGGTCGGTCGGCAGTGTCGTCAGGTAGCGGTAGGTGGGTCGGATGATGCTCGCCGGTCCCGGCGCCGGCGTGAGGCCGATCCGGCCCTGCGGGTTCTCCTCGCGGCCGAACGCGACCCGGTCCTCGATCAGCCCGTCGGTGCTGCCGTTCACCGACAGCCAGACGGCCCGGGGGTGCAGCGGCGCCGGCACCCGCTTGCCGGTCTTCGGATCGCTGGTGGTGCCGGTCCACTGGCTCTTCACGTAGACGTACTGGTCGTCCCGTACGGTCGCGGCGGGCCGGCTCGCCGAGACCTGGGCGATCCGGTCCAGCAGCTGGGCCGCGCTGACCGGATCCTGCGGCCCTGCCGACGGCGCTGCGGACCGTACGGCGGACGGCCCCGCCTGCACCGGCCCGCCCGTCGTACCGTCGCCCCCGCCGGCCGGCACCAGGGCCAGCGCCAGTCCGCCCGCCAGGGCGGGCAGTGCCACCCAGCCGAGCCGCCCCCGTCGGGCCCGTTCGGACTTCGTCTCCCGGATCTCGCTCATCAGATGTCCCCTCAGCAGCCGGTGGCGGTCGGGGGAGAGCCCGGGCCGTGCCGGTGTCGGCAGCAGCCGGTCCAGCTCGGCACGCTCGTCCTCGTTCATCGGTTCGTCTCCCGTGTCGACCGGGCCGCGTCGGCGCGGCCACCCGGTACCTGTCCGGCCTTCGGGCGGAGTTCCCGCCCGTTTCGGAGCTCCTCCTCGGCCAGCGCGCGCAGCTTCGTGCGGGCGCGCGAGAGCCGCGAACGCACCGTGCCGATCGGCACCCCGAGTGCCTCGGCGGCGCTCGCGTAGTCCAGGCCCGCCCAGACGCACAGCCCGAACACCTCGCGCTCGGCCTTCCGCAGTCCGGCCAGCGCCCGCTGCGCGGCAGCGAGCTGCGCGCTGTCGTCGAGCCGCCCGACCAGCTCGTCGGCGAAGTCCGGCACCACCTCGCGTTCGGGCAGCCGCTCCATCGCCGCCCGGTGTCGCCGGGCCGCCCGGGCCCTGTTGCGCAGCACGTTGGCGGCTATGCCGAACAGCCAGGGCCGTACCGCTCCGCCGCCCTCGCGCAGTGTGCGCCGCAGCCGCCAGGCCTCCAGGAACGTCAGCTGGACGACGTCCTCCGCGACCGCCCAGTCCCCGGTCGCGCGCACCGCGTACCGGTAGAGATCACCCGCCGCGTCGTCGAACAACTCCCCGAACGCCCACTGGTCCCCGTCCCTCAATCGGCCCCGCTGTGACAGTTCCACACCCCCACCTGTCCGCACGCGGCTCAGGGTTCCCACCGGAGTACGGCGGAGGGCCCCGACGAACCGGGCGGTTCGTCGGGGCCCTCCGCGGCCGGTCAGCCGGTCAGACGCACTTCACGTCGCGGTTCACCACGGCCATCCCGGCGACCTTGTCGCCGTCCATGGTGAACTCGTACTGCCAGCCCTGCTGACCCTCCACCGGGAACACGTACTTGCCGCTCTTGGCCAACTGGAGGCCCTTGGCGCCGTAGGCCTGCTGCAGGGCCTCCAGGGTGGCGCCGGCGCCGATGCCCTCGGCCGTCTTCGCCTCCGCCGGGGCGACCAGCTCGCGCAGGCCGGCCGCGGCGAAGGAGACCCGACCGGTGGCCAGGTACGCCTTCTCCTTGGTCTCCCGGGCGACCATCAGGTCGACGATGGCCTGCGTCGCGTCCGCCATCAGCTTGGCGGTGGCGGCCGAGTCCTTGGCCGCGGCGGCCGAGCCCGCGGCGGCGGCCGCCGCGTCCTTCGCGGAGGCGTTCGGCGGCAGGGTGCCCGCCGGGGCGGGCGTCTTGCCGGTGGCCGCGTCCGCCTTGGTGTTCAGGTCCTTGTAGCGGGCCTCGGTGGCCGCCTCGGCGGTCATCCGGGCCTGGTCCGGCGCCGGGCCGCCCTTGTAGACGAAGTCCGTGCAGCCGTCGAGCAGCGAGACCGGCGCGGCCTCCAGTGCGCCGGTGGCCAGGCCCGCGTCCTTGGCCATCCCCGGCTTCAGGCCGCGGTAGCCGGCTGCCGCGAAGGCCTCCGGCCCCTTGGTCGTGGGCGCCGCCGAGGGCGCGCCCGGCTGGGCCGTCGCCGCGGTGCCGGCCTTGGCCGTGTCCTTCTTGTCGTCGGACGAGCAGGCCGCCGCTCCGGCGACCAGCAGTGCCACCGAGATGCCCACGCCCATCGCGCGGACCGAGGCTCGGTTCTTCCCCATGTGCATGCCCCCCACTTGATCGTTCGAGGATCACCGTAGCGAAGGTCCGCTCACGATCCCCAATCGGTTTCCGCACGGAACGGGCACAACGGGGCGCGCGCAGCGGGAGTACGCACAGTCGGGGTACGCACAGCGGAAGGGGCCCGCGTCCGTGGACGCGGGCCCCTTCCGTGCGGCTGTCCGTCAGCGCATCGAGCCGGTGCGCAGCAGGGTGCGGATGACGCGCATCGCGACCGAGAGGCTGGACAGTTCGTAGTTGTCCGAACCCCTTATGTCGTCGAGGGTGCTCTTGGCGCGGTTGAGCAGGGTCCCGTTGAGCTCCGCCCAGGCGGTGTAGCGCTCCTCCGGGGTGGCGCCCTCGGGGCCGCAGACCAGGATGTCGGCGGTCAGCGCCGCGTGGGCCGCGAAGAGGTCCTCGCGGATCGCGGCGCGGGCCATCGACGACCAGCGGTCGGTGCGGGGCAGCTCGATGATGCGGTCGAGCAGGTGCGAGATCTGCAGCCGGTCGCCCAGGTCGTAGTAGAGCTCGGCGACGTCGGCGACGTCCTTGCCGGAGCGGTCCGCGACCTCGGTGATGTCCAGGGTCGGGAAGACCGAGGAGAGGCCGGCGATCCGGGTGGCCAGCTCCTCCGGCACCCCGGCCGAGGCGAGCTCGTTGTACACCTTCTCGAACCAGGTCAGGTCCTCGCCGCGCAACGGCTTGGGCAGCGAGCCCCAGACCTGGGCGACCCGGTCGTGGAAGAACTCGATGGTGCCGGCGATGTCGAGCGGCTGGCGGCGGTTGTTGAGCATCCACCGGGTGGCGCGCTCGACCAGGCGGCGCGAGTGCAGGCGCATCTTGGTCTGCACCCGGGCCGGGACCTGGTTGTCCAGGCCCTCGATCTCGCCCCAGATCGTCTCCAGGTCGAAGACGGCCCGCGCGGCGGTGTGCGTCCGGGCGATCTCCTCGTAGGTCGCGCCGGTCTCCTCCTTCAGGCGGAAGGCGAAGGTGCAGCCACCGCGGTTGATCGTGTCGTTGACGATCAGCGTGGTGATGATCTCGCGGCGCAGCGCGTGGTTGTCGATCGCGTCGGCGAACCGGGCCCGCAGGGCGCTGGGGAAGTACTCGTGCAGCGCGGTGCGGAAGTACGGGTCGTCGGGCAGGTCGGTGGCGAGCAGCTCGTCGGCCAGGATGATCTTGGTGTAGGCGAGCAGCACGGACATCTCGGGCTGGGAGAGCCCGCGGCCGTTCTGCTGGCGGTCACGGATCTGGCGCTCGGTGGGCAGGAACTCCAGGCCCCGGTCGAGGCGGCCGGCCGCCTCGAAGCGGTTGATCATCCGGGCGTGGACGTTGACCATGCTGTGCGCCTGGGCGACGGCGTTGGCCAGCACCACGTTCTGCGCGTAGTTGTTGCGGAGCACCAGGCGGCCGACCTCGTCGGTCATCTCGGCCAGCAGGGCGTTGCGCTGCTTGACCGTCATGTCGCCCTCGGCGACGACCTGGTTGAGCAGGATCTTGATGTTGACCTCGTGGTCCGAGGTGTCCACACCGGCCGAGTTGTCGATCGCGTCGGTGTTGATCCAGCCGCCGATGCCCTCTGGGCCGCCGGTGGCCGCGTACTCGATGCGGCCGAGCTGGGTGCAGCCGAGGTTGCCGCCCTCGCCGATGACCCGGGCCCGGACCTGCTCGCCGTTGACCCGGATGGAGTCGTTGGACTTGTCGCCGACCTCGGCGTTGGTCTCGGTGGAGGCCTTGACGTAGGTGCCGATGCCGCCGTTCCAGAACAGGTCGACCGGCGCCTGCAGGATCGCCTTCATCAGCTCGGCGGGGGTGAGGCGGCTCTCCTGGATGCCGAGGGCGGTCCGGATCTGCGGGGTCAGCTGGATCGACTTCGCCGATCGGGGGTGCACCCCGCCGCCGGCCGAGATCAGCGACTTGTCGTAGTCGTCCCAGGAGCTGCGCGGCAGGTCGAAGAGGCGGCGGCGCTCGGCGTACGAGATGGCCGCGTCCGGGTTCGGGTCGAGGAAGATGTGGCGGTGGTCGAAGGCGGCGATGAGGCGGATGTGCTCGCTGAGCAGCATGCCGTTGCCGAAGACGTCGCCGGACATGTCGCCGATGCCGACGACGGTGAAGTCCTCGGTCTGGGTGTCGTGGCCCAGCTCGCGGAAGTTGCGCTTGACCGACTCCCAGGCGCCGCGGGCGGTGATGCCCATGCCCTTGTGGTCGTAGCCGGCCGAGCCGCCGGAGGCGAACGCGTCGCCCAGCCAGAAGCCGTACGACTCCGCGACGCCGTTGGCGATGTCGGAGAAGGTCGCGGTGCCCTTGTCGGCGGCGACGACCAGGTAGGTGTCGTCCTCGTCGTGGCGGACCACGTCGGCCGGGTGCACGACCTCGCCGCCGACCAGGTTGTCGGTGATGTCGAGCAGCGCCGAGATGAAGGTCTTGTACGAGGAGATGCCCTCGGCCAGCCAGGCGTCGCGGTCCACCGACGGGTCGGGCAGCTGCTTGGCGACGAAGCCGCCCTTGGCGCCGACCGGCACGATGACGGTGTTCTTGACCATCTGCGCCTTGACCAGGCCGAGGATCTCGGTGCGGAAGTCCTCACGCCGGTCGGACCAGCGCAGACCGCCGCGGGCGACCTTGCCGAAGCGCAGGTGCACGCCCTCGACCTGCGGCGAGTAGACCCAGATCTCGAACGCCGGGCGCGGGGCCGGCAGGTCCGGGACGGCCTTCGGGTCGAACTTCATCGACACGTAGGAGTGCCACTCGCCGTTGCCGGCGCGCTGGAAGAAGTTGGTCCGCAGGGTGGCCTTGATGAGGTTCAGGAAGGAGCGCAGGATGCGGTCCTCGTCCAGCGAGGCGACCTCGTCGAGGGCGCCGGACAGCTCCTCCAGGATGCCCTCGGTCAGCTCCAGGGCGCCCGAGCGGTGGCTCGGGCTCAGCCGGGCCTCGAACAGGTTGACCAGCAGGCGGGTGGTGTGGGTGTTGTTGCGGAGCGCGTCCTCCATGTAGTCCTGGGAGAACGTGGAGTTCGCCTGGCGCAGGTACTTGGCGTACGCGCGGAGCATCATCGCCTGGCGCCAGGTCAGCCCGGCGGTCAGCACCAGCTCGTTGAAGCCGTCGTTCTCGGCCTTGCCGGTCCAGGTGGCGGCGAAGGTGTCCTGGAAGCGCTCGCGGGCCTCGTCGGTGAGCTCGGTGGCCTCGCGCAGCTTCAGGCCGAAGTCGTAGACCCACGCGGTGGTGCCGTCGGAGCGGCGCAGCGCGTACGGGTGCTCGTCGAGCACCTCGACGCCCAGGCGCTGGAGCACCGGCAGGACCTCGGTGAGCGAGATCGGGCCGCCGACCCGGTAGATCTTGAAGCGGCGCTCGTCGTCGCCGGCACCGACCGGCTGGTACAGGTTCAGGCGGAAGCCGCCCTCGCCGTGCAGCGCCTCGATCTGCTTGATGTCGGCGACGGCGGTGCGCGGCGGGAAGTCGGCGCGGTAGCCGTCGGGGAAGGCGTTGGCGTACTTGTGGCCGAGCTCGGCGGCCTTCTCCTCGCCCAGCTCGAGGTGCAGCTGGTCGTGGAAGCCGTCCATCCAGAACCGGGCGGCCTCGGCGAGGCGGTTCTCGATCCGCTCGATGTCGGTGTCGGTGAGCCGCGGCAGCTCGGTGCCCGGGGCGACCCGGACCACGAAGTGCAGGCGGGTCAGCACCGACTCGGTGGCGTACACCGTGTAGTCGATGGTGGCGCCGTTCAGCTCTTCCTTGAGGATGTCGGTGAGCAGCAGCCGGATCCGCGTGGTGTAGCGGTCGCGCGGCAGGTAGATGAACGCGGAGAAGTAGCGCCCGTACTCGTCCTGGCGCAGGAAGAGCCGCAGCTTACGGCGTTCCTGCAGGTAGAGCACGCTGGTGGCGATGGAGAGCAGTTCGGAGGCCGGGGTCTGGAAGATCTCGTCCCGGGGGAAGGTCTCCATGATCTGCAGCAGGTCGCGGCCGTCGTGGCTCTCGCTGGAGAAGCCGGACTCGTCCAACACCGCCTGGACCTTGCGGCGCACGACCGGGATGCGGGTGACCGACTCGGTGTAGGCGGCGGAGGAGAACAGGCCGAGGAAGCGGCGCTCGCCGATCGGCTCGCCGGCGGCGTTGAACTTCTTCACGCCGACGTAGTCCAGGTAGGCCGGGCGGTGCACGGTGGCGCGGCTGTTGGCCTTGGTCAGGACGAGCAGCTTCTTCTCGTGGGCCTTGGCGCGCACCGGTGCGGAGAGCCGGCCGAAGGCCTCGCTGACCGCGTGGTGGCGGTCGTCGTGGCTGTGCGGGTCGGAGCGCAGGATGCCGAGGCCGGTCCCGGCGACGGCCTTGAGGACCTCCTCGCCCTCGTGCTCGACCAGGTCGTACTCGCGGTAGCCGAGGAAGGTGAAGTGGTCGTCGCCGAGCCAGCGCATCAGCTCCCAGGCCTCGCCGACCTCCTGGTCGGGCAGGCCGGCCGGGGGCTGCTCGGCCAGCTCGTCGGCCAGGCGCAGCGCGCTCTCGCGCATCTTGCCCCAGTCCTCGACGACCTCGCGGACGTCGCCGAGCACGCGGCGCAGGTTGCCCTCGATGGCGCGCAGGTCGTCGCGGTCGGTCTCGCGGTCGATCTCGATGTGCATCCACGACTCGACGGTCGCGTCGGCGGGCCACTCGGTGCCGGCGGCCTGGCTGCGGGAGCAGGCGTCGACGTCCAGGATCTCCAGCAGCTTGCCGGTGATGTCACGGCGGACGAGCAGCTGGGGGTGGATCACCAGGTGGATCGCGCGGTCCTGGCGGGAGAGCTCGTTGGTGACGGAGTCGACCAGGAAGGGCATGTCGTCGGTGACGACCTCGACGACGGTGTGGCCGCAGGACCAGCCGTTCTCCTCGACCGAGGGGGTGTGGACCCGCACCTCGGCGGTGCCCTGCGGGCGCTTGAGGCCCAGGCGGTAGTGGGAGGCGGCCGCGCCGTAGACGTCGACCGGGTCGAGGTCGACCAGGTCCTCGGGCGCGGTGTGCAGGTAGTAGTGGTGCAGGTACGCGGTCAGAGCACCGTTGCTCAGACCCTCCCCCGGCGCCGCTCCCCCCACCTGGCTGTTCTCAGCGGCTGCGGCTGCCTTCTTGAGCAGTTCGGCCTTGGCTGCGTCCAGCTTGGTCTGCATGACTTCTTGGCTCCTGTCGCGCGCCGTTGCGTGACTCGGTGGTGTGTGGATGTACACCGACGGGTCTTTCGCAATCCTGCCGCACCGTCCGACTGAAAGGGGCTCATGGCACGCATGAAACGTCCTTGCAGCGGGTAGGACGGTTCGTTCGTCCTGCGAAGCCACCCGACGACGCCAGCCAGCCTAACCGGATCAATCGAAGGTGGACAGGGACAGGTAGGCGCAAACCTGCAGGATGTCGGGTCCGTCCTGGACAGCATGTCCAAACCGGAGGCTCATATTCACTCTGAGCCCATGTGCGGGTAACGGTGGTGGATCGGCGGGACGAAGGTCTCCTTGATCGACCGCGCCGAGGTCCAGCGCAGGAGGTTCTGCGCGGCTCCGGCCTTGTCGTTCGTGCCGGAGGCCCGGCCGCCGCCGAAGGGCTGCTGGCCGACGACGGCGCCGGTGGGCTTGTCGTTGATGTAGAAGTTCCCGGCGGTGAAGCGCAGCTCCTCGACGGCCTGGGCGATGGCGTAACGATCCTGCGCGATCACCGCGCCGGTCAGGCCGTACGGGGCGCCGCGGTCGACCCGACCGAGCACGTCGTCCCAGCGGGAGTCCTCGTAGACGTGGACGGCGAGGATCGGGCCGAAGTACTCGGTGCGGAAGATCTCGCCACGGTGGTCGGAGGAGACCAGCACGGTGGGCCGGACGAACCAGCCGATCGCGTCGTCGTACTGGCCCCCGGCCGCCAGCTCGATCGTCGGGTCGGCCTTGGCCCGCTCGATGGCGTCCCGGTTCTTCTCGAAGGCGCGCCGGTCGATCAGGGCGCCCATGAAGTTGGACAGGTCGGTCACGTCGCCCACCGGGAGCGCGTCCACCTCGGCCAGGAAGTCGTCCTTGATCTTCTGCCAGAGGCTGCGCGGCAGGTAGGCGCGGGAGAGCGCCGAGCACTTCTGGCCCTGGTACTCGAAGGCGCCGCGGATCAGCGCTGTCCGCAGGATCTCCGGGTCGGCCGAGCGGTGGGCCAGCAGGAAGTCCTTGCCGCCGGTCTCGCCGACGATCCTCGGGTACGTGCGGTAGCCGCCGATGTTGGCGCCGATGGTCTGCCACAGGGACTGGAAGGTGGCGGTGGAGCCGGTGAAGTGCAGCCCGGCCAGCGCCGGGTCGGCCAGCGCGACCGGGGAGACCTGCAGGCCGTCGCCGGTCACCAGGTTGACCACCCCGGGCGGCAGGCCGGCCGCCTCCAGCAGCCGCATCAGGTGGTGGGCGGCCAGGGTCTGGGTCGGCGCGGGCTTCCAGACCACGGTGTTGCCCATCAGCGCGGGCGCGGTGGGCAGGTTGCCGGCGATCGCGGTGAAGTTGAACGGGGTGACCGCGTAGACGAAACCTTCCAGCGGGCGGTGGTCGGTGCGGTTCCACACGCCGGGCGAGGAGACCGGCTGGTCGGCCAGGATCCGCCGGGCGAAGTGGACGTTGAACCGCCAGAAGTCGATCAGCTCGCAGGCGGAGTCGATCTCGGCCTGCTGCGCCGTCTTGGACTGGCCGAGCATGGTGGCCGCGTTGAGCGTCTCCCGCCAGGGCCCGGAGAGCAGGTCGGCGGCGCGCAGGAAGACCGCCGCACGGTCGTCGAAGGAGAGCGAGCGCCACTGCCGCCCGGCCGCCAGCGCCGCGTCCACCGCCGCCCGGGCGTCCTCCCGGGTGGCGTTGCCGAGCACGCCCAGCTTGGCCGCGTGGTGGTGCGGCTGGACGACCTCGAT
The DNA here is from genome assembly GCF_055575795.1 of Kitasatospora sp. NPDC034023. Taxonomy (NCBI): domain Bacteria; kingdom Bacillati; phylum Actinomycetota; class Actinomycetes; order Kitasatosporales; family Streptomycetaceae; genus Kitasatospora; species Kitasatospora sp. NPDC034023. Next base: position 17,488 of record NZ_JBVIRY010000056.1, read on the forward strand.
CCGCTCACCGCCGCCGAAGCGCTGCTCGCCGCCGATGGTCATCGGCAGCGGGACCTGCTCGGCCGCCAGCTCGTCCAGCCGCCGGACCAGCCGGTCCCGCTCCGGGCTGCCGGGCGCGTACGCGTGCACCGGCTCGTTGACCGGGGTCGGCACCTCGGTGACTGCGTCGATGGGCATGGCGGCTCCGTCCTGCTGACTGCTCGGCTGTCAGTCCAGCCTGACCAGCGACGGCCCGATCCGCCCGCTCAGACACGCGGACGGCGGACGTGGCACCCGCCACTGCGGCCCGCCCGGGCGTGCTCAGCCGGTGATCCGGCCCGCCAGCTCGACCGCCTCGGCCAGGGTGTCCACCACCGGGACGCCGACCGGCTCCAGCTTCTCCCGGGTGTGCGAGCCACCGGTGTACAGCACCGCCCGCGCGCCCACGCTCAGCGCCGCCAGGGCGTCGTCCGCGGCGTCGCCGATGAGGACCGTACGGGCCGGGTCCACCTGCTCGCCGAGCGCGGTCAGGTGCCGGACCAGGTGCTCCGCCTTCTGCCCGCCGGCCGGGCCGCTGCGGCCGTCCACCCGCAGGAAGTGCCCGGTCAGGCCGAAGGTGTCGACCAGCGGCACCAGCTTGTCGTGCACGTACAGCGACAGCAGCGACTGGCTGTGCCCCGCCGCCTGCCAGCCGGTCACCAGCTCGCGGGCGCCCTCGGTCAGCCCGCAGGACGAGCTCAGCTCGCGGTAGCGGTCGTGGAAGGCGTCGTCGAGCTTCAGCCACTCCTCCGGGGAGGGCTCCCGGCCGAGCAGCCGCTGGTAGAAGCGCGGGATCGGGATCTCGTACTGCTCGCGGTACTCCTGCAGGCTCATCGGCCCGACGCCGATGGTGGCGAAAGCGGCGTTGCTCGCCCCGAGCACCGCCTCCATGTCATGGAAGAGGGTGCCGTTCCAGTCCCAAACGATGTGAGTGCGCACGGGGGACAACGGTAACGCCGGGCACCGACACACCGGTAGGACGGAGCTCACCCGAGCAGCGAGGGGATCTCCTGGGTCGCGAACCAGAGCAGGTCGTGGTCCTCGGCGCCGTCCACGGTGAACTGGGCGTCCTGGTCGCCCGCATCGGCCGCGGCCACCGCCGCCACCGCCGCCGCGACGTCCGTGACCACCTCGTCGTCGGGCACGTCCGCGTGCACCGCGGCCGCCTTGGCCAGCCGCACCGGTCCGGCCAGCACCACCCGGCCGAGCGAGGCCTGGTCCTGGTACTCGTCGCCGGGGAACGGCCACACCGACGCGTCCGCCACGTCCAGCGCCACCACGACCCGGCGGCGCGGGGCCTCCGGGTCGGCGGCCAGCAGCCGCAGCGAGGACTGGGCGGCCCGGTTCAGCGCCGCGTACTCCAGCTCCTCGATGTCGTCACTGACGTACCACTCGCGCAGCGCGGGCGTCACGGCGTACGCCGCGGACTGCTCCAGGGCGCCGCCCTCGTGCGCCGCCGCCAGGCCGGTCAGGGTGGTGGGCACGTACACGCGCATCGGTGGCACTCTCCGGTTCGGTCCAGCGGGCTTCGTCCAGCGGAACGGATTCCCCAGCGCCCCAAGAATAAGCTCCGCCGGGCTCCCGTGATCACCGACGGTGCGGGGTCCGGCCGATCACCGCGCGGCCCGCAGCGCCTCCAGGCTGCTGAGCAGGGCGCTCTCCAGGACCGCACCGCGGCGGGCCGGGTCCATCATGTTCGGGCCCATCACCGCGAGGTCCGCCAGGGTCGGCGCGAGCAGCCGCACCCGGACGCCCTCGGCCCGCAGCAGCGCGGCCTCGCGCAGCAGTTGCCGGGTCACGGCACGGCGGTAGCGGCTGACCAGCTGGGCCAGCACACCCCGCGGGCGGTCCCGGGCACGCCACTCGCGCAGCGCGGCCAGGGTGTCGCGCCCGCGCCCGACCGGCCCGGACCCGTCGGATCCCCCGAGCCGCTCGGGGCGCTCGGGGCGCGGGTCCAGCCGCAGGGCCATCGGGGCCACCACGTACACCTCGTCCAGGCCGCGCCCGAGCATCAGATCGGCGTTGGTGGCCGACCAGCAGCCGCCGTCCACGTACGCCGAACCGTCCAGGCGCACCGGCGCGAACCAGCCGGGGATCGCGCAGGAGGCCATCACGGCGTCGGCGACCGCGACCGCCGGGGCGTCCGGATCACCGAAGACCACCCGGCGGCCGCTGCGGTAGTCCACGGCGGCCACCCGCAGCGGCGAGCTCACCACCACGGCACCCGCGTCGGCGTCCGCGTCCGGGGTGCCCGAGTCCCGTTCCGGGGTACCCGCGCCCGCGCCCGCGCCCGCGCCGGCGCCGGCGTCCGCGTCCGGGGTGTCCGCGTCCGGGGCCGGCCAGCCACCGGGGCCGAGCAGCCCGCGCACCAGCTCGCCGACCGGCGCCAGCGAGCCGCGGCCGTGCGGCGCCATCGCCGAGACCATGGTCAGCAGCGGGTAGTCGCGCGGGTGCCGGACGGCGTCGCGCAGCAGGCCCGGCGAGCCGATGCCGACCCGGGGGCGGGGCGGCAGCGCGCCGCCGACCGCGGTGTCGTAGTCGAAGGCGACCCCGGCCAGCGGGCCGTCCGTGATCGGCAGGCCGCGCTGGTGGTCGCGCAGCTGCTCGGGGCGGACACCTCCGGACAGCATCGCGGCGAGGATCGCGCCCGCCGAGGTGCCGAGCAGGATGTCGGCGTCGCCCGGCTGCCGCCCGGTGGCCTCCTCGACTGCGCACAGCGCGCCGACCGTCCAGGCCGCGCCGAGCATCCCGCCGCCGCCCAGCACCAGGCCGCGCCGGGGTGGGCCCCCGGCGCGCGGGGTGGTGCCCGCGACCGCCGGGGCCGGCACCGCTGCTGCTACCCGTGTCGTCATACCGGCCGCCCGTCGTCGTGGGGGCGGCTGCCCGCTCCCCGCGGTTCCCGGTCAGGCTCCGATGGTGCGCGCCGGGCCGGTACGGCGCAATGCGGCAGCCGGGCGCCGGCCACCCGGTCCGCCCAGCCGGAGCGTCCCCTTTCGGACCCTACGGCCCGCCCCCGCACGTCAACCGGGCGCCGTACGACCGCTGCGCCGGCCCTTCGCCGCACTGGCCTCTTCACCCGGATAGGTGAACTCGAGACCCGGCTCCGAGCGCCCGGAAAAGGCGTTGCCGCCCCGCGTGTGGCGCCGCCAGCCTGGACCCGTCCGTACCCGCACCACCCCGTCGAGGAGCCACCGTGACCGCCCACCACACCCACCACCACGCCCACCTGTCCGCCCGCCCGCACCGCCGCCCGCACACCGTCGGCGGCGGCTGCGACCCGGCCGGGCGCCGGCCCCGGCACCCCCGCACCGCCTGCGCCGGCGACCCCGGCCACGACCCCCGCGCACTGGCCTCCCGGTTCGCCCACCAGCTGGTCGAGGTGCTCACCGGCGTGCGGCCCTCCGGCCAGCTGATGCGGCACACCAGCCTGGACGGCTACGGGCAGCTCGCCTCGCTGGTCCGGACGGGCGCGCTGCGCCGCGGCGGGGCCGCCGACCGGCCCCGGCTCGGCCCGGTGCACGACCGCTCGCCCTCGCCCGACGCGGTCGAGGCCTGTGTCCGGGTCGACCTCGGCCGACGGCACCACATGGTCGCCTTCCGGCTGGAGCAGCGCGGCCCGGCCGGGCAGTGGCAGTGCACCGCCGTGGAGGCCCGATGACGGCGGTGCACTGCCACGCGGCGGTCCGGGGAACGGCGCAGGGCGCCGCCCCCGTCCGGGAGCGGCGCCCTGCGCGGCGTCCTGCGTGTCGGTCCACGGCCCGAGCGGGCCGTACGGGCGGCTCAGCCCTTGCGGCGGCGGCCCTTGGCCGACTTGGCGGCCTTGCGGCGCTCGGCGCGGGTCATCCCGTCGCCCTCGTCCTCCGGCGCGAGGTCCTCGAAGTCGCCCTCGATGACACCGCCGCCGACCTCGTCCGAGGGGGCCGTGTAGTGCAGCCGCTGCGGCTTCGGGGCCTCCAGGCCCTTGGCCTTGATCTCCGGGCGGGCGGCGTCCTTCTCCAGCTTGTCGAGCACCACCTGGGCGTCCTCGACCGGGACCTCCTCGACCTGCTGCTCGACCTGGACCTCCAGGTTGAACAGGTAGCCGACGGACTCCTCCTTGATGCCCTCCATCATCGCGGTGAACATGTCGAAGCCCTCGCGCTGGTACTCGATCAGCGGGTCACGCTGCGCCATGGCCCGCAGGCCGATGCCCTCCTGGAGGTAGTCCATCTCGTAGAGGTGCTCGCGCCAGCGGCGGTCCAGCACCGACAGCACGACCCGGCGCTCCAGCTCGCGCATGATCTCCTCGCCGAGCTGGTCCTCGCGGGCGCCGTACTGCGCCTGGATGTCCTCCTGGATGACCTTGACCAGGAACTCGGGGGTCAGGCCGGCCGAGCCGCCGGCCTCCTCCTCCAGGTCCTCCAGGTCCAGGGCCATCGGGTAGAGCTGCTTGAGCGCGGTCCAGAGCTTCTCCAGGTCCCAGTCGTCCTCGAAGCCCTCGCCGGTGGCCGCCTTGACGTAGGCCTCGACGGTGTCGTCCATGAAGTGGCCGACCTGCTCCTGCAGGTCCTCGCCCTCCAGCACGCGGCGGCGCTCGCCGTAGATGACCTCGCGCTGGCGGTTGAGCACCTCGTCGTACTTGAGGACGTTCTTGCGGATCTCGAAGTTCTGCTGCTCGACCTGGGTCTGCGCGGAGGCGATCGCGCGGGTGACCATCTTGGACTCGATCGGCACGTCCTCGGGCACGTTGGCCATCGAGAGCACGCGCTCGACCATGCCGGCCTTGAACAGGCGCATCAGGTCGTCGCCCAGCGACAGGTAGAACCGGGACTCGCCCGGGTCGCCCTGACGGCCGGAGCGGCCGCGCAGCTGGTTGTCGATCCGGCGGGACTCGTGCCGCTCGGTGCCGAGGACGTAGAGGCCGCCGGCCTCCTTGACCTCGTCCTGCTCGGCCTTGACGGAGGCCTTGGCCTTCTCCAGCGCGGCGGGGAAGGCGGCCTCGTACTCCTCCGGGGTCTCGGTCGGAGTGAGCCCGCGCTGCGCCAGCTCGGCCGCCGCGAGGTGGTCGGAGTTGCCGCCGAGCATGATGTCGGTGCCACGACCGGCCATGTTGGTGGCGACGGTGACGGCGCCCTTGCGGCCGGCCTGCGCGACGATCTGCGCCTCGCGCTCGTGGTGCTTGGCGTTCAGCACCTCGTGCGGGATGCCGCGCTTGCGCAGTTCCTGCGACAGGTACTCGGACTTCTCGACCGACACGGTGCCGACCAGCACCGGCTGGCCCTTCTCGTGCTTCTCGGCGATGTCCTCGACCACGGCGGCGAACTTGGCCGGCTCCGACTTGTAGATCAGGTCGGGCTGGTCGATGCGCAGCGGCGTCTTGTTGGTCGGGATCGGCACCACGCCGAGCTTGTAGATCTGGTGGAACTCGGCGGCCTCGGTGGTGCCGGTACCGGTCATGCCCGCGAGCTTGTCGTACAGGCGGAAGAAGTTCTGCAGGGTGATGGTGGCCAGCGTCTGGTTCTCGTTCTGGACCTCCACCCCCTCCTTGGCCTCGATCGCCTGGTGCATGCCCTCGTTGTAGCGACGGCCGGCCAGGATGCGGCCGGTGTGCTCGTCGACGATCATGACTTCGCCGTTCATGACGACGTAGTCCTTGTCCGCCTTGTAGAGCTCCTTCGCCTTGATGGCGTTGTTCAGGAAGCCGACCAGCGGGGTGTTCACCGACTCGTAGAGGTTGTCGATGCCGAGGTAGTCCTCGACCCGGCTGACGCCCTCCTCCAGGATGCCGACGGTGCGCTTCTTCTCGTCGACCTCGTAGTCGCGGTCGATCTTCAGGCGCTGCACCAGCTTGGCGAAGTCGGCGTACCACTTGGTCGCCTGGTCGGCCGGGCCGGAGATGATCAGCGGGGTGCGGGCCTCGTCGATGAGGATCGAGTCGACCTCGTCGACGATCGCGAAGTTGTGGCCGCGCTGGACGAGTTCGTCCTTCGACCAGGCCATGTTGTCGCGCAGGTAGTCGAAGCCGAACTCGTTGTTCGTGCCGTACGTGATGTCCATCGCGTACTGCTGCTTGCGCTCCGCGGGCGTCATGTTGCCCAGGATCACGCCGACTTCGAGGCCGAGGAAGCGGTGCACCCGGCCCATCCACTCCGAGTCACGCTCGGCGAGGTAGTCGTTGACGGTGATCAGGTGGACGCCCTCGCCGGTCAGCGCGTTCAGGTACGCGGGCAGGGTGCCGACGAGGGTCTTGCCCTCACCGGTGCGCATCTCGGCGACGTACCCGTGGTGCAGGGCCGCGCCGCCCATGATCTGGACGTCGTAGTGCCGCTGGCCGAGCACGCGCTTGGCCGCCTCACGGACGGTGGCGAACGCCTCGGGGAGGATGTCGTCCAGGCTCTCGCCGTCCACGAGCCGCTGCTTGTACTCGTCGGTCAGTGCGCGCAGCTCGGCGTCGGTGAGGTTGACGAAGTCCTCTTCGATGGAGTTGACCTGGGCAGCAATCCGCTGCAGCTTGCGAAGGATCTTGCCCTCGCCTGCGCGCAGGATCTTGTCGAAGACGGACACTTGAGCGGGCTCCTTGCCTGTATTGGCACTGGACGACTGCACGGGGGGTCCACCCCACCGCACGGGCCATCGTATGCGAGGAGTCCAATGCCCCGGGAGGTGCGTCAGCACGGTATTCCCGTGTCACCCGCGCGAGCACATGGCCCGATAGCACCGTTCACCGGGACAAAACGGTCGGCGGGTCGAGGAGTTGGCCGCATAATCGGATGCCCGCCTTCCTTATTCGGAGAAATAATCCGTTCATGGAAGAACCCCGCACCGAACCGGTCACCCTCGTCACCGAGCGCCTCGTGCTGCGCGCCCCGCGGGAATCGGACATCGATGCCGTCTTCGCCGCCTGCCAGGACGCCGAGATCCAGCGCTGGACAGTGGTCCCCTCGCCGTACCGGCGCGAGGACGCGGAGTTCTTCGTACGCGATCTCGCCCCCAGCGGCTGGCACACCGGCGCGAACCGGATCTGGTGCGTGTTCGAGCGCGAGTCCGGCGCCCTGGTCGGCTCCCAGGGGCTCGTTCTGCGCCAGAACGACCCGGGCTGCGCCGAGATCGGCTGGTGGGCCGCGAAGGAGTTCCGCGGCCGCGGCTACACGGTCGAGGCCGCCCGCGCGGTCTCCCGCTTCGGCCTGCGCGAGCTCGGCCTGCGCCGCCTGGAATGGCAGGCCTACGTCGGCAACGACGGCTCCCGCGCGGTCGCCGAGCGGGTCGGCTACCGCTTCGAGGGCACGCTGCGCTCGTACGCCGAGCAGCGCGGCGTCTTCCACGACGCCTGGGTCGCCTCGCTGCTGGCCGCCGACCTGGACTGAACCCCTTCCGGCCCCGGGCCCCGGGCACCGGGGCCGCGGCCGGCGTCCGTGCCTGGGGCCGGTGTCCGCGCCCGGGACCGGTGTCAGTGCCCCGGACTACGCTCGCCGGCATGACCGCCGCAGCCGCGCACAGCAACCCCGTCACCGTCCTGAGCGCCGACGACGCCCGCCGGATCGTCCTGCGAGCCCAGGGGCTGCTGGGCGCGCCCGACCGCCGGGCCGGGGTGCGCGGGGTGTTGCGGCACCTGGGCGCCGTCCAGCTGGACACCATCTCGGTGCTCGCCCGCTCGCACGAGCTGGTGCCGTACGCCCGCCTCGGTGCGGTCGGCCGCCCGGCCGTCGAGGCGGCGTACTGGGGCGGCGGCACGAGCTTCGAGTACTGGTCGCACGCGGCCTGTGTCCTGCCGGTCGAGGAGTGGCCGCTGTTCGCCTTCCGGCGGCGCCGCTACCGCGACCGCGGGCACCTCTGGGGCCACCAGGTCACCCCCGAGACCTACCGGCTGGTGCTCGACAAGCTGCGCGCCGAGGGCCCGTTGACCTCCACGGAGTTGGGCGGCGCCAAGAAGACCGCCGAGTGGTGGGACTGGTCCGACACCAAGATCGCGGTCGAGCGGGCACTGGCCTTCGGCGACGTGGTCTGCACCGAGCGCCGGAGCTGGAAGCGCGTCTACGCGCTGGCCGAACAGGCCATCCCGGAGGCGCTGTTCGGGCAGGAGCGGTCGGACGAGGACTGCGTGCGCACCCTGGTCGCCCAGGCCGGCGCCGCGCTCGGCGTGGCCACCCGGGCCGACCTGCTGGACTACCACCGGCTGCGCGCCGAGGAGTTGGACCCGGTGCTCGCCGACTGCGGGCTCGTCCCGGTCGAGGTGGCCGGCTGGGGCCCGGACGGCGCCCCGGCCCCGGCCTGGGCCGACCCGGCCGCCCTGGCCACCACCCCGCGCGGACGCCACCGCACCACGCTGCTCTCGCCGTTCGACTCGCTGGTCTGGGACCGCGCGCGCACCGAACGGATCTTCGGCATGTCGCACCGGCTGGAGGCCTACACCCCCAAGCACAAGCGGGTGCACGGCTACTTCGCGATGCCGCTGCTGGCCGGCGGCCGGCTGGTCGGCCGGGTCGACCCGGCCCGCGAGGGCCGCACCCTGGTCGCCCGGCAGGTCTCGCTGCACGGCGATCGAGGACGTGACGGCCGGCACCTCGAGCCGCTGGCGACGGCCCTGCGCGAGGCGGCCGCCTGGGTCGGCTGCGACACCGTACGGGTCGAAGCGCTGCACGACGAGCGGCTGCGCCCGCCCCTGGAGAAGCTGCTGGCGGACGGCTAGGCCCGACCCTCCCGGTCCGACCCGGGGAAGCGGCCGGGACGGGCGAGTCCGGACGGGCGAGTCCGGCCCGGCCCGCCCTGTTCCCTCACCCTATTTCGAGGATCTTCTCCCGCATCGCGTACACCACGGCCTCCATCCTGGAGTGCAGTTGGAGCTTCTCCAGGATGTTGCGCACGTGGTTCTTCACGGTGTTCTCGCTGATGAACAGCTCCTTGGCGATCTCCCGGTTGTTCATCCCGGTCGCCACCAGCTTGAGCACCTCCAACTCCCGGTCGGTGAGCCGGGGTGCGGGCACCAGGTCCCGGTCGTCGGAGCGGCGCTGGATCATCGACTTGAACTCGGTGAGCAGCTTGGATGCCATCGACGGGCTGATCTGCGACTGCCCGTCGGCGACCGCGCGGATCGCGGTGGCGACCTCGTCGGTGGAGATCTCCTTGAGCAGGTAGCCGGTGGCCCCCGCCTTGATCGCCTCGTAGAGGTCGGCTTCCTCGTCGCTTATCGTCAACATGATGATCTTGGTGCTGGGTGCCACGTCCTTGATCGCCGTACAGGCCTCGATCCCGCTGCGGCGCGGCATCCGGACGTCCATCAGGATGATGTCGGGCAGCAGGTCGGCGGCCTTCAGTACGGCCTCGGCGCCGTCCCCCGCCTCGCCGACGACCTTGATGTCCGGCTCCTCCGCGAGGACGATCTCCAGCCCCCGCCGGAACAGCGCGTGGTCGTCCACCACCAGCACACGGATCGGCTCACCCCGGTGCGGCGCGTACGCAGGCTCCTCCCCCGGCCCCGACGGCAGCCCGGGCCCAGCCGCGGGCCCCAGCCCGAAGTGATCCCCCATCCGCTCCTCCCCCTTCGCAAGTCGTCCTGCGCCAATCATTCCACGCCCGGCAGCCGCCATGGTCACCCTCCGGCGCCGACGAGTTCGCATCGGGTGACCCCTCCGCCCGGGACCCGACCGGGTTCGAACCACCCGGCCCCGAAACACCGGTGACCCCGGCGGCCGCGGCCACCGGGGTCACCCCTCCATCACTGCTCGGACGGTCAGTCCTCGTCGTCGGTCCCGCCGATCGCGCCGCCCGCGCCACTGCCCGGCCCGGCCTGCAGGTCCGTCTGCAGGTGGATGACACCGTAGTTGTAGCCGTGCCGGCGGTAGACGACGCTGGGCAGGCCGCTGTCCTTCTCCACGAAGAGGTAGAAGTCGTGGCCGACCAGCTCCATCTCGTAGAGCGCCTGGTCGAGCGCCATCGGGGCGGCCGGGTGCGTCTTCTCCCGGACCACCAGCGGGCCTTCGCCCTCCACTTCCAGGGATCCCATCATGGTCTTGCGGACGGCGCCGTTCGTCCCGGCCACCTGCGCCGGCTCCGGCAGCGCGGCCAGGGCCGCGGTCGCCTCGGCGACGCTGATGGGGGTGCGGCCGTTCGCGCCGCCCTTGTGCACCCGGCGCCGGTCTGCGGACTTGCGCAGCTGCGCGTCGAGCTTCGCCGAAGCCAGGTCGAGCGCCGCGTACGGGTCGCCGGCGGCGGCCTCGGCCCGGATGACGGGGCCGCGGCTGCGGAGGGTGATCTCCACCCGATCGGAGCGGTCGGCCTGCCGCGGGTTGTGCTCCTTGGACACCTCGACGTCGAGGCTGATCGCCTTGGCGTCGAACTTCTGGACCTTCTCCAGCTTCTCGGCCACGTGCTCGCGGAACCTCTTGGGCACCTCGGTCTTGCGGCCCTTGACGACGATGTCCACGCAGAACTCCGATCCCTCGTGCTGACGCCGATCCGGGTGCTACCGGATCGGGCTGAGACCCAGCTGGACCAGCCCGTCCACTGCCGGCCCCCCGCGCCCCGCCACCGGCGGGAAACGACTGGCCCTCACCTCACTTCCTCCCCACCAGGGACGGTTGAAACCCCCTGGAGCCTTATCGAACACCTCACGCGGGGTTTTCGCCTCCCCGGGCGGGAAGGCGGGTATGACCCGATACTGCGAGCGGGCTGTCAAGCTGCTGCACCCTGTCTACCCCCCCACGAGTGAAGTAAGGGTAAATACCTGGACAACACCCCCCATACGGCGGATCCTTTGCTCACTCCCCGTGCCTGTCGCCTGCCTGTCGCCGTCAGGAGCAGCCGTGCCGCCGCGTCCCTCCCCCACCCGTCCGCCGTCCGCCCGCGGACCGTTCGGCCACGCACTGGCCGGGCTGCTGGACGTCCTGCTCCCCGCGAACTGCGCCGGCTGCGGCACCGAGCGCACGCAGCTCTGCCCGGCCTGCCGACACGTCCTGGCCACCGCGCTGCCCGGCCCCACCCTGCTGCCCTGGGCGCACGCCGCCGCCCCGTACACCGACCCGGTCCGGCAGTTGCTGCTCGCGCACAAGGAACGCGGCGCACTGCGACTGGTCGGCCCGCTCGGCGAGGCCCTCGGCCGGGCGGTGCGCTCCGCCCTGGGGGCGCGGGCCGGTGGCGCGCCGCTGCTGCTGGTGCCGATGCCCTCGACCCGTGCGGCCGTCCGCGCCCGCGGCCACGACCCGACGCTGCGGCTGGCCGGGGCCGCCGCCCGCTCGCTGCGCCGGGCCGGCCTGGACGCCCGGGCCGCGCCGCTGCTGCGGCACGCCCGTCCGGTCGCCGACCAGACCGGGCTGAACGCGGTGGAGCGGCGCCGCAACCTGCACGGCGCGCTCACCGTGCTGCCCCGCGCCCGAACGGGCCTGGGGAGCCTGGCGGGCCTGGCGGGCCGTCACCCCGTCCTGGTGGACGACCTGGTGACCACCGGGGCCAGCCTCGCCGAGGCCGCCCGGGCGCTGGCCGACGCCGGCCTGCCGGCCCGGGCCGCCGCCACGGTCGCGGCCACGGTCGCGGCCGCCTCGGTGCACCCGACGGGCTGACCACGGGCGCAGCCGACTCCGCCGACTCCGCTGCCGCCCCGTCAGTCCGCCCGGACGCGGCGTCAACCCACTCGGACGCGGCGTCAGCCCGCGTAGAAGAAGGACCGCGGCTTGTCGATCAGCGGGGCCTCCCGCCACTGGTTGTTGACCAGGCGGTAGGCCTTGACCTCGCTCGGCTTGCCGTCCGCCTGCTTGACCTCGGCCATCGCGAGCACCGGCGGCGCCTGGGTCAGGCTGTCCCCCCGGGACTCGGAGGCCGCGACGGTCATCATGCTCTCGGCACTCTGCAGCTGGGTGTCCGTGCTCTGCGACCCGTCGGTGCTGATGAAGTAGAGCTGCTGGGTCCGGTCGGCCTCCTTGCCCAGCACCAGCAGCTGGTCGGTCTCCGCCCAGGACACCGAGGCGACGTCGGTGAGCGTGGGGGCCGCCCGGCGCAGCCCGGTGATCTTCACCGTCGGCGCCTGCGGGGTGCCGCCGTGCACCACCAGGCCGAACATCAGCGAGCGGATGGCCAGACCCGGGGTCTTGACCACCAGGGCGACCCGGACACCGTCCGAGGAGATCTTCAGCGACTGCACGGTCTGCCCGGTCAGGCCCTCGACCGGCACGGTGTACGGCTTGTTGCCGCGCACCATCACCACCCGCTGCCCCTGCTGGTTGCGGTCCACCACCCAGAGGTCGCCGCGGCCGTCCCAGCTGGGCGAGGCGAAGCCGTCCTCCTTGTCGCCGGACTTCGCCGGCGAGCTGAGCACCGGATCGCCCAGGGTCACCGCGGCGTCCGCCAGCGGCACCGAGTAGACCTGGTGGCCGTCCTCGCTGATCGCGGCGGCCTGGACACCGCCCCGGCTGACCGCGATGGCGCCGAGCGGCGGCTTGGTGTTCGACTGCGGTCGGCCGAGGACGCCGTGGACCGGGTCGCCGGGGCGCCCCTCGTCGGTCGACACCAGGGCGCCGTCGGCACGCTGGTAGTACTGGGTCGCGGGCGTCGGCCCGGCCAGAGCACCGGGGCCGGTGGCCGGCACGTCGGTGCGGCTGGCGGTGCAGGAGCCGCGCTGCCCCTTCAGTTCCAGCCGCTCGACCTGGCCCTTGCCCTGGTCGGCGAGGGTGTAGAAGAGCTGGGTCGCCATCCGTCGGCAGGCCATCGGCTCGCCGAGGTCCGCCGCGCCGAGCTGCACGTGGGCGACCCGGCTGTCGTCGATGGTCACCCGGTCGACCTTGGCGCCGCTCGGGAAGGCCGTCCGGACCACCGGCGAGAGCCAGGTCGAGGGCCCGTCGGCCACCGCTTGGGCGGCCGAGGTCAGCGGGTCTATTCGGCGCCGCAGGTAGATCGGGTCGGCGACCAGCACCTCCTGGCCGACGTTGCCGGAGGCCACCGCGGACGGGTCCGGCGCGGTGTAGAAGAACCGCTCGACCTGCCGGAAGCTGTTCCGGAAGTTGGTCTCGTTCATGATCACGCCGGGCGGCAGCTTGTCGATCCGCCACTCGCCGTCCTTCTCCCGGACGAAGGTGAAGTCGGAGGAGACGTTGTTGTTCTGCCCGGCCACCGGCAGGTAGGAGTGCTTCTCGTCGACGCCGGCGACCAACTGTCCGCTCACCGTCACGGTCACCGGGGCCAGGGTGTCGGCGTCGGTGACGTCCTGACCGCTGGGGATGGTCGTGGACGAGAGCACCCGGATCCCGGCGTCCGGCTTCCAGGCCGCGGCGGCGCTCTCGGTGAGGTACTTGCGCGCGGTCTCGTACCCCTCGTCGGCGGTCACCGCGTCCAGGAACCCGGTCAGCAGCTCGTGCGGCTTGGCGCCCTTGCCGGGTGCCACCGGGTAGACCCTGGCCTGCAGGTTCTTGTCCGCCGAGCCCTGGCCCAGCTCCACCCTGGTGATGCCGCCGGAGTCCGGCATGGCCGCGCAGCCGCTCGCCATCAGGGCGAGCAGCGCGCCGGTCACCGCGAGGAGCCGCGGCTCAGTCCTCTTGCTCGTCCCTCGCACGCTGCGACCCCTCCACGTCCGTCCCACCCGTCACGTCCGGCTCCGCCGTCCGCTGTGCCACCGACGGCCGTCCGGGCGTCGGGTCCACCATGACCTGGGCGCCGGTCGCCCCGTAACCGGCTCCCGCCGTCCGCACGTCCGAGGGGTCCGAACGCGGGCCCTCGGGCATTCGACTCCGGCCGAGGCCGGGGCCGATGTTCAGCACCCCGCCGAGCCCGCTGCCGAGACCGGCGCCGACGCCGACGCCGTCCGGCGCCTCCGCGGGCTCCTCGGTGGCGGTCAGCGCCGTCGAGCCGACCGGGCTGATCGCCCGCCGGTACGGCGTGCCGTACGTGCCCAGGCCCCGGTTGTTGCGGGAGTCCTCCGGTTCCAACCGGAACGGCGCCCGGGAGATGTCGCCGCCGCGGGTGCGCGGCAGGGTGAGCCGGAAGTGCGAGCCCCCGCCGGGCTCGCCCCAGGCCTGGAGCCAGCCGCCGTGCAGGTGGGCGTCCTCGACGGCGATGGACAGGCCGAGGCCGGTGCCGCCGGTGGTCCGCACCCGGGACGGGTCGGCCCGCCAGAAGCGGTGGAACACCCGGGACGCCTCGCCGGGCTTGAGGCCGATGCCGTAGTCGCGCACGCCGACCGCGACCGCGCCGTCCGCCGAGCCCAGCCGGACCACCACGTCGCGGCCCTCGCCGTGCTCCAGCGCGTTGACCACCAGGTTGCGCAGGATGCGCTCGATCCGGCGGGAGTCCACCTCGGCGAGCACCGGCTCGCCGTCGCCGCGGATCACGATGGTGCTGCCCTTGGCCTGCGCCAGCGGATCGGCGGCCTCCACCACGCGGCCGACGATCTCCCGCAGGTCGACCGGCTCGGCGTCCAGGATCGCGGCTCCGGCGTCGAAGCGGCTGATCTCCAGCAGGTCCGCGAGCAGCGACTCGAAGCGGTCCAGCTGGCCCTGCAGCAGCTCCGCCGAGCGGGCCGCCATCGGGTCCAGGTCCTCGCGGCTGTCGTAGATGAGGTCGGCGGCCATCCGGACCGTGGTCAGCGGGGTGCGCAGCTCGTGCGAGACGTCCGAGACGAAGCGCCGCTGCACCCGGGACAGCTCCTCCAACTGGCGGATCTGCGCCTGCAGGGCGTTGGCCATCCGGTTGAAGGATTCCCCGAGGCGGGCGATGTCGTCCGTCCCGGTCACCTTCATCCGCTCTTCCAGGCGTCCGTCGGCGAGCCGCTCGGAGATCCCGGCGGCCATCCGGACGGGGGTGACCACCTGGCGCACCACGACCCAGGCGATGCCGCCCATCAGGATCACCACGAACACGCCGGCGGTCGCCAGGGTGCCGGTGACCAGGTTGAGGGTGTCGGTCTCCTGGCCGAAGGAGAACACGTAGAACATCTGGTAGCTGTACCCGGCCGGGCCGCTGAACTGCATGCCGAGGGCCAGCCCGGGCTCGGACTTCCCGCCGCTCTCGGGCGAGCGGTGGATCCGGGTCGGCTGGTCGAACATCTGGCCGGGCTCGGAGTCGAGCTTGGCCCGCAGGGTGTCCGGGATGCTGCTGGGCTGGATGTCGCCCGAGTAGCGCGGCGCGAAGCCGCCGGTGTCCGGGACGACGGCGCCGGTGCCGGGGGCCATCGCGATCACCGAGTAGACGGTCTGCCCGCTCCCGGCCAGGTCGTTGACCTGGCGCAGCAGCCAGGTGCCGGTCTCGTCGACGGTCGGGTCCGCGGTGCCCCGCAGTTTCTGGTCCCTGGCCTCGTCGATCTTCTTCTGCTCGACCTGGAAGCCGATCCTGGCCTGCGCCCGGGCGGCGTCCATCTTGGTGTCGAGCAGGCCGGTGCGCACCTGCGCCACGACGACCACGCCCAGCACCAGGACCACCGCGATGGATGCCAGCAGTGACACGGCGACCACGCGCAGCTGGATCGACCGGTGGTACAGCGCGGCCGCCCGGCGGGCGGGACGGCGCAGCTGACGCTTCGCCAGTCCGACCATGCCGGCCGGGCCGCGCCGGCGGCGGGTGGTCGAACTCAGCACGTCCCCGCGCACGGCCCCGGCCCCGTCGGTCGCGGTACCCGACGGGGTCTCGTCAGCCCGGTCCGTCACGTCAGCTGGGTCCGGCCTTGTAGCCGACGCCGCGGACGGTCACCACGATCTCGGGGCGCTCCGGGTCCTTCTCGATCTTGGACCGGAGGCGCTGCACATGGACGTTGACCAGGCGGGTGTCCGCCGCGTGGCGGTAGCCCCAGACCTGCTCCAGCAGCACCTCGCGGGTGAACACCTGCCAGGGCTTGCGGGCCAGCGCGACCAGCAGGTCGAACTCCAGCGGGGTCAGCGGGATGCCCCGGCCGTCCCGCTTCACCGAGTGGCCGGCCACGTCGATCACCAGGTCGCCGATGGTCAGCTGCTCGGGCGTCGGCTCCTCGGCACGGCGCAGTCGGGCCCGCACCCGGGCCACCAGTTCCTTGGGCTTGAACGGCTTGGTGACGTAGTCGTCGGCACCCGACTCCAGGCCCACCACGACGTCGACCGTGTCGGTCTTCGCGGTCAGCATGACGATCGGGATGCCGGACTCGGCCCGGATCTGTCGACACACGTCGATGCCGTCCCGGCCGGGCAGCATCAGGTCGAGCAGGACCAGGTCGGGCTTGGTCTCCCGGAACGCGGCTAGTGCCTTGTCTCCATCCGCGACGAAAAACGGCTCAAAACCCTCACCACGCAGCACGATGCCGAGCATCTCGGCCAGTGCGGAGTCGTCATCAACGACGAGGACGCGTCCCTTCATGCGTCCATCCTCTCATTACCGGATTGTGACCTGCCGCACAGCAGTGCCAATGCGCCAGAACGGCCAACTCCACCGACCGGCTAATTCCGGCCATACCGGGCGAATGACCCCCGTCCGAGCACCTCCGAACCGTCCGCGGCCCGCCGCCCGACCCGCCGCGGCCCCCCGTTGCCGATCAGCAACCGGATCCCCATGGGGCCTGCTCCGGCCCCATGGCACGATTGGCGCTGCGCGCGGGCGGAAGATCCGTCCGGAGCCGCGCCCACGACGCCCCTTCGAGGAGCAGTGATGACCGACACTCCGGGCTGGGCCTCGCCCGGCTCGTCCGAGCCACCCCGCGACGGCGTCCGGCCCCCGGTCGACGCGTCCGCCGCCGTGCCCGGACCGTCGGCACCACCGCAGGCCACCCCCGGCTGGACCGACCAGGCCCAGCAGGGCCAGCAGGCTCAGTACGACCAGTACGGCCGGCCGCAGCGGGGGCAGCAGCCCCCCGGCGGCCACCGCCCGTACGGCTGGGGCGCGCCGCAGAGCCCCAAGCCGGGCGTCATCCCGCTGCGCCCGCTCGGAGTCGGCGAGTTGCTCGACGGCGCCGTCAGTACTGTCCGCCGACAGTGGCGGACGGTCCTCGCCCTCTCGCTCGGCATCGCCGTGGTCGCCCAGGGCGGGGCCGTCCTGGTGGACCTCCTCGTCAAGGGCAAGACCGGCGCCGCCACCCAGACCCTGCGACTGCTGGCCGCCCTGCCGCTGCAACTGCTGCTCGACGTGCTCGCCGCCGCGCTGCTCACCATCGTCGTGAGCCGCGCCGTCCTCGGCCGCTCCGCGACCGCCGGGGAGGCCTGGCGCGACGCCCGGCCGCGGATGCTGCAGCTGCTCGGACTCACCGTGCTCACCGTCCTGATGGGCCCCGGTGTGGCCCTGCTCGGCTTCGCCCCGCTGATCGGTTACAGCGCCGGCGGCGCCAACGAGCCCGCGACCACCGGACTGCTGTTCCTCGTCGGCCTGCTGGCCCTGCCGGTGGCCGCCTGGCTGTGGGTCCGCTTCGGCCTGGCCGCCCCCGCGCTGATGCTGGAGAAGCAGGGCGTGGTCACCGCGCTGTCGCGCTCGCGGCGCCTGGTCCGCGGTTCCTGGTGGCGGGTCTTCGGCATCACCCTGGTGAGCAAGCTGCTGTCGCTGGTCGTCGCGGTGGTCATCGCCGTCCCGTTCCGCTTCATCGACGTACTGCTGGGCTTCGAGAGCCTCGACAGCCAGGGTCTGGGCGACACGACCCAGCAGGGCGCCTGGATGGTGGCCGTCATGGCCGTCGCCGGGATCATCGCCGGCACCCTCACCACTCCCTTCATGGCCGCCGTCGGCGTGCTGGTCTACGTCGACCAGCGGATCCGCCGCGAGGCCCTGGACATCGAGCTCGCCCGCGCCGCCGGACTGCCCGAGTACGGCGGCACCGGCTGGGGCGAGCAGGCCGACCAGACGCCGGCGAGGCGCTGAGCCGCATGCCTAGCTGGGGGGACAGGCTTCTCGCCGCGAGCGGCGCCCCGGTCACCGTCCCGCGCGATCCCGCGCGCGACGCCGCCCGGGACGAGCTGCTCAACGCCGAGTACCACAAGCACGACCCGTCGATCCTGCAACGCGCCACGGACTGGTTCTGGGACCGCATATCGGGCGCGCTCGACAGCATCTCCGGCGGCGGCACCGACGGCACCACCGGCCTGGTGCTCTTCCTGATCGTCGCCGTGCTGATCGCCGCCGCCCTCTGGTGGCGCCTCGGCGCGCCCCGACGCGCCGCCCGCACCATCGGCGACGTGTACGGCGTCGAGGGTCCGCGCAGCGCCGCGCAGTACCGGGCGGACGCCGCCGAGCACGCCGCCGCCGGGCGCTGGGCCGAGGCCGTCCGCGAGCAGATGCGCGCCCTGGTACGGGGCCTGGAGGAGCGCACCCTGCTCGACTCCCGCCCCGGCCGCACCGCCGACGAGGCCGCCGCCGAGGCCGGCCGGGCGCTGCCCGAGCACGCCGCCGCGCTGTCCGCGGCCGCCCGGACCTTCGACGACATCGCGTACGGCGAACGCGCCGCCGACCAGGCCGCGTACCGGCTGCTGCACGAGCTCGACCGGACGCTGGAACGCTCCCGCCCGGTCCTCGCGCCGAACCCGGCGGCGGCTGCCCCGGTCTCGGCTCCGACTCCGGCTCCGGCCTCTACTCCGGCCTCGGCTTCGCCCCCGGCCTCGGGAGGAACGGCATGACCGCCACCGTCCCCGCGCCGCCGCCCGTGGCCGAGGCGCCCTCCGGCGCCGCCCTGACCAGCCTCGCCCCCACCCCGCGCGGCCTGTGGCGCCGGGCCCGCTGGTACCTGGCCTTCCTCACCGCCCTGCTGATCGGCGCCGTCGCCGTGACCTCCCTCGGCCAGGACCACCGCTACCCGCCGCTCGACCCCCGCTCGTACGACCGCAACGGCGCCCACGCCGTCGTCGCGCTGCTCGAACACCAGGGCCTCAAGGCCGAGTTCACCACCGACCCGACCGCCGGCCCGGCCGGCCCCGACACCCTCGTGCTGCCCGAACCCGATCTGCTCGACCCCGCCCAGCTGCGCGCCATCGCGGCCGCCCGGCACCGGCGGCTCGTCCTGATCACCCCGGGCCCGGCCGCCCTCTCGGCGCTCGCCCCCGGCATCCGGCTGTCCGAGGAGGACGGCGGTCTGCCGTACGCCACCGTCCGCAGCGCCCCCGCGGACTGCTCGCTCATCGAGGCCGCCCGGGCCGGCAGCGCCCACCTGGGCGGCATGCTCTACACCAGCGGCAGCCGCGGCGAGGGCTGCTACCCGCGCGGCCACGGCTACCCGCTGGTCTCCACCCCGGTCGACGGCGGCGAGGTCATCGTGCTCGGCAGCGGCGCCTTCCTGCAGAACGAGCAGCTCGCCAAGGACGGCGACGCCTCCCTCGCGCTCGGCCTGCTCGGCTCGCAGCCCCGCCTCACCTGGCACCTGCCGGACTACTCCGCCCCACTCGCCGAGGACACCCGCCCCAAGAGCTTCGACGCCTTCATCCCGAGCCGCTGGCACTGGGCCTACTACCAGCTCGTCGTCGCCGCCGTACTCGCCGCCCTCTGGCGCGGCCGCCGGCTCGGCCCGGTGGTCAGCGAGGACCTGCCCGTGGTGGTCCGCGCGTCCGAGACCACCGAGGGCCGCGCCCGCCTCTACCGGCGGGCCAAGGCCCGCGGCCGCGCCGCCGAGGCCCTGCGCCGCGCCGCCTCCCACCGTCTCGCCCCGGCCCTGGGCGTCCCGCTCCAGGCCGGCGTGCCCGACCCCGAAGCGTTCTGCGTGGCCGTGGCCGACCGGCTCCCCGACCGGCCCGCCGGGGACGTCCGGGCCCTGCTGTACGGCCCGCCCCCGACCGACGACGCCGCGCTGCTGCGGCTCGCCGACGACCTCGACACCCTCGAAAGGCAGGTCCGGAACCCGTGACCGACCAGGCAACCGCCCAGCTCCGCGCCGTTCCCGGCACGGCGACCGCCACCCCCGGCAGCACCGACCCGCGGGCGGCGCTGACCGCCCTGCGCGCCGAGATCGGCAAGGCCGTGGTCGGCCAGGACGCCGCCGTCACCGGGCTGGTGGTCGCGCTCCTGTGCGGCGGCCACGTGCTGCTGGAGGGCGTCCCCGGCGTCGCCAAGACCCTGCTGATCCGCACCCTCTCCACCGCGCTCAGCCTGGAGACCAAGCGCATCCAGTTCACCCCCGACCTGATGCCCGGCGACGTCACCGGCTCGCTCGTCTACGACGCCCGCACCGCCGAGTTCTCCTTCCAGCCCGGCCCGGTCTTCACCAACCTGCTGCTCGCCGACGAGATCAACCGCACCCCTCCGAAGACCCAGGCCGCCCTGCTGGAGGCCATGGAGGAGCGCCAGGTCACGGTGGACGGCGAGCCGCGCGCGCTGCCGGTGCCGTTCATGGTCGCCGCGACCCAGAACCCGGTCGAGTACGAGGGCACCTACCCGCTGCCCGAGGCCCAGCTGGACCGCTTCCTGCTCAAGCTGGTCCTGCCGCTGCCCGACCGCGACCAGGAGTTCCAGGTCCTCTCCCGACACGCCGCCGGCTTCGACCCCCGCGACCTCGCCGCGGCCGGCGTCCGCCCGGTCGCCGGGCCCGAGCACCTCGCCGCCGCCCGCGCGCAGATCGCCAAGCTGACCGTCTCCCCCGACGTCCTCGCCTACATCGTCGACCTCTGCCGGGCCACCCGGCAGTCCCCGTCGCTGTCCATCGGCGTCTCCCCGCGCGGCGCCACCGCCCTGCTCGCCGCCTCGCGGGCCTGGGCCTGGCTGGCGGGCCGCGACTACGTCACCCCGGACGACGTCAAGGCGCTCGCCCTGCCCACCCTGCGGCACCGGGTCGCGCTGCGCGCCGAGGCCGAGATGGAGGGCGTCACCGCCGACTCCGTCATCCAGGCCGTCCTCGCCCAGACGCCCGCACCCCGCTGATCCACCCGATCCGCCCGATCCAGCCGATCCGCCGCCCGCTTCCCGTCGCCCGCTGTCCGTCGCCCGTTGGCGTCGCGGGTCTGCGGACGACGGGTCTCCGAAGGAGCGCACCGCATGGCCCTCACCGGGCGAACCGCCCTGCTCGCCGCGCTCGGCGCGCTCGTCGTGGGCCTGCTGCTGCCGTCTGCGGCCGGGATCTGGCTGGTCACCGGCGCGGTCCTGCTCGCCGTCGTGGCCGACCTGGTGCTCGCCGCCCCCGTCCGCGGCCTGCGGTTCGAGCGGGGCGGCGACACCACCGTCCGGCTGGGCGAGCCCGCCTCGGTCGAGCTGACCGTCACCAACCCGTCCGGACACCTCCTCCGGGCCCTGGTCCGGGACGCCTGGGCCCCGTCCGCCTGGCGCCCCGGCACCGCCGAGGCCGCCTCCCGGCACACCCTGACCATCCCGGGCGGCGAACGGCGCCGGACCGTCACCGTGCTCACCCCGACCCGCCGCGGCGACCACCACGCCCACCGGGTGACGGTCCGCTCGCTCGGCCCGCTCGGCCTGGCCGCCCGGCAGGGCTCGCACCTGGTCCCCTGGACGGTCCGGGCGCTCCCCCCGTTCGCCAGCCGCAAGCACCTGCCCTCCCGGCTCGCCCGCCTGCGCGAACTCGACGGCCGCACCTCGGTGTTGACCCGCGGCCAGGGCACCGAGTTCGACGCCCTGCGCGAGTACCTGCCCGGCGACGACGTCCGCTCCATCGACTGGCGCGCCAGCGCCCGCCGCAACACCGTCGCCGTCCGCACCTGGCGCCCCGAACGCGACCGGCACATCCTCGTCGTCCTCGACACCGGCCGCACCTCGGCCGGCCGCGTCGGCGACGCCCCCCGCCTGGACGCCGCCCTCGACGCGGCCCTGCTGCTGACCGCCCTCGCCACCCGCGCCGGGGACCGCGTCGACCTGCTCGCCCACGACGCCCACAAGCGCGTCGCCGTGGCCGGCAGCTCGGCCCACGAGGTGCTGCCCGCCTTCACCAACGCGATGGCCGGCCTGGAACCCGCGCTGCACGAGACCGACATGCGCTCGCTGGTCTCCACCGCCCTCAAGATGGCGCCGCACCGCTCGCTGATCGTCCTGCTCACCGGCCTCGACGCGGCCCCGGTCGAGGACGGCCTGCGCCCGCTGCTGCCGCTGCTCACCAAGCGCCACGAGGTCGTCCTCGCCTCCGTCGCCGACCCGCAGCTGGACTTCCTCGCCGCCGGCCGCGGCACCGTCGAGGCGGTCTACGGCGCCGCGGCCGCCGAGCAGACCCGCGCCGACCGCCGCGCCACCGCCGAGCGCCTCACCCGCCACGGCGTCACCGTCCTCGACGCCCCGCCCGCGCGGATCGCCCCGGCCCTGGCCGACACCTACCTGGCGCTGAAGGCGGCCGGCCGCCTCTGACCCGCTCGCCCCGGCCGGCACTCTCAGCGTCACTGACGGGCATCCAACCCGGCGTTGAGCCGGGCCGCCTGACGCGTCAGATGGTCGCGCTCGGCGAGGTTGGACGCCTTGTGCGCCGCCTCGACGTACAGCCGCGCCGCCGTCCCCGGGTCACCGTCACGCTCGTGGAGGTACGCCGCCACCGCGGCGTGGCGGGGCAGCGAGTCGTCCAGCTCGGCGAGCGCCGCCAGCCCGGCGCGCGGACCGTCCGCCTCACCGACCGCCACCGCGCGGTTGAGCCGGACGACCGGGCTGTCGGTCAGCCGCACGAGCTCGTCGTACCACTCGACGATCTGCACCCAGTCCGTCTCCTCGGCGGTCTGCGCGTCGGCGTGCAGCGCCGCGACGGCGGCCTGGGCCTGGAACTCGCCCAGCCGGTCGCGGGCGAGGGCCGCCTGCAGGATCTCGACGCCCTCCGCGATCAACCCGGTGTCCCACCTGCCGCGGTCCTGCTCGGCCAGCGGCACCAGAGCGCCGTCGGCCGCGATCCGGCCGGCCCGCCGGGCGTGGTGCAGCAGCATGAGGGCCAGCAGCCCCGCCACCTCGGGGTGGTCGATCGCGGCCGCGAGCTGCCGGGTGAGCCGGATGGCCTCGGCGGCGAGGTCGACGTCCCCGGCGTAGCCCTCGTTGAACACCAGGTAGAGGACGCGCAGCACGGTGGAGAGGTCACCGGACCGGTCGAGCCGCACACCGGAGACGGTGCGCTTGGCCCGGCTGATCCGCTGGGCCATGGTCGCCTCCGGCACCAGATAGGCCTCGGCGATCTGGCGGGTGGTCAGACCGCCCACGGCCCGCAGGGTGAGCGCGACCGCGGACGACGGCGTCAACGACGGGTGGGCACACAGGAAGTAGAGCCGGAGCGTGTCGTCCGCCTCCGCCGCGGGCCCCGGCTCCGGCTCCTGGTCGACCAGGTCCTCACGCCGACGGCGAGCGGTGTCCGACCGGGCCGCGTCGAGGAACTTACGCCAGGCCACCGTGACCAGCCAGCCCTTCGGATCCCGCGGCTGGTCGACCGGCCAGACGCGGACCGCCTCCACCAGCGCCTCCTGCACGGCGTCCTCGGCCGCCGCGAAGTCTGCTCCGCGGCGGACGAGGATCCCGAGCACGCTCGGCGTGAGGCTCCGAAGCAGGGCCTCGTTCATCGGGAGGTCACTCCGTGATGGTCGGCGGCGCGGCCAGGAACGGACGCAGCTCCAGCCACTCGTGGATCGGCTTCCCGCCCGCCCCGGGCGCGGCCGACAGCTCCCCGGCCAGCTCGACGGCGCGCTCGTAGCTGTCGACGTCGATCACCATCCAGCCGGCGATGAGGTCCTTGGTCTCCGCGAACGGGCCGTCGGTGACCGGCGGGCGACCCTCGCCGTCGTACCGGACCCACGTCCCCTCGGCCGCGACCGCCTGGCCGTCGACGAACTCGCCGGTCTTCTCCAGCCGGGCCGCGAAGTCCTGCATGTACCGGATGTGCGCGGAGATCTCCTCCTGCGTCCACTGGTCCATCGGCGTGCAGTTCACCGCAGCCGGGGCGCCTCGGTAGTGCTTGAGCAGCAGGTACTTGGCCATCGTGCTTCTCCCTCGGTGCTGTTGCGACCCATTGTGGTCGCGTTCACCCCGGGGACGGAGCCCGCCACGGGTTCTCGACACCGCCGGCCAAGATTTTTTGGCCCATCCCTCCGGACCCTCGTGGCTCTTGTGCCCCTCGTGACTCTCGTGGATGGGCCCGGAAATGAGAAGAACCCCCATCCGGGATCCGGATGGGGGTTCTTCTGAAAGATTGTTCGGCGGCGTCCTACTCTCCCACAGGGTCCCCCCTGCAGTACCATCG
>NZ_JBVIRY010000057.1:0-40460 GCF_055575795.1 Kitasatospora sp. NPDC034023
TCCGTGCACGCGGCCGGTGCGGGGGAGTTGCGGGTCAGGATCTCCGCTGTGGGGGCCGAGGCGGTCTCGCTCGCGGTGGCCGATGCCTCCGGTGCGCCGGTCGCGACGGTCGACTCCTTGGTGCTGCGGGCGTTCTCGCCGGAGCAGCTCGCCGCGCAGGGCGGCCATGATGCGCTCTTCCGTCCGGAGTGGACTCCTGTCTCGCTGCCGGTGTCGGCGCCCGACGGTGTGATCGGTGTCCTGGGCGGGGACGGCCTGGGCCTGGCCGGCGCGATCGCCTTCGCGGACCTGGCGGACATCGCCGAGGGCGGTGTCACCCCCGACATCCTGGTGCTCCCGGTCGCCGTCGGGACCGGGTTTGACCTTGCCGCGGCCACGCACAAGGCCGTGCGGGAGGCCCTGGAGCTGGTGCAGGAGTGGCTGGCAGCGGACGCCTTCGCGGATTCCCGTCTGGTCGTCGTCACCCGCAACGCGGGCGAGGCGAACCTCCCGGCCGCCACGGTGCGGGGTCTGTTCCGGTCGGCGCAGTCGGAGAACCCGGGCCGGATCACCCTGATCGACCTGGACGGTGACCCCGCCTCGCAGCGGGCGCTGTCCTGCGCGCTCGGCACCGACGAACCGCAGCTCGCGCTGCGGGCCGGCAGCGCCACCGCGCTCCGCCTGGCCAGGACGGGCGAAGCCGCGGTCCCGGCCGTGGGTCTGCGGGCGTTGGACCCTGCGGGGACGGTGTTGCTGACGGGTGCGACGGGTTCGCTCGGTCGGCAGGTGGCCCGTCATCTGGTGGTGGAGTACGGGGCTCGTCGTCTGTTGTTGGTGTCGCGTCGTGGCGAAGCGGCCCCGGGTGCGGTGGAGTTGGCGGCGGAGCTGGCCGGTCTGGGTGCGGAGGTGTCGTTCGCGGCGTGTGATGTGGCGGATCGTGCCGCGCTGGCGGCGGTGCTGGCGGGTGTGGAGTTGACCGCGGTCGTCCACACGGCGGGTGTGTTGGATGACGGGATCCTGCCGTCCCTGACGCCTGAGCGGTTGGATGCCGTGTTGCGTCCGAAGGTGGATGCGGCGTGGAACCTGCACGAGCTGACGAAGGACCGTCCGCTCGCCGCGTTCGTGCTGTTCTCCTCCGCGGCCGGGGTGTTCGGTGCGGCGGGTCAGGCGAACTACGCCGCCGCGAACGCTTTCCTGGATGCCCTCGCCGAGCACCGCCACTCCGCGGGTCTCCCGGGGCAGTCCCTGGCGTGGGGGCTGTGGGCGGAGGACGGCGGCGGTATGGCCGGAGAGCTGGGCGACGCGGACGTGCGGCGGATGGCTCGCGGCGGCGTGCAGGCGCTGTCCACGGCCGAGGGCCTCGCCCTGCTCGACGCCGCCGGTGACCGCGACGACGCCGTCCTGGTGCCGATCCGCCTCGACCTCGCCGGACTCCGCACCCAGGCCGAGGCGGGCATGCTGCCGCCGGTCCTGCGCGGGCTGGTCCGGGCGCCGCTGCGCCGGGCCGCGGGGACGGCCGTCCACGCCGCCGGCCCGTCGCTGGCGGAGCGACTGCTGGGCGTCCCCGAGGAGGACCGCGAGGCCGTGCTGACGGACCTCGTCTGCTCCGAGGTCGCGGCTGTGCTGGGCTACCCGGGCGCCGGGTCCGTGGATGCCGGTCGCGCGTTCAAGGACCTCGGGTTCGACTCGCTGACCGCCGTCGAGCTGCGGAACCGCCTCAACGGCGTCACGGGCCTGCGGCTGCCCGCCACCCTCGTCTTCGACTACCCGACTCCGGCGGCCCTGGTGGCGCTGCTGCGGGCGGAGGCCGTGCCCGACCCGGCGGCGGCCGTCCTGCCGCTGCTGGCCGAGCTGGACCGGCTGGAGGCCGCGCTGGTGGGGACACCGGCTGACGACGAGGGCCACCTGAGGGTCGCCCACCGGCTCCAGTCACTGCTCACCCGGTGGAACGACCAGCAGGCCGCCCCGGCCGAGAACGCCGCCGTCACCGAGGAGCTCGCGGAGGCCACCGATGACGACCTCTTCGACTTCATCGGCAAGGAATTCGGCATCTCCTGACCCCGCCACCGCCCGACCCACCGCACCATCCTGAAAGGTGACCCGACATGCCGGCAGACCAGGCGGCCGAGGACAAGCTCCGGTACTTCCTCAAGCGCGTCACGGCGGACCTCCACGAGACACGCCGACGGCTGAAGGAGATGGAGGACGGCGAGCACGAGCCGATCGCCATCGTCGGCATGGCCTGCCGCTTCCCGGGCGGGATCGAGTCGCCGGAGGACCTGTGGCGCCTGGTCGCCGACGGGCGGGACGCCGTGTCCCCCTTCCCGGAGGACCGCGGCTGGGACGTGGAGAACCTGTACCACCCCGACCCCGACCACCCGGGCACCTCCTATGCCCGGGAAGGCGGATTCCTGCACCGGGCGGGGGAGTTCGACCCGGCGTTCTTCGGCATCAGCCCGCGTGAGGCGATGTCGATGGACCCGCAGCAGCGGCTGCTGCTGGAGACCTCCTGGGAGGCGTTCGAGCGGGCCGGCATCGATCCGGTGAGCCTGCGCGGCAGCCGGACCGGTGTGTTCGTCGGCGTGATGTACAACGACTACGGCATGCTGCTCCAGCAGTCGGTGGAGGGAGCCGAGGGCCAGATCGGGACGGGCACCTCGGGCAGCATCGCGTCCGGCCGGGTCTCGTACACGCTGGGGCTGGAGGGACCCGCCGTCACGATCGACACGGCTTGCTCCTCGTCCTTGGTGGCGCTGCACCTGGCCTGTCAGTCGCTGCGGCAGGGTGAGTCGACGCTGGCGCTGGCCGGCGGTGTGACCGTGATGCTGACTCCGGGCACCTTCGTGGAGTTCAGCCGCCAGCGGGGCCTGGCCGCCGACGGGCGCTGCAAGGCGTTCTCGGACGACGCTGACGGCACCGGCTGGGGCGAGGGCGTCGGCATGATCCTGGTCGAGCGGCTGTCGGACGCGCTCGCCAACGGCCACCGGGTGCTCGGCGTGGTCCGCGGGTCGGCGGTCAACCAGGACGGCGCCTCGAACGGCCTGACCGCGCCGAACGGCCCGTCGCAGCAGCGGGTGATCAGGCAGGCGCTCGGCAACGCCGGGCTCACCGGCGACCAGGTCGATGCGGTCGAGGCGCACGGCACGGGCACCTCGCTCGGCGACCCGATCGAGGCACAGGCCCTGCTCGCCACCTACGGCCAGGGCCGCCCGGGCGGGCGCCCGCTGAAGCTGGGCTCGGTGAAGTCGAACCTGGGCCACACCCAGGCGGCGGCCGGTGCGGCCGGTGTGATCAAGATGGTCATGGCGATGCAGCGGGGAGTGCTGCCGAAGAGCCTGCACGTGGGCGAGCCGTCCTCGCACGTCGACTGGACCGCAGGGGCCGTCGAGCTCCTCAGCGAGGCGCAGGAGTGGCCTGAGACCGGCGAACCGCGCCGGTCGGCGGTCTCCTCGTTCGGCTTCAGCGGCACCAATGCCCACATCATCCTGGAGCAGGCGCCGGCGGTGGAGGCGCTTCCCGATGCGGTGGATGGGCCCGCGGTGGACGTGCCTGCGGTGGATGTGCCCGCGGTGGATGTGCCCGCGGTGCCTGGGCCGGTGCCGGTGGTGCTGTCGGGCCGTACCGAGCAGGCTCTGCGGGAGCAGGCCGGTCGGTTGGCGCGGCGGCTGGCGGCCGATCCGGGTCTCGCGCTGACCGATGTGGCGTTCACGCTGGCGACGGCCCGTTCGGCGTTCGAGCAGCGGGCGGCGCTGGTCGGTGATGACCGGGCGCGGTTGCTGGCCGGTCTGGAGGCGCTGGCCGCGGGCGGCTCGGCAGGGGTTCGTGGGGTTGCGGGGACGGGTGGTCGCACGGCGTTCCTGTTCGCGGGGCAGGGCAGTCAGCGGGTCGGGATGGGTGGGGAGCTGTATGCCTCCTACCCGGTGTTCGCGGCTGCGTTCGATGCGGTGTGTGCGGAGTTGGATCCGCTGTTGGGGCGTTCGCTGCGTGAGGCGGTCGCGGATGCGGAGCTGATCAGCGAGACGGGGTTCACGCAGCCGGCGTTGTTCGCGTTGGAGGTGGCGCTGTTCCGGTTGGTCGAGTCGTGGGGTGTGCGGCCGGACTTCCTGGCGGGGCATTCGATCGGTGAGCTGGCTGCGGCGCATGTGGCGGGCGTATTCTCGCTGGCGGACGCGTGCCGGCTGGTGGCGGCGCGTGGCCGGCTGATGCAGGCGCTGCCGCGCGGCGGCGCGATGGTGGCCGTCCAGGCGGCGGAGGCCGACGTGCTGCCGCTGCTGACGGCCGAGGTGGGCATCGCTGCCGTCAACGGGCCGGCGTCCGTGGTGATCTCTGGCACCGAACAGGCCGTCCTGGACGTCGCGGAGAAGCTGACGGCCGACGGCTGCCGGACCAGGCGGCTCACCGTCAGTCATGCGTTCCATTCGCCGCTGATGGACGGCATGCTGGCGGAGTTCCGCGCCGTGGCCGCCGAGGTGGTTTTCGCGGAGCCGCGGGTCCCGATCGTGTCGACGCTGAGCGGCTCGCTCGTGTCGGCCGAGTTGACCGACCCCGAGTACTGGGTGCGGCACGTTCGCGAGGCCGTCCGCTTCGCCGACGCGGTGCACGTGCTGGAGGGCGAAGGCGTCCGGACGTTCCTGGAGCTGGGCCCGGACGGCACGCTCAGCGCCATGGCGCAGCACTGCCTCGCCGAGGACAGCGACGCCGTCCTCACCCCCGCCCTGCGCCGCGACCGCCCCGAGCCGGAGAGCATCACCACCGCGCTCGGCCAACTCCACGTGCTCGGTGCGAAGGTCGACTGGCAGGCGGTGTTCGCCGGCACCGGTGCCCGCCGGGTGGACCTGCCCACCTACGCCTTCCAGCACGAGTACTTCTGGCCGCGGCCGCTGCGCGGGTTCGTGGGGGACGTGGTGTCCGCCGGCCTCGGGGCGGCCGACCACCCGCTTCTCGGTGCCTCGTTGGCGCTCGCCGACGCGGACGGCCATGTGTTCACCGGGCGGCTGTCGTTGGACGCCCACCCGTGGCTGGCGGACCACGCCGTGGCCGGCAGCGTGCTGCTGCCCGGCACGGCGTTCGTCGAGCTGGCGGTCCGGGCCGGTGACCAGGTCGGGTGCGGTCTGCTGGAGGAACTGACCCTGGAGGCGCCGCTGGTGCTTCCGCCGCGCGGTGCCGTGCAGGTGCAGCTCTCCGTCGGCGTCCCGGACGACTCCGGCCGCCGGTCGGTGGCGGTCTTCTCCCGGCCGGAGGATGCACCGCTGGACGAGCCGTGGTCGCGCCACGCTGCCGGTGTGCTTGCGACCGGCGGGAGTACGTCTGCCCCATTCGACCTGGCCGAGTGGCCGCCGGCCGGTGCCGAGCCGCTCGCGGTGGACGAGGTGTACGAGGCCTTCGCCACGGCCGGGTTCGCGTACGGGCCGGTGTTCCAGGGCCTGCGGGCGGCGTGGCGGCGGGACGGCGAGATCTTCGCCGAGGTGGCGCTGCCGGAGGACGCGCGGGCCGAGGCGACATCGTTCGGCCTGCATCCTGCACTGCTCGACGCTGCGCTGCACGCGGTCGGCGCGGGCCGGGTGCTGGAGGACACCGGCCAGGGGCGGCTGCCGTTCTCCTGGTCGGGCGTGTCGCTGTTCGCCGCCGGCGCGACCGAGCTGCGCGTACGGATCGGCGCGGTCGGCGCCGATGGCGTGTCGCTGGCCGTGGCGGACGGCACGGGCCGGCCGGTGGCCGAGGTCGGCACCCTGATCCTGCGGCCCTTCGCCCCTGAGCAGTTGGCGGGGGGCCGGCAGGATTGGCTGTTCCGCCCCGAGTGGCTGCCGGTGGTCCTGCCGTCCTCCGCGTCGGCCGGGTCGATCGGGGTGCTGGGTGAGGACGGGCTGGGCCTGCCCGGTGCGGTCCGCTTCGCCGGTCTGGCTGCGGTGGCAACGGCCGAGGCCGTCCCCGACATCCTGGTGCTCCCGGTCCCCACTGTGCTCGGCCCCGATCCGGTGGCCGCCGCGCATGCGGCTGTCCGGCACACCCTGGCGCTGCTGCAGGAGTGGCTGGCAGCGGACGTGTGGGCGAACTCCCGCCTGGTGATGGTCACCTGGGGCGCGAGTTCCGGCAAGGACCTGGCGGCCGCCGCGGTGCACGGCCTGCTGCGCTCGGCGCAGTCGGAGAACCCGGGCCGGATCACCCTGATCGACCTGGACGAGGACCCGGCCTCGCTGCAGGCCCTGCCGAATGCGCTCGACGCCGAGGAGCCCGACCTCGCCCTGCGCGCCGGCGAGGCCTTCGCCCGGCGGCTGATGCGGGCCGCCGGGACGGACTCCCCGGCCGTGGGTCTGCGGGCGTTGGACCCTGCGGGGACGGTGTTGCTGACGGGTGCGACGGGTTCGCTCGGTCGGCAGGTGGCCCGTCATCTGGTGGTGGAGTACGGGGCTCGTCGTCTGTTGTTGGTGTCGCGTCGTGGCGAAGCGGCCCCGGGTGCGGTGGAGTTGGCGGCGGAGCTGGCCGGTCTGGGTGCGGAGGTGTCGTTCGCGGCGTGTGATGTGGCGGATCGTGCCGCGCTGGCCGTGGTGCTGGCGGGTGTGGAGTTGACCGCGGTCGTCCACACGGCGGGTGTGTTGGATGACGGGATCGTGCCGTCCCTGACGCCTGAGCGGTTGGATGCCGTGTTGCGTCCGAAGGTGGATGCGGCGTGGAACCTGCACGAGCTGACGAAGGACCGTCCGCTCGCCGCGTTCGTGCTGTTCTCCTCCGCGGCCGGGGTGTTCGGTGCGGCGGGTCAGGCGAACTACGCCGCCGCGAACGCTTTCCTGGATGCCCTTGCCGAGCACCGCCACTCCGCGGGTCTCCCGGGGCAGTCCCTGGCGTGGGGGCTGTGGGCGGAGGACGGCGGCGGTATGGCCGGAGAGCTGGGCGACGCGGACGTGCGGCGGATGGCTCGCGGCGGCGTGCAGGCGCTGTCCACGGCCGAGGGCCTCGCCCTGCTCGACGCCGCCGGTGACCGCGACGACGCCGTCCTGGTGCCGATCCGCCTCGACCTCGCCGGACTCCGCACCCAGGCCGAGGCGGGCATGCTGCCGCCGGTCCTGCGCGGGCTGGTCCGGGCGCCGCTGCGCCGGGCCACCGCCGCGGGGTCCCGGGTCGGCGCGGGGTCGGCGCTGGCCGTTCGGCTGGCGGCGCTCGGTGCCGCGGAGCGGGAGACCCTGCTGTTCGACCTGGTGCGCGGCGAGGTGGCGGAGGTGCTCGGCTACGGCGGTGCGGCCGCCGTGGATCCGGACCGGGCCTTCAAGGACCTCGGGTTCGACTCGCTGACCGCCGTCGAGCTGCGGAACCGCCTCAACGGCGTCACGGGCCTGCGGCTGCCCGCCACCCTCGTCTTCGACTACCCGAACCCGGCCGCGCTCGCCGAGCAGCTCCGCACCGAGCTGCTCGGTGCGCTGCCGGAGGCCGCCGCCGACGTGAGCACGGCCCTGGACGACGAGCCGATCGCGATCGTCGGCATGGCCTGCCGCTACCCCGGCGGGGTCGAATCGCCCGAGGACCTGTGGCGACTGGTCGCCGACGGGCGGGACGCGCTCTCGGCCTTCCCCGAGGACCGAGGCTGGGACGTCGAGACCCTCTACCACCCGGACCCGGACCACCAAGGCACCTCGTACGTCCGCGAGGGCGGATTCCTGCACCGGGCGGGCGAGTTCGACCCGGGGTTCTTCGGGATCTCGCCGCGTGAGGCGATGTCGATGGACCCGCAGCAGCGGCTGCTGCTGGAAACGTCCTGGGAGGCCTTCGAGCGGGCCGGCATCGACCCGCGAACGGTTCGCGGCAGCCGCACGGGTGTCTTCGTCGGCGTGATGTACAACGACTACGCCATGGTGCTCCAGCAGTCGGTGGAGGGAGCCGAGGGCCAGATCAGCACCGGCACCTCGGGCAGTATCGCCTCCGGCCGCGTCTCCTACACCTTCGGCCTGGAGGGGCCGGCGGTCACGATCGACACGGCGTGTTCCTCCTCGCTCGTCGCGCTGCACCTGGCCTGTCAGTCGTTGCGCACCGGCGAGTCGTCGCTCGCGCTGGCGGGCGGTGTGACGGTGATGCTGACGCCGAGCACGTTCGTGGAGTTCAGCCGCCAGCGCGGCCTGGCCGCCGACGGCCGCTGCAAGGCGTTCTCGGACGACGCGGACGGCACCGGCTGGGGCGAGGGCGTCGGCATGATCCTGGTCGAGCGGCTCTCCGACGCCCGGCGAAACGGCCACCCGGTGCTCGGCATCGTCCGCGGCAGTGCCGTCAACCAGGACGGCGCGTCGAACGGCCTGACGGCGCCCAACGGCCCGTCCCAGCAGAGGGTCATCAGGCAGGCGCTCGCGAGCGGTGGGCTGACGGCCGGCGAGGTCGACGCCGTTGAGGCGCACGGCACCGGCACCACCCTCGGCGACCCGATCGAGGCACAGGCGTTGCTCGCCACCTACGGTCAGGGGCGCGCGGAGGGCCGTCCGCTCTGGCTCGGCTCGGTGAAGTCCAACATGGGCCACACCCAGGCGGCGGCGGGGGCGGCCGGCGTGATCAAGATGGTGCTGGCGATGCAGCACGGGGTGCTGCCGAAGAGCCTCCACGTGGGCGAGCCGTCCTCGCACGTCGACTGGTCGGCCGGCGCCGTCGAACTCCTCGCCGAAGCCCGTCCCTGGCCGGAGAACGGGCGGGCACGCCGCTCGGCGGTCTCCTCCTTCGGCTTCAGCGGCACCAATGCCCACATCATCCTGGAGCAGGCCCCGGAACCAGAGGCCGTGGAAGCGGCGGACCAGGACGGCGCACCGCTGGTCGCGCTCACCTCCGGTCTGCCGTGGGTGCTCTCGGCCCGCACGGCCGGCGCGCTGCGCGGCCAGGCCCAGCGGCTGCTCGACCTGCTGGACGGCGAACCGGACACCGCGCCGGAGGCGGTCGGTGTCGCCCTGGCGTCGACCCGAGCTGCCTTCGAACACCGTGCCGTGCTCGTCGGCGCCGACCGTTCCGAGCTCCGGGCGGCCCTGGAGACCCTGGCGGCCGACGGCGTGTCGGCCGGTCAGATCAGGGGCGTGAGCGGTTCGGCGGGCCGGGTGGCGTTCGTCTTTCCTGGTCAGGGTTCGCAGTGGGCCGCGATGGCGGTGGAGCTGTTGGAGTCGTCGTCGGTGTTCGCTGGGCGGATGGCGGAGTGTGGGGCGGCGTTGGCGCCGTTCGTGGACGGCTGGTCGCTGCTGGAGGTGGTTCGGGGCGTCGAGGGTGATGCGTGGATGGATCGGGTGGACGTTGTCCAGCCGGTGTTGTGGGCGGTGATGGTGTCGCTCGCGGAGGTGTGGCGTGCGTCCGGTGTGGAGCCGGGTGTGGTGGTGGGTCATTCGCAGGGTGAGATCGCTGCCGCGGTGGTGGCGGGTGCGTTGTCGTTGGAGGACGGTGCCCGGGTGGTGGCGTTGCGCAGCCGGGCGATCGCGGGTGGTCTGGCGGGTCTGGGTGGCATGGTCTCGGTGGCGTTGCCGGTGGAGGAGGTGCGTGAGCGTCTCGGTGACGGGGATCGGGTGTCGGTCGCGGCGGTGAACGGTCCGTCGGCGGTGGTGGTGTCCGGTGAGCCGGCCGCTCTGGAGGAGTTGTTGGCCGCGTGTGAGGTGGACGGCGTTCGTGCCCGTCGTGTCCCGGTGGATTACGCCTCGCATTCCGCGCAGGTGGAGTCGATCCGTGCCGAGCTGTTGGAGGTCCTTGCGGAGGTCCGTCCGCGGGCGGGCTCGGTGCCGGTGTTCTCGACGGTGACCGGTGAGCTGGTCGACGGTTCCGCCATGGATGCCGAGTACTGGTACACCAACCTCCGTACCACCGTCCGGTTCGCCGAGGCGACCGAGGCCCTGTTGCGTGGGCAGGGTGTCGGTACGTTCATCGAGGTCAGCGCGCATCCGGTGCTGGCGATGGCGGTGCAGGACACTGCCGAGGCGGCCGGGCACGACGCGGTGACCGTGGGCACGCTGCGCCGCGGCGAGGGCGGCTCGCGCCGGGTGCTGGCCTCGCTGGCCGAGGCGTGGGTGCGCGGCGTGGCCGTCGACTGGCGGGCCGCCGCCTTCGCCGGCACCACCGCCGTCCCGCCGCTCGCACTCCCCACCTACGCCTTCGAGCGGGAGAACTACTGGCCGCGCCCGTTGACCGGCTGGCTGGGCGACGTCACCTCGGCCGGTCTCGGGTCCGCCGACCACCCACTGCTCGGCGCGTCCCTCGCGCTGGCCGACGGCGACGGCGAGGGGTACCTGTTCACCGGCCGGCTCGACCTGGACTCGCACCCGTGGCTGGCCGACCACGCCGTCGGTGAGCTGGTGCTGCTGCCGGGCACCGCGTTCGTGGAGCTGGCCGTCCGGGCCGGCGACCAGGTGGGCTGCGACCGGCTGGACGAACTGACTCTGGAGGCACCGCTGTTCCTGCCCGCGCAGGGCGGGGTGCAGGTCCAGCTCTGGGTCGGCGCACCGGACGACGGCGGCCGGCGCACCGTCAGCCTCTACTCCCGGGCGGAGGCTGCCGAGGCGGAGGAGCCGTGGATCCGGCACGCCGCCGGCCAGCTGTCCGCAGCTCCTTCGACCGACGCCGGCCCCGACCTGTCCGAGTGGCCGCCGGCCGCTGCCGAGGCCGTCCCGGTCGACACCGTCTACCAGGGCTTCGCGGCGGCCGGGTTCGACTACGGCCCGCTGTTCCGGAGCCTGCGCGCGGCCTGGCGCCGCGACGGCGACCTGTTCGCCGAGGTGGAGCTGCCGGAGGAGAGCCACGACCAGGCAGCCCGCTACGGACTGCACCCGGCGCTGCTGGACGGCGCGCTGCACGCCATCGGCCTCGGCGGTGTGCTGGCCGGTGCCGGACAGGCCCGGCTGCCGTTCGCCTGGGGCGGGGTGCGCCTGCACGCGGCGGGGGCTGCCTCGCTGCGGGTGCGGATCACCGCACAGGGCGCCGACGCGGTCTCGCTGGCAGTGGCGGACGGCACCGGCGCGCCGGTCGCCACGGTCGAGCAGCTGGTGCTGCGGCCGGTCGCGGTGGACCGGCTGTCGGCGGGTCGGACGGCCTTCCACGAGTCGCTGTTCCGGGTCGACTGGTCGCCGGTGCCGCTGGGCCCGCCCGCCGCGAGCGCGCCGGGCGAGGGCTGGGCGGTCCTGGCCGCGGAGCCGGACCTCGGCGGCCCGGGTGCCGGTGCTGCGGCGGATGCGGCTCGGCTGCTCGGCCTCGGCGGGGCGACCCCGTACGGCGGGCTGGACGCGCTGTCCGCCGCCGTCGCGGACGGTGCGGCCGCCCCGGGTACCGTCGTCCTCCCGCTGCTCGGCGGACCGTCGGAGCACGGGACGGACCCGGTGTCCGCGACCCGTGCCCGGCTGCACGCCCTGCTCGGACTCCTCCAGCAGTGGCTCGACCTGGAGCCGTTCGCGGACTCCCGCTTGGTCGTGGTGACCCGCGGGGCGACGGCCCCCGCCGATCCGGAGGCCACCGCCGACAGCCCGGCGACCCCCGGCGACCTGGCGGCGGCGGCCGCGTGGGGATTGCTGCGGACGGCCCAGGCGGAGCACCCGGACCGGATCGTCCTGGTCGATCTGGACGCCGACCCGGCCTCGCTGCACGTCCT
This sequence comes from Kitasatospora sp. NPDC034023, assembly GCF_055575795.1. Taxonomy (NCBI): domain Bacteria; kingdom Bacillati; phylum Actinomycetota; class Actinomycetes; order Kitasatosporales; family Streptomycetaceae; genus Kitasatospora; species Kitasatospora sp. NPDC034023. The sequence continues at coordinate 11,561 of NZ_JBVIRY010000057.1, forward strand.
GCCGCGTGCCGCCGACTGCGGCGAGCCCCAGGTGGCCCTGCGCGCCGGGGACGCGCTCGCCCCGCGCCTGGCGCGGGTGCCCGACGCCACCGACTCCACCGACACGGCCGACGCCACGGGGCCCGCGCTCGACCCGGACGGCACGGTGCTGGTCACCGGCGCGCTCGGCCTGCTCGGTGCGCTGGTCAGCCGCCACCTGGTGACGGCGTACGGCGCGCGGCGCCTCCTGCTGGTCTCGCGCCGGGGTGCGGACGCCGAAGGGGCCGACGCGCTGTCCGCCGAGCTGACCGCGCTCGGCGCCGAGGTGACGCTCGCCGCCTGCGACGTCGCCGACCGCGCCGCCCTGGCCGCGCTGCTCGACGGCCTGGCGCACCCGCTGACCGCCGTCGTGCACGCCGCCGGTGTGCTGGACGACGGCCTGCTCGCCTCGCTCACCCCCGAACGGCTCGACGCCGTGCTGCGCCCGAAGGTCGACGCGGCGTGGAACCTGCACGAGCTGACGGCCGGCCACCCGCTGGCCGCGTTCGTCCTCTTCTCGTCCGCCGCCGGCGTGTTCGGCATGGCGGGCCAGGGCAACTACGCGGCCGCCAACGCCTTCCTGGACGCGCTCGCCGAGCGGCGCCGCGCCGCCGGCCTGCCCGCGACCGCGCTCGCCTGGGGCCTGTGGGCCGAGGAGAGCACCATGACCGGCGACCTCGGCGAGGAGGGCGTCCGGCGGTTGGCCCGCGGCGGCGTCATGGGGCTCTCCTCCGCCGAGGGCCTGGCCCTCTTCGACACCGCACTGGCGCTCGCCGGCGCCACCCGGGCCCCCGCCGACGCCGATGACCCCGCCGCCGGCCCCGGTGGCGCGCTGCTGGTACCGGCCAGGATCGACCTGGCCGGGGTACGGGCCGGCGCCGCCGCGACCGGCCGGGTGCCCGCGCTGCTGCGCGGCCTGGTCCGCATCCCGCTGCGGCGCTCCGCGGCGGCCGGCGGTTCCTCGCCGCAGCTGCTGGCCGAGCGGCTGGCCGGGCGGTCCGCCGAGGAGCAGGACGGCATCCTGCTGGAGCTCGTCCGGATGCACGCGGCGGCCGTGCTCGGTCACCCGCGGCCGGACGCCGTGGACGCCGAACGGGCCTTCCTGGAGCTGGGCTTCGACTCGCTGACCTCCGTGGAGCTGCGCAACCGCCTCGCCGCGGCCACCGGCCTGCGGCTGCCGGCGACGCTGCTCTTCGACCACCCGGCGCCGCGGCTGGTGGCCGCCAGGCTGCGTACCCTGCTCGGGGCGTCCCGGACGTCCGGTGCTGCGACGGACGGGCCGGGTACGGAGCCGGCGGCCGGCAACGGGGAGAGCGGGCGGCCGTTGGGCAGCATCGGCGCCCTGCTGCGGTCGGCGGCGGCGACGGGCCGCAGCGGCGAGTTCATGGAGCTGCTGTTCGCGGCCTCGCGCTTCCGTCCGGCCTTCGACGCGGCCGAGGCCGCGTCGGCGTCGGCGCCCGCGATGGAGCCGGTCCGGCTCGCCGAGGGGCCGGAGCAGCCGCTGCTGGTCTGCCTGCCCTCGCTGCTGGCGATCTCCGGGCCGCACCAGTACGCCCGGCTGGCCGCGGCCTTCCGCGGGCGGCGGGCGGTGAACGCGCTGCCGCTGCCCGGCTTCCTCCACGGCGAGCGGCTGCCCGCAGACGCGGCGGCGATCCTCGAACTGGCGGCGCAGAGCGTGCTGCGGGTCGCCGACGGCGCGAAGTTCGTGCTGCTCGGCCACTCGACCGGCGGCCTGCTCGCCCAGGCGACCGCGGCCCGGCTGGAGGAGCTCGGCGCCGGACCGTCCGCCGTCGTGCTGGTCGACACCTACTCCTTCACGGCGCCCGCCGCGCCCGGCGCCCCGACAGCGGGCGGCGGGGCGGCCTCCGTCGCCGAGCTGCTGCCCGTGCTGACCGGCGCGATGCTGGCGCGCGAGGGTGCGTACGTGCCGATGGACGACGCCAGGCTCACCGCGATGGGCGGCTACCTGCGGCTGTTCACCGGTTGGCGCCCGGCGGGGATCGCCGCTCCGACGCTGCTGGTGCGGGCGCCCGAGTCGCTCTCCGCGCCCGGCGCCGGCGCCGAGGCGCTCACCAGCGGGGCCCGGGCCTCCTGGCCGCACGAGCACACCGTGCTCGACGGTCTCGGCGACCACTTCACCGTCATGGAGGAGCACGCCGCCGCGACCGCCGGGCTGATCGAGAACTGGCTGCGCGAGGTCTGCTGAGCCAGGTGCCGGCGCCTCCCGCCGCGGCGGCGCCGGCACCGCCACGGGCACCGGCCCCGAGTGCCGGTGCCGTCCGCGCCGTCCCGGCCCGACCCCCGGCGGGCCGGGACGGCCCCCCCCGCACAACCGCGACCCACCGACCCACCCACCCGTCCTTCGACCGAAGAGAGAGATCCCGCATGACCGCGCCCGACCCCGCCGATTACGACCTCTGGATCCGCCGCTTCCACCAGGCCCCGGACGCCCCGGTGCGGCTGCTGTGCCTGCCGCACGCCGGCGGCTCGGCGAGCTTCTACTTCCCGGTGTCCGCCGCACTGTCGCCGGGCATCGAGGTGCTCGCCGTGCAGTACCCCGGCCGGCAGGACCGCCGCTCCGAGCCCGGCATCGGGACGGTCGCCGAGCTCGCCGACCGCATCCACCGGGTGCTCGCCCCGGTCGAGGACGACCGCCCGCTTGCCCTGTTCGGGCACAGCATGGGTGCGGTCCTCGGCTTCGAACTGGCCCGGCGGCTGGAGGCGGACGGGCGCGCCCCGGCCGTGCTCTTCGCCTCCGGGCGCCGCGGGCCGGCCACCCACCGGGACGAGCGGGTCCACCTGCGCGACGACGACGGCCTGGTCGCGGAGCTGAAGACGCTCAGCGGCACCAACACGGCACTGCTCGGCGACGAGGAGATCCTGCGGATGATCCTCCCGGCGATCCGCAACGACTACCGGGCGATCGAGACCTACCGCCGCCCGGAGGGCGGGCCGCTGAGCAGCCCGATCGTGGCGCTGATCGGCGACGACGACACGAAGTCCAGCGTGGAGGAGGCCAAGGCGTGGGCCGAGGAGACCACCGGCGACTTCCGGCTGCGGGTGTTCCCCGGCGGCCACTTCTACCTCGCCGCGCACCAGCGGGAGGTGCTGGCCGAGATCACCGACGGGCTCGCCGCGCACTCCGCCTGACCGGGCGGCAGTACGCCGTCGGCCCCGCTGGGCGAGCGGGGCCGACGGCGCATGAGGAGAGGTGATGTGGTCGTTCTGCCGCGCCGGTGCGGAGCGCGGAGCGGGCTGCGGGAGCGATCGGGGATCAGGCGTAGCCGGCGGTGCCCCCGCCGGCCGCCAGGCACAGTTCGCCCGGCAGGTCGCTGCGCCGGGTGACCTTGAGCTTGCGGTACACCCGGGTCAGGTGCTGCTCCACGGTGCTGACGGTGATGAACAGCTCACGCGCGATCTCGCGGTTGGTGTGCCCGAGCGCGGCCAGCGAGGCGACCCGGCGCTCGGCGTCGCTGAGGCCGCCCGCAGAGGCGCCCCCTGCGGTCTGCGGAACCTCCTCGCGGACGTCGGAGAACAGGTTCGACAGGCCGCGCTGGATGGGCTCGGCCCGGTGCTCCTTGGCCAGCTGCCAGGCGCGGGTCATCATGATCCGCGAACGCTTGTGGTCGCCGAGCTTCTGGTGGGTGTAGCCGAGGTCGGCGAGCGCCAGCGCCAGCTCGATCGGCGAGTCGCTGCGCTGGAGCTCGTCGACGGCCTGCCGCAGCAGTGAGGGGCGGTGCTTGAGCTCGGCGACGGCGGCGCTCAGGCGCACCGTCATGCCGCGGGAGCGGGACGGCCCTGGTTGCAGGCGCCGGGTCTGCTCGTCGATCAGCACCCTGGCCTTCTGGGAGTCGCCGGCCTGCAGGTGCACCCGGGCCGCGGCGCCGCGCCACGGCACCACGCTCGGCAGGTCGAGGTCCCAGTCCTGCATCATCTCGCCGCAGATCGTGAAGTCGTCCAGGGCGGCCTGGGAGTTGTTGGTGGCCAGCCGGAACTCGCCTCGCGCATAGAGGTAGTGCAGGCCGTAGCGGGTCTTGTAGATGGCCTGCGGCACCGGGCGGTTGAGCAGTTCCGCGGCGTCCTCGTACTTGCCCATCGCGGTCTGCGCGCAGAGCAGGGTGGCCAGCGGGAGGGCGATGTTGACGCCCCAGCCCTGCCAGGGCATCGCCTCCAGGGCGGCCATCGCGTCGCGTTCGGCGTCGGCCAGCCGGCCCTGGCGGGCGGCGATCTGGCTGCGCAGCGCCAGCAGCGGCGGGCGCCAGCCCTCGGCGGCGTTGCCGATCCGCTCCAGCAGCTGGTCGCAGCAGAGCGCCGCCCGGTCCAGCTGGTCGCCGTAGATCAGCGCGAGCAGGGCGAACTCGGCCTGCTCCCACGAGCGGTAGGTCAGGCGCAGGCTGCGCAGGACCTGTTCGGCGGCGAGGAAGGTGTGCTCGCGGGCCCGCCCGCTGAGCACCTCGTCCAGGACGGCGGCGGCCTGCAGCTGCGGGTCGGCCCGGACGGCGGCGGGGGTGTGCCCCTCGTCGACCCGGCAGGGACCGAGCGGCGGCAGGTCGGCGATGGCGCCGGGGTAGGAGCTGGAGAGCATGAGCTTGACGGTCTGCAGTTCGGCGGCGGTGCGGCTCTCGACCGTCCACTGCTGGCCGATGATGTGTTCGAGGATGGCCGAGGCCTCGGTGAGCCGGCCGTGCCGCAGCAGGTACTTGAGCACCACGACGGACTGGCGTTCGCCGAGGTCGCCGGAGCGCAGGGCGGAGGTGAGCTGCGGCAGGTGGCGGACGGCGTTGCCGGCCTGGAGCTGCCACTCGACGCCGGCCAGCAGGGTCAGCACCTCGCCGCGCCGGCGGCGGTCGGTGCAGCTGCGGTGGGCGTGCTCGACGCAGCGCCGGGCCAGTGCGGCGTCGCCGTCCACCAGCGCCTCGCGGGCGACGTCGCAGAGCACCTTGGTGCTCCAGGCCTCGCCGGGTTCGGTGGAGGCCAGCAGCTGCTCGGCGATGGCCCGCTCGGGGGCGCCCCGGGTGTAGAGCAGGTGGGCGGCGCGGAAGTGCAGGCGGCTGAGCTCGCCGGCGTCGGTGTCGTGCAGGACGGCGGTGCGCACCGCCGGGTGGCGGAAGCGGCCGTGCTCCAGCATGCCGGCCGAGTCGAGACCTCTGATCACGCGTTCGACCGAGGCGGGGGAGCGGTCCACCAGGTGGCCGAGCACCTGGACGCAGCTCTCGTCGCCGAGGACGGCGATGCCGCGGGCGACCGCCAGCGCCGAGGCCTCGCTGCGGTGCAGGCAGCTGACGACGGCTTGGGAGAAGGCGTAGCCGGCCCCCAGAGTGGCGGACCGGGCTTCGGAGGGCAGCCGGGTACAGGTCCGTAGGTCGTCCAGCAGGGCGTGGACGAGCAGCGGGTTGCCGCCGGTCAGGGCATCGACCCGGGCGCAGAGCTCGGGGGCCGCGAGCTCCTCGTCGCGCTGCCCGACGGTGCGCCGGCCGTCCTCGAGCCGTGCGCCGGTCAGGGCGCTGACGCCGTCGTGGCTGAGCGGGCCGAGCATCACACGGCGGCAGTTCGGCTGGCGCAGCAGTTCGGCGTGGAAGGCGGGCTGCGGGTGCTGGGAGGCGGTGCGCTCGGCCAGGACCACGGCGATCCGGGCCGAACCGAGCCGTCGGATCAGGAAGAGCAGCCACTGCAGGGAGTGCTCGTCGGCGTGGTGCACGTCGTCGACGCAGATCAGGATCGGCGACACGGTGGAGAGTTCGAACAGGACGGCGCAGAGTTCCTGGACCAGATCGCCGCAGAGCCGGGCCGGTCGGCCCGCGTCGGAGTCCGGGCCGGTCCGTGCGTGGAGGGCGGGCGGCGCATCGGTCCCGGCGGCCGCGGCGGAGGTGACGGCGAGCCGCAGCAGGCGCTGGACGTGCTCGTGGCGCGCCGGGTTGAGCGGGGCGTGGCGCAGCAGCTGGCCGGCGATGCTGAGCGGCGTGTGGTCCTCGGCCTGCGCCCCGACGGCACGCAGGGTGACGAAGCCTGCCGTGTGGGCCTGCTCGCACAGTGCGCTGAGCAGGACGCTCTTGCCGGTGGCGACCGGTCCTGCCACCAGGCCGACCGCTCCCACCCCGTTCAGTGCGTCGGTGGTGATTCGGCTCAGCTGGAGCAATTCCTCGCCACGTTCGATCAATTCGGTTCGGGGCGTCATGTGCTGGGCTCCTCGCTTCGGTTCCCGACAGCCGACCGTGGCGAATGCCCGGGTACGGGGGCGCGTTCGCGCACGGCGGCACGGAATGTTCAAAGGCGTTCCCGGCAGGCCTCCGGGCCTCGGCTCGCGGGGGCCGGTCGACGGGGCGTCGGTTCGCCGGGATCGGGGCGTCGGCACCGCTGCCCACCGGGCGAGTCCTCGCTGGCGGCGCCGCTCGCCTCACTGACTGGCAGGCGAGAAAACGAAGTTGACGGTGCGTCTGGATCTGTTTCGAGGCGATCCGTTCGGCTGCCTGTTCCCAACGTGTTGAATGCCATATCCCATAGCGTTGAACACTGTTCCCCCGGTGAACTGGCGGCGACAATTCCGGTCCGGCCCGAATGAAGAATGATCCGGGATTCAACCAGAATCGCGATCGCACGGATTGCATGCCCGTCCGCTCCGCCACTGTGGCCGTCTGCCGAGGCCGTGAAAAGGAGTTGCGGGACAACTGGTCAGAACATAACACTGCCGAACCCCGCCGGACGATACCTGCCATCAGGAACTGATCAAGATTGGTAGCCGCTAGGAGCCCTAGGGGTAGGGGTAGGGGCCCCCGTTCGGCGGGGTCGAAGCCGCAAATCCGGGCTAATCGCCCATCTCGCCGGGCTGCCGCCCGCCCGTGCGGCGGCCCGGAGCCGTCAACTTCCGAACAGGGGTACCCGCCGGCGCCGTCCGGGGTCGCTCATTTCCGTAACTGTCCCGTAATTACTCGGACATACAAGCGAACGGCCGGTTTCCCGCAGCGGAGTGCTGCTGAGGGAAACCGGCCGTCCGTGGGTGGGCGATTCGGTGGTCGTGAGGTGGAGCGGTTGTGTGCGGCGGGTCCGGCCGCGGTCGGCGCGGGATGCGACCCGCCGGGCCGGGGCCGATGTCCGGGGCCTGAGGGCAGTGACCTACGGCTGCCGGCAGTCGGAGCGGTCGCCGTCCTGCGGAGGGACGCCGCCGGTGTCGTTCGCGGTCCCGTCCCGGACGATCAGCCGGCAGCGGCGGCTGCGCAGCGTGCCGGTGAACGCCAGGTGCGGGCCGAGGTGGCCGACGATGCGGTCGGCGGCGGATTTCGAGATGCCGAAGAGAGTGGCCACCTCACGCATGGTCAGATCGGTTCGCCGGTACGTCATCACCAGCAGGACCCGGTCCTCCAGTCCGAGAGCCCAGCGCCGGCCGGCCCGCGGCCCGTCGTCTCCGGCGAGGGGGCGGAGTGACTCCAGCAGTTCGGCGAACTCGTCGGCGGCCAGACCGGTGAGCAGTTTCACCCAGGTCGTCTCCGCCGCGCTGATCAGCTGTGCCATCGCCCGTCCTGCCCGGTCCGGTGTTGCGCCGCCGCCGGCCTCCGTCCGGCTCCGGGGCGGCGGGCCGGACCGGCACGGCTCCCGACACCCGAGGTCCGGTCGCCTCGTGCCCGGCCGTCCCGGGCCCAGCCCCCACCTAGCGTCCACCGCTGCCGTCCCCCATCGCTACCCAGCCCGACACCCGCATGCCTGCCCACGAGGCGTGCGCTCACTCCTCCGGCAGGAGGAGCGGCGCGATCTCGTCGAAGACGTCCCCGGGGCCGGGATTGGCCGGGTCGGTGGCGCCGCCGAGGTGGTGCACCACGCCCCATACCGCGTTGAGTGCGGTGGTGACCGCGCCCTCGGCGAATCCCGCCGTCCAGGAGACGTCGTCCCCGGCCAGGAAGAACCCGCGCTGACCGGCCGGGAAGCCGTCCTGCACGAACTGGGTGAACAGCCTCCGCTGATAGCGGTACTGTCCGGGCAGGTTCGCCTTGAAGGCGCCCATGAACAGCGGCTCGGTCTCCCAAGTCACCGTAACGGGCGGTCCGATGATATGCCTGCGGAGATTCACCGTGGGATAGATTTCCGCCATCCGCGCGAGCAGGACCTCCAGCCGCTCCTCGTCGCTGAGCGTGGCGAACTTCAGCGAGTCGTCGTTCCACGTGTACGACAGGCAGATGACGCCCGGCCGATCAGGGCCGCCCTGGTCGAACAGGTAGACCCCGCGCGGCGCACGGTCGGTGAGCGTCATGCTCATCATGTCCGCGCCGGTGGCGGGGTCGCGATCCAGCCAGAACGGCCGGTCCGTCAGGACGAACAGCTTCGAGGCGCCCATGTAGTGGGTCCGCTCCACCGCCGTCCAGTGCTGCTGGGAGAGCAGGGCCGGGTCGCACGCGACCCGGTTCAGCAGTGTCCACACGTGCGGTGTGAAGACCACCGCCGCGTAGCGCTCCGACACCCCGTCGGCGTCCGTCACCTCCACGCCGTCGCCGGCCCGGCGCAGCGCCCGCACCCCGGGACGCGGCCGCCCGCCGTGCAGGGTGGCCAGCGAAGTACCGGCCGGCCAGTGCCCGCCCGGGCCGGCCGGGCGCGTCCACAGCCCGTCCACGAACCCGCCGGTCCCGCCGACCAGCCGCACCTGGTCCTGGTCGGCGCCGGTGAACACCACCCGCAGCACCTCCAGGATCGAGTTGGGGAAGTCGGTGTCCCAGCCGCCGGTGCCGAATCCCACCTGTCCGAAGATCTCCCGGTGCCGGAACGAGCGGAAGTACGGCGAGGCCGCCAGGAAGCCGTAGAAGGACTGGTCGTCCAGGGTGCGCACCATCCGGTTCCACACCGCCTTCAGCAGCGGGGCGTCGCGCCGACGGACGGAGGCCTCCACCACCGCCAGCTCGGCCTGCTCCAGCAGCGTCTTCTCCCAGGCGTCCGACACCTCCCGGTACACCGGCGGCAGGTCCTCCGCCGTCCGCGCCACCCGGTGCTCGCCGTTCAGGTGCACCAGGGTGCTCGGGGTGTGCGCCGACAGCGGGTTGGGGAACGGACTGGTCTCCAGACCGAGCGCGTCCACGTAGTGGAAGAGCGCCCGCGCCGACTGCGGGAAGCGCATCGCGCCCATCTCGGCCGAGACCGCCGGATCCGCCGGGAAGGGCACCGCCCGCATCCGGCCGCCCAGCTCCCCGGCCTCGTACACCACCGGGCGCAGGCCCAGCCGCAGCAGCTCGTAGCCGGCCACCAGGCCCGCAACGCCGCCGCCCACCACCGCGACCGGCGTGCCGCGCCGCTCGGCCGGCACCCGGCCGAGCCCGGCCGGATGAGCCAGCCAGTCGTCGTAGGCGAACGGGAAGTCGGGGCCGAACATCGTCAGCGGGGCGGTCAGTTCACGCGAGAACGCGCCGGTACCGGGAGACATGGGACACCTTTCGGGGCCCAGCCCACAGGGTCAGCCCAGTCGGGCGGGCAGACCCTCGTAGAGCTCGGGACGCCGGTCGTGGAGATAGGGAGTGTCGGCGCGCGCCTTCGCCACCACGGCCGGGTCGACGTCCGCCAGCAGCAGACCCTCGACGGGTTCCTCCAGGGTCACCCGCGTGCCGTCCGGCGCGGCCACCGTGGTCAGCCCGCAGAAGTCCAGGCCGCCGTGCGCGCCGATCCAGTTGCTGTACGCCACGTACAGCTGGCTCTCGAAGGCCCGGGCCGGCACCAGGGTCCTGGCGACGACGTCCCAGGGCCGCATCAGCGCCGTCGGCACCAGCAGCAGCTGGGTGCCGGCCATCGCGTGCGCCCGCACCGGTTCGGGGAACTCCACGTCGTAGCAGACCAGCAGCCCCACGGTCAGCCCGCCGAGGCGGGCCTGCACCACGCCGCGGTCGCCCGGGGCGAAGCGGGAGGCGTCCACGTCGCCGAACAGGTGCGCCTTGCGGTAGGCCGCGAGGGTGCCGCCGTCCGGGCCCACCAACCGGGCCGCGTTGTAGACGCCGGTGCCGTCGTCCTCCGGCCAGCCGTGCACCACGGCGATGCCGAACTCCCGGGCGACCGCGGAGACGGCCGCGCAGTGCGGGCCGTCCACCGGCCCGGAGGCCTCGGCCAGGTTGCCGGGCCGCAGCGGATAGCCGCCGAGGGTCATCTCCGGCGCGACCAGCAGCTCGGCGCCCGCCTCGGCGGCCCGGCGGGCCGCCTCCCGCAGCCGCGCCACCAGGTGCGGGACGTCGGGGGAGCCGCACGCGGCCTGCCAGCAAGCAATCCTCATCGCGTGCGTCCTCAGGTAGCGGGTGCCGTCGTCCCCGGGCGTCGTTCGCCGCCACCGACGCTAGGCGGACGCCGCCCGCCCCGACAACCCCTGGTCAGCGAGGGTCCGCCGCGGCCGCCGGCCTAGGGGCCGCAGGGGTGCCGACAGGGGTGGCGGCCGCCCCGGCCGGCGCGGTTGTGTTCCACCGGGACCCCTGCCCCCGGCACCGCCGGCCGGCCCCGTCCCGTCCCGAACCGCCGACAGAACGGGCTGACATGACGACCGGTGAGCCGGGGAGCAACGCACTCGTCTTCCCCGCCATGGGCCCCTCGCGCTTCGCCGACTTCGGCCGCTTCATGGTGGTCAACGCCGGCGCGCGGAAGTACTTCGCGGCCGCCGACGAGGTGCTCGGCCACAGCGTCTTCGACGCGCTGCGCGACAGCGACGACGACTACTCCGAGACCGCGCAGGTGGCCTCCTTCGTCGCCTCGCTGGCCCTGGTCGAGTGGGGTCTGGCCACCGGCCGGCAGGAGCCGGCCGACTACTGCGCCGGCGTCAGCTTCGGCAAGTCGGCGGCCGCCGCGCACGCCGGCGTGCTGCCCTTCGAGGAGGCCGTAAGCCTGGTCGCCGAGACCGCCCGCTGCGAGGCCGCGTACTTCACCGAGCACCACCGCGACATCGTCACCCACTCCTTCGTCAAGATCGGCCCGGAGCTGCTCGACGAGCTGCTCGCCGAACTCGCCGACGCCGGGGAGTGGTACGAGGTCTCCTCCCGGCTCGACCACGATCTCTGCATGGTCTCGCTCTCCGAACGGGCCCTGGACGGCTTCAAGCGCCGTATCGGCGACAGCGGGGGCTACTCCCTGTACACGATGCGCCCGCCCGCGCACGCGAGCATCTTCGGCCCGCTGCGCGACCGCGTCGAGCAGGACGTCCTCGCCCGCTACCGGCTGCGCGACCCGCGCGTGCCGATCGTCTCCGACCAGGACGGCTCGCTGGTGGAGAGCGCCTCGCAGGCCTCGGCCTGGCTGCTCGGCGGATTCGTCCGCCCGATGAACTGGCCCGGCGTGGTGGCCACCCTGGCCGGCCTCGGCGTCGACCGGATCACCATCGTCGGACGCGACCGGCTGCTGCGCCGGCTGCGCTGCACCGTCGACAACTTCAGCACCAGCACGCTCGCCCCCGAAACGGCACTCACACCAGCCGCCTGACCGGCCGTCGGCGCACACGCGCGGCCGAGCGGCCCCGAGGAAGGCACCACCCCTTGACGAACCACCCCGGTGCGGCGGACGGCACGCTCTTCGCGACCAGCGACCTGCACATCGGCTACCAGGAGAACCGCGCGATCGTCGAGGGCCTGCGCCCGCACGGCCCGCGCGACTGGCTGATCGTCGCCGGTGACATCGGCGAGATCGCGGCCGACGTGGAGTGGGCCCTCGGCGTCCTCGCCGAGCGCTTCGCCACCGTCGTCTGGGCACCCGGCAACCACGAACTGTGGACCCACCCCTCCGACCCGGTCGCGCTGCGCGGCGTCGCCCGCTACGAGCACCTGGTGCGCATCTGCCGCGGCCTCGGCGTGCACACCCCGGAGGACCCCTACCCGCTCTGGCACGGGGAGGGCGGCCCGGTGCGGATCGCGCCGCTGTTCGTCGGCTACGACTACACCTTCCTGCCGCCGGGCACCCGGACCAAGGCGCAGGCCCTGGCCCGGGCCCACGAGAGCGGCGTGGTCTGCTCCGACGAGTACCTGCTGCACCCCGACCCCTACCCGAGCCGCGAGGCCTGGTGCCGGGCCCGGGTGGCGGCCACCGAACGCCGGCTCGCGGCGGAGGACCCGGCGGTGCCGACCGTCCTGGTCAACCACTACCCGCTGGTGCGCACCCCGACCGACGTCCTGTACTACCCCGAGTTCGCCCAGTGGTGCGGCACCACCGCCACAGCCGACTGGCACACCCGGTTCCGCACGGCGGCCGTCGTCTACGGGCACCTGCACATCCCGCGCAGCACCCGCTACGACGGCGTCCGCTTCGAGGAGGTGTCGGTCGGCTACCCGCGCGAGTGGCGCCGACGCGGACCGGGCGCGCCGGCCGGGCTGACCCGGATCCTGCCCGAGCGGGGTGCCCGGTGATCGAACGGATCCTGCCCGACGGGGTCGCGGTGGCGGAGTCCACCGGGGTGCTGCCGACCGCGGCCGCCGAGGCGCCGGAGCTCTTCCCCGAGGAGCAGGAGCACATCGCGGCGTCGGTGCCGCTGCGGCAGGCGGAGTTCCGGGCGGTCCGGGCCTGCGCCCGACGCGCCCTGGCCGCCCTCGGCCGCCCGGCGGTCCCGCTGGTGCCCGGTCCGCGCGGGGAACCCCGCTGGCCGGACGGCCTGGTCGGCAGCATGACGCACTGTGCCGGCTACCGCGCGGCCGCCCTGGCCCCGGCCGACCGCCTGCTCAGCCTCGGCATCGACGCCGAGTCCGACCTGCCGCTGCCCGAGGGCGTCCTGGAGGCGATCGGCCGCCCGGAGGAGCTGCCGCAGCTCGCCGCCCTGCGCCGCGCGCGGCCCGAGCTCCACCCGGACCGGCTGCTGTTCAGCGCGAAGGAGAGCGTCTACAAGGCGTGGTTCCCGCTGACCGGGCTGATGCTCGACTTCACCGAGGCGACCCTGGTGCTCTCCCCGGACGGCACCTTCACGGCACGGCTGCTCGTCCCCGGCCCGGTGGTGGCCGGGCGCCGGCTGCCCGGCTTCCGGGGGCGTTGGCTGGCCGCGTCCGGCCTGGTCCTGACGGCGATCGCCGTGCCGCGGCCCTGAACGTCCAGCACGGTTGCGGTGAAGGGGAGTTGACGGGCCGGGGCGACCCCGCAGGGGTGGGGGCGGATAGGGGTACTGCAGCCGCCGACCCGTCGGTAACGTCCCGGACGTGGCGGAGCTCCGGCGATCCCGGCCGGGCCCCGACCGCCGGTCGTGCGGCGCGCCCGGCGCCACGGGCGCCCGACCCAAGGCCGCGTCAGCCGACTGCCGCGGACCTCCCCCTCGGCCCCGGATCCGACGCCCGCGCGCCGCAGTGGCGGGCGCGCCCCCTCGGTGGCCGCCGAGTACGAGAAGGAAGAGTGAGCCGATGGCGGCAAAGATCTTTGCGGAGGACTCGGCGGCGACGCTCGCCGAGTTCGAGCAGGACACCCTGAGGGTCGCGCAGGTGCTGCGCGAGCGCGGCGTCGGACTCGGCAGCCGGGTGCTGCTGAAGGCCGGGAACTCCGTGAGCTACGTCTCCGTGCTCTTCGCCCTGATGCACCTGGGCGCCTCGGTCGTCCTGGTGGACCAGCAGGAGAAACGAGAGGCGACCGGCTCGATCATCCGCCGCGCGGGCACCAAGCTGGTGCTGGTGGACGACGACGCGCCGGTCCCGCCGGAGGCCGATCCGGTCCACCTCTACGAGCTGATCTCCGTCGCCCCCGAGGTCAGGGTGACGGATCAGCACCTGGACTTCGGCGCCTGGTGCGACCTCGACGACGCACTGATCATGTGGTCCTCCGGCTCGACCGGCGCACCCAAGGGCATCGTCAAGAACGGCGGCCGGTTCCTGAAGAACCTGGAGCGCAACGCCCACCACATGGGCCACACCGCGGAGGACGTGCTCCTGCCGCTGCTGCCGTTCTCGCACCAGTACGGCCTGTCGATGGTGCTGATCGCGTGGATCGTGCAGGGCTCGCTGGTCATCGCCCCCTACAAGCGCCTGGACCGGGCGCTGCGGATGGCCGGCCCCTCCGGGGCCACCGTGCTGGACGCCACCCCGGCGACCTACCGCAGCATCCTGGGCATCCTGCGCCAGAGGCCCGTCCTGGAGCGCTCGCTCGGCGCCGTCCGGATGTTCTGCAGCGGCGCCGCCCCGCTCGACCAGTCGCTCACCGACCTGTACGTCGAGCGTCTCGGCCTGCCGCTGCTCGACAGCTACGGCAGCACCGAGGCCGGCAACGTCGCGTTCGCCACCGCCGACAACGCGGTCTCCTGCGGCCGGGTCATGGACGGCCTGCGGATCCGGGTCGTCGACGACGAGGACCGCGAGGTGCCGGCCGGAGTCGTCGGCGAACTGCTCGTCGAGACACCGGACGTGATGATCGGCTACCTGACGGACGAGGGCGGCATCGACCCGGTCGCCCAGGACGTCTTCCGCACCGGCGACCTCGGCTACCTGGACGCCGACGGCAACCTCTTCGTCCTCGGACGGAAGTTCGCCGTGCACCGCAACGGCCACACGCTCTACCCGGAGATCGTCGAGCGCAAGGCCGCCGCCGGGGGCTGCGCCACCCGCATCGTCGCGCTACCGGACGAGCGGCGCGGCAGCAGCCTGGTGTTCTTCGTCGAGGACGAGCAGCTGCGCGACGCCGCCCACTGGCGGGCAGTGCTGGGCGAGCTGCTGCCCGTCTACGAGCAGCCGAACCGGGTGGTCGTCGTGGAGGGCTTCCCGCTCAACCGCAACGGCAAGCCGGACAAGCGCCGGATGTCCGAGCTCGCCCTCGCCGGCGCGGGCCCGGCGGCGCCGGACGCCTGAGCCGGGTCGGCTCGGCGGGGCCGCCGTCCGGCACCCGGACGGTGGCCCCGCCGCGCGTCCGGCCGCGGCCGCCCGGTCAGTCCAGCAGCCCGCGCTCCATCGCGGCCAGCACCGCCGCCGTCCGGTCGGACACCTCCAGCTTGCGGAAGATCCGCAGCAGGTGCGTCTTCACCGTCGCCTCGCCGATGTGCAGTTCGCGGCCGATGTCGGCGTTGGTCAGACCCCGGCCGACCAGCTGCAGCACCTCGCGCTCGCGCGCCGACACCGGCGGCGCCTCCTGCGCCCGCGCCCGGAACAACCGGCCCGCGACGGCGGGGGAGAGCACCGTCTCGCCGCGGGCGGCGGCCCGCACCGCGTCGATCAGGTCGCTGCGCGAGGTGCCCTTCAGCAGGTAGCCCGCCGCGCCCGCCTCGACCGCGCGCAGGATGTCCGCGTCGCTCTCGTACGTGGTCACCACCACCACGCGAGGGCGACGCGAGTGCGCCAGGATGCGCGCGGTCGCGGTGACGCCGTCCATCGTGCCCATCCGAAGGTCCATCAGCACCACGTCCGGGTCGAGCGAGGCGGCGAGCACCACCGCCTCCTCGCCGCCGCCGGCCGTCCCCGCGACGGCGATCCCCGGCGCGGACTCCAGCATCGCCGACAGGCCCTCGCGGACCACGGGGTGGTCGTCCGCGATCAGCACGGTGATCGCCCGGGCAGCGGGGGCGGGCGGCGTCATCGGTTCCCTCCGTCGGGATCGTCGCGGGTGCTGTCGTCGGGCCGGGCCGGGCCGACGGTGCCGAGCGGCACCCGGACGTCCACCACCGTCCCGAAGCCGGGCCTGCTGGACACCCGGGCGGTGCCGCCGGTCTCCGCGAGCCGGGCCCGCAGTCCGCGCAGCCCGTACCCCTCGGTCGGCCCCGCGGTGTCGAACCCGCAGCCGTTGTCGGTGACCGTCAGCCGCACCTCGCCGTCCGTGAACTCGGTCCGCAGCGCGACCCGTCGGGCGCCCGCGTGCTTGCGGACATTGGCCAGCGACTCCTGCGCGGCGCGCAGCAGCACCACCGCGACCGCCGTCGGCAGCGGGAACTCGGTGCCCTCGGCGGTGTAGTCGACGGTCAGCCCGGTCTCGGCGGCGAACGCCCCGCCCCGGCGCCGCAGCGCCTCGCCCAGCGAGTCGCCGCGCAGCGCCGCCGGGGTGAGCGCGGCGACGAAGCCGCGGGTCTCCGCCAGGTTGTCGACGGCGGACCTGGCGGCCAGTGCGAGGTGCCGCCGGGCCAGCTGCGGGTCGTCCTCCAGCTCCGCCTCCGCGGTCTGGATCAGCGCGATGATGCTGGTCAGGCCCTGGGCCACGGTGTCGTGGATCTCGCGGGCCAGGCGTTCGCGCTCGGCGGCGATCCCGGCCTGGCGCGACAGCCGGGCCTCCCGCTCCCGGCTGCGCTCCAACTCATCGATCAGCCGGCCGCGTTCGCGGCTCTGTTCGATCACCCTGGTGATCCACAGGCCCAGCAGCACGGTCAGCGCGATCCCCAGCAGGGTCAGCGGCAGCACGCCGAGCACCTCGGGGCCGAGCCGTCCGCTGCTGACCCACACCAGGGCGGGCGGCACCAGGTTGGCGCAGAGCACCACCGCGATCCCGAGCGAGGACGGCAGGCTCATCAGCAGCATCGGGCAGACGGCGAACAGTGCGAAGGCGGCGGCCAGGTCGAGGACGGCGGCCACCGCGAACAGCGTGAGCAGACCGGCCGCGAACCAGCGGCTGCGGGGCGGCCGTTCGCCGCCGCGCAGCAGTGGCCGCCCGAACGCGGCGTACCAGGGCACCATCAGGGTCAGTGCGGCGACCGCGCCGGCGACCCGGCCCGGCGCGGCCTGCGAGGTGAGTAGCAGCCCGGCGGTGACGAGGTAGCAGAGCCCGAAGTAGGCGTCCCACAGGCCGGCCCAACGGGCCATCGGATCCTGTCGGAAGGCCGCCTGCGCGCCGTCGGCGCGGACGTCCGGCGCACCCGGCGCACCCGGGTCGGGCGGGTCGGAGGGGACGGGACGGACGGCGGCGGGGGGCTGGTCGGGCAGGGCACGGGCTGGCACGCTGACCAGTCCTACCACGCGCCCTCCGCCGCGTGCACCCGCCGACCGGCGGCCCGTCGGCCGGGCCGGTCCGCGCCGCGCCGTCGCCCCGGGTGTCCACCGACCGGTGGACACCCGGTCCGTCCACCGGTTGTTCCGGCGCCCGCGCCGCGTCCCTAGCGTGGAGATCAGCGAGGACGAACCGCGTTCCTCGACGGACGATCCTCGGGAGCCGCACCACATGAGCGGGTTCACCACCACCCTGGTGGTCAGCGGGACGGTGCTGGCCGTCATCCTGGCCAGCGACCTCGGCCGACGCCGGGTCACCACCATGCGCCTGATCCGGCCGCTGATCGCGGTGGCCGCCGTGATGGTGCTGTTCTTCCACAGCCCGCAGCTGGCCGGCAACGACCTCTCGCTGCAACTGGTCGGCATCGGCATCGGCATCATCCTGGGCCTGACCGCCGGGGCGATGCTCCCCGGCGAGCTGGATTCCGACGGGAACGTGTACACCCGGGCGGGCCTGCTTTACGCATTGTTCTGGCTCCTGATGTCGGCGGCCCGGGTGGTCTTCGTCTACGGAATCGAGCACTGGTACACCGCCGATATCATCGAGTTCGCCATCAAGTACCGGATCAGCGGGCCCGACGTGTTCTCGAATTCGCTCGTGCTGATGGCACTCGCCACCGTACTCGTACGCACGGTCGTGGTGCTGAACCGCCGCCGACGCCTCCGGGTCACCATCCGATAGGAACAGGACAGGAAATGCCCTCATCCGAAGGACTCCGGCTGCGGCCGCCGCGGCACCGGGTGGAGCGCCGCGCCCTCGCCTGGTGGACGGTGCAGGCCTCGCTGATCCCCGTACCGCTCATCCTGGCCGCCGCCGCGCTCTACCTCCTGATCCCGCCGGCCCGGTTCGTCTTCGGGTGGGTGCTGCTCGCGGTCACCGTCCCCGGCGTCGCGTACATCGCGGTGATGCCGCAGTGGCGCTACCGGGTGCACCGCTGGGAGACCACCGACGAGGCCGTCTACACGACCTCCGGCTGGCTCTGGCAGCGCTGGCGGGTCGCCCCGCTGTCACGGATCCAGACCGTGGACACCGTCCGCGGTCCGCTGGAGCAGCTGTTCGGGCTCGCCGGGATCAAGGTCACCACGGCCTCCGCCGCCGGCGACGTGACCATCCGCGGCATCGACCACCGCAGGGCCGTCGAGGTCGTCGAGCACCTGACCCGCACCACCCAGGCCACCCCGGGGGACGCCACATGAGTACCGAACCCGCAGGGCCCGAGCAGCCCGGCACCGCCGACTCCGTCGCCGACCCCGCCACCGTCCCCGGCCAGCGCGCCGGGACCGCGCCCGTCGACGGGCCGGAGGGCCCCGACTGGCAGCGGCTCAGCCTGCGCTCCGTCCCCGTCCACCTCAGCTGGCTGCTCGCCCCCGCCGCCACCGCGGCCGGCACCGCGCTGGGCGGCCACGGCACGCCGAACCTGC
Organism: Kitasatospora sp. NPDC034023; assembly: GCF_055575795.1. Taxonomy (NCBI): domain Bacteria; kingdom Bacillati; phylum Actinomycetota; class Actinomycetes; order Kitasatosporales; family Streptomycetaceae; genus Kitasatospora; species Kitasatospora sp. NPDC034023. The sequence continues at coordinate 29,860 of NZ_JBVIRY010000057.1, forward strand.
AGGCCCTGATCACGGTCGCCTCGCTCACCATCGCCTTCGGGGTGGTCGCCGGCATCAATCTGATGCGCTGCCTCACCACCCGCTACCGCGTCACCCACGACCGGCTGGAGGTCCACAAGGGCCTGCTGTTCCGCAGCCGCCGCACCGTCCTGCTGGGGCGGATCCGCAACGCCGACGTCACCGCCAAGCCGCTGCAGCGCCTCGCCGGCCTCGCCGCGGTCACCGTCGGCGTCGCCGCCGTCGGCTCCTCGGGCGGCTCGCTCACCCTGGACGGCGTCACCCGCGACCAGGCCGCCGCGCTCCGCCGGGACCTGCTCAACCGGCGCGCGGCGCTGCTCGCCGCCGGCCACGACGGGCAGGTCGAACAGGCCGCCGACGACACGATCGCCGCCTTCGACCCGTCCTGGACCCGCTACGCCCCGCTGACCGTCTGGGGCGTCGGCGGCCTGTTCGCCGTGCTCGGCGCCGCCTACCGCACCCTGCACGAGATGCAGGTCGACCCGCTGGAGCTGGGCGTCGTCCGCAGCGCGGCCGACGCCTTCACCGCTGTGCCCGTCTGGGTCGCCGTCCCGGTCACCCTGCTGGCCGTCGCCGCCGTCGGCACCGCCGGCGCGGTGGCCCTGTACGTCGAGGGCTGGTCCGGCTTCCGGCTGGCCCGCGAGGAGGGCGGCATTCTGCGGGTGCGGCGCGGACTGTGGATCCACCGGTCGGTCTCCATCGAGGAGCGGCGCCTGCGCGGCGTCGAGCTGGTCGAGCCGCTGCTGCTGCGCTCGGGCGGCGGCGCCCGGCTCCAGGCCGTCGCCGGCGGACTCGGCTCGGCCGAGGAGAACCGCTCCCGCGGGGCCCTGATGCCGCCCTCACCGCGTTCCGAGGTGCTCCGGGTCGCCGCCGCGGTGCTCGGCGACGACCGGTCGCCGACCGAGCGCGCCGACCTGCACCGCCACCCCCGCCGGGCGCTGCGCCGCAGGCTCAACCGGGCCCTGCTGGTCGTCCTGCCGGTGGTCGGCGCGGTGGCGCTGCCGGGCATCTGGCTGCCCGCCTTCCTGGTCGCCGCCGGGATCAGCGCCGCCGTGCTGCTGCCCGCCGGCGCCCTGCTCGCCGCCGACGCCCACCGCGCCCTCGGCCACGGCCTCACCGGCCCCTACCTGGTGGCCAGGTCGGGCACCTTCGTCCGCCGCACCGTCGCCCTCCGGCGCGAGGGCGTGATCGGCTGGACGGTCTCCCGCTCCTACTTCCAGCGCCGTGCCGGGCTGCTCACCCTGGGGGCCGCCACCGCGGCCGGTGCGGGCGTCTACCGGGTGCGCGACGTCGCCGAGGGGGAGGGGCTGGCCTTCGCCGAGGAGGCCGTGCCCGGGCTCCTCGCGCCGTTCCTGGTCCGCGACTGACCGGACCGGCACCCGGCTCACCCGGGTCGCGGCCCGGGGTGAACGTCCCGCACCCCGGTGCCCCACTCGGGCGCGAGTTCCGGTGGCCCGCTTTACCGGCCCGCCGGGACGCGCTAGCGTGGCCCGATTGTGGGTGAGGAATTCGCCGGGCGCATTCCGCGATTTCCTCCCGGTCGGCACCCCCGAGAATTCCTAGGGGTAGCCGGCCGAAATCGTAGGGGTGCTGAGGGGCCCCGTAAGGGGTTATCCGGCGGCGCATTCCCGTGCCACGCTGGCCAACGGTGTTTGATACCGTCAGCCGGGTAGTGGAGCGCGCGATGATGAACCAGTCCGAGGAATTCATTCCGGAGCCGGCCGGCGCGGATGTCGCAAATTCGGACGGCGTCTCGTCCTGGCGCGCGCGGCTCGCCGACTCCTCCGAGGCCGAGCAGCAGCGGACCGTCCTGAGCCTCGTCCTGGACCGCGCCAGGGAGGCGCTGCGCGGCCGCTCCGGCGCCGCCGTCGACGCCGACCGGCCCTTCCTGGAACTGGGCTTCGACTCGCTCGCCGCCGTGGACCTGCACAGCAGGCTCACCGCCGCCACCGGGCTGCGCCTGCCGGTCACCCTGGTGTTCGACCACCCGACCCCGGCCTCGCTCGCCCGCCACCTGCGTGCCGAACTGCTCGGCCTGGCCGCCGAGTCGGAGCCGCTGCCGGCCTCCGTCGGCGCCTCCGACGAGCCCATCGCCATCGTGGCGATGGCCTGCCGCTTCCCCGGCGACGCCCGCAGCCCCGAACAGCTGTGGCAGCTGGTCGCCGACGAGGTCGACGCCGTCTCCCCGTTCCCGACCAGCCGCGGCTGGGACCTCGCCGGCCTCTTCGACGACGACCCCGACCGGGCCGGCACCTCGTACGCGCGCGAGGGCGGCTTCCTGCACGACGCCGACGAGTTCGACCCCGGCTTCTTCGCCATCTCGCCGCGCGAGGCGCTCGCCATGGACCCGCAGCAGCGCCTGCTGCTGGAGACCGCCTGGGAGGCGTTCGAACGCGCCGGCATCGACCCGACCGGCCTGCGCGAGTCCCGCACCGGCGTCTTCATCGGCGCCGAGGCCCAGGAGTACGGCCCCCGGCTGCACGAGGCCGCTGACGGCATGGAGGGCTACCTCGTCACCGGCAACGCCGCCAGCGTCGCCTCCGGCCGGATCTCCTACACCTTCGGCTTCCAGGGCCCCGCCGTCACCGTCGACACCGCCTGCTCCTCCTCGCTGGTCGCCCTCCACCTGGCCGTACAGTCGCTGCGCCGCGGCGAGTGCGGCGTCGCGCTGGCCGGCGGCGCGGCCGTGATGGCCGGACCGGGCTCCTTCGTCGCCTTCAGCCGCCAGCGGGGCCTGGCTCCAGACGGCCGCTGCAAGCCCTTCGCCGAGGCCGCCGACGGCACCGCCTGGGGCGAGGGCGTCGGCATGCTCCTCGTCGAGCGGCTCTCCGACGCGCGGCGCAACGGCCACCCGGTGCTGGCGGTCGTCCGCGGCTCGGCGATCAACCAGGACGGCGCGTCCAACGGCCTCACCGCACCCAACGGCCCCTCCCAGCAGCGGGTGATCCGCCAGGCCCTCGCCGACGCCGGCCTGACCGCCGCCGACGTGGACGCCGTCGAGGCGCACGGCACCGGCACCACCCTCGGCGACCCGATCGAGGCGCAGGCCCTGCTCGCCACCTACGGCCGGGACCGCGAGGCCGACCGGCCGCTCTGGCTCGGCTCCCTCAAGTCCAACATCGGCCACACCCAGGCCGCCGCCGGCATCGGCGGCATCATCAAGACCGTCATGGCGATGCGCCACGGCGTCCTGCCGCGGACCCTGCACGTCAACGAGCCTTCCCCGCACGTCGACTGGGCGTCCGGCGCGGTCGAACTGCTCACCGAGGCCCGCCCCTGGCCGGAGACCGGCCGCCCCCGCCGGGCCGCCGTCTCGTCCTTCGGCTTCAGCGGCACCAACGCCCACGCCGTCCTCGAACAGGCCCCGCAGACCTCGGAGATCCCGGTCGCCGAACCCGCCACCCGCGCGCCCGCGGCGCTGCCCTGGGTGCTCTCCGCCCGGACCCCGGAGACGCTGCGCGCGCAGGCCCGCCGGCTCGCCGCCCACCTCGACGCGCACCCCGAGCACCGCCTCGCCGACCTCGGCCACTCCCTCGCCACCACCCGCACCGCCTTCGAGCACCGCGCCGTCGTGGTCGCCGGCGAGCGGGACGGCTTCCGGCGCGCCCTGGACGCCCTCGCCGACGGCCTCGGCGCCCCCGGACTGCTCCAGGGCAGCACCGCCCCAGGGCGCACCGCCTTCCTCTTCACCGGCCAGGGCAGCCAGCGGCTCGCCATGGGCCGCGAACTCTACGAGACGTACCCGGTCTTCGCCCGCGCCCTCGACCAGGCCGCCGGCCACCTCGACCTCCAGCTCGAACGGCCGCTGCGCGAGGTGCTGTTCGCCGCCGAGGGCACCCCCGAGGCCGAGCTGCTGCACCGCACCGCCTACACCCAGCCCGCCCTGTTCGCCGTCGAGGTCGCCCTCCACCGGCTCGTCGAGTCCTGGGGCCTGCGTCCCGACGCCGTCGCCGGACACTCCATCGGCGAGTTCGCGGCCGCGCACGCCGCCGGCGTGCTCACCCTCGCCGACGCCGCCCTGCTGGTCGCCGCCCGCGGCCGCCTGATGGAGGCACTGCCGGCCGGCGGCGCCATGGCCGCCGTCCAGGCCACCGAGGACGAGATCCGCACCACCCTCGCCGGCCGCGAGGCCGCCGTCGCCGTCGCCGCGGTCAACGGCCCCGCCTCCGTCGTCGTCGCCGGCGACGAGGACGCCGTCCTCGCCGTCGCCGCCCACTGGGCCGAGCAGGGCCGCAAGACCCGCCGCCTGACGGTCAGCCACGCCTTCCACTCGCCCCACATGGACGCCGTGCTGGCGGAGTTCCGCCGCTGCGCCCAGGCCGTCTCGTACGCCGAACCCAAGGTCCCGCTCGTCTCCACCCTCACCGGCCGGACCGTCACCGCTGAGGAGATCGGCGACCCCGAGTACTGGGTGCGCCACGTCCGCGAGGCCGTCCGCTACTGCGACGCCGTCCGGACCCTGGAGGCCCAGGGCGTCACCACCTACCTGGAGCTCGGTCCCGAGGGGGTGCTCTCCTCGACGGGCCCGGACTGCCTCGCCGACCCGGACGCCGCCGTGTTCGTCCCGCTGCTGCGCGGCGACCGCCCCGAGGTGCACACCGCGACCGCCGCACTCGGCCAGGCCCACATCCGGGGCGCCGCCCCCGACTGGGACGCCGTCTTCGCCGGGCAGGGCGCCCGCCGTGTCGACCTGCCCACCTACGCCTTCGAACAGGAGCGCTTCTGGCTCGCGCCCGGCTCCGACGGCGGTGACGTCACCGCCGTCGGCCTCGGCGCCGTCGACCACCCCCTGCTCGGCGCCGCCGTCGCGCTCGCCGACGGCGACGGCATCCTGTTCACCGGACGGATCGCCCTCGACACCCACCCCTGGCTGGCCGACCACGCCGTGCAGGGCAGCGTCCTGCTCCCCGGCACCGCCTTCGTCGAACTCGCCGTCCGCGCCGCCGAACAGGCCGGCTGCGGCCTCGTCGAGGAACTCACCCTGGAGGCGCCGCTGCTGCTGCCCGACCGGGGCGGCGTCCACCTGCAGATCGTGGTCGGCGGCGCCGACCGGACCGGCAGCCGCACCCTCTCCCTGCACTCGCGGCCCGAGCACGCCGACGCCGACGAGCCCTGGACCCGCCACGCCGGCGGCCTGCTCGCCCCCGCCGCCGACCCGGCCGGACCCGACCTCGCCGCCTGGCCCCCCGCCGACGCCCGGCCCGTCGACGTCCAGGACGTCCGCGCCCGGCTCACCGACGCGGGCTTCGGCTACGGACCGGCCTTCCAGGGCCTGCGCGCCGTCTGGCTGCGCGGCACCGAGATCCTCGCCGAGATCGACCTGCCCGAGCCCGCCCTCGACGGCGCCGACCGCTACGGCCTGCACCCCGCCCTGCTCGACGCCGCCCTGCACGCCCTCGGCGCGGACACCGCCGACGACGCCGTCCGCGGCGGCCTGCCGTTCTCCTGGCACGGCGTCACCCTGCACGCCGCCGGCGCCACCGCGCTGCGCCTGCGCGCCACCGTCCTCGGCCGCGGCGAGGTCGCCCTCGAAGCGGCCGACGCCACCGGGCAGCCCGTCCTGTCGGTGCGGTCCCTGGCGCTGCGCGAGATCTCCGCCGAGCAGCTCGACGCCGCCCGCGCCGCCCGCAGCGACGCACTGTTCCGTGTCGAGTGGACGGCCCTGCCGGTCTCCGCCGCCACCACCGGCCGCTGGGCCGTCCTCGGCGCCGCCACCCCCGAGCTCGCCGCCCTCGGCGCCGAGCAGTACCCCGACCCGGCCGCCCTCACCGCCGCCGTCGAGGCCGGCCGCGCTGCCCCCGACGCGGTGTTCCTGCCCGTCGGCCCCGTCGACGCCGAGCAACCGGACGACCCGGCCGCCCTCCGCGCCGCCCTGCACCGGGCACTCGACGCGGCCCGGCAGTGGCTCGCCGACGACCGCCTCGGCGCCGCCCGCCTCGTCCTCACGACCGGCGGCACGGCCGACGGCCCCGGCGCCCTCGCCCGCGCCGCCGTCCGCGGCCTGATCCGCTCCGCCCAGCTGGAGCACCCCGACCGGCTCGTCCTGCTGGACCTCGACGCGCACGGCATCCCCGGCGAGGTCCTGGCCGGCGCCCTCGCCTCCGGCGAACCCGAACTCGCGGTCCGCGAGGGCGCGGTGCACGTCCCCCGGCTCGCCCGGGCGCGTACCGCCGCGGACCCGGCCGGGGCCGGCGCCGCCCCCGCGTTCGGCCCCGACGGCACCGTCGTGGTCACCGGCGCCTCCGGTGCCCTCGGCACCCTGGTCGCCCGCCACCTGGCGGCCGAGCACGGCGTCCGCAGCCTGCTGCTGCTCTCCCGCCGCGGCGCCGACGCCCCCGGCACCGCCGAACTCCTCGCCGACCTCGCCGAGCACGGCGCCGAGGCCACCGTCACCGGCTGCGACGTCTCCGACCGCGCAGCCCTCGCCGCCGCACTCGCCGGACACCGGCTCACCGGCGTCGTCCACACCGCGGGCGTCCTCGACGACGGCGTCCTCGACGCCCTCACCCCCGAGCGCCTCGACACCGTCCTGCGGCCCAAGGCCGACGCCGCCCTCCACCTCCACGAGCTGACCGCCGACCAGCCGCTCACCGCCTTCGTCCTCTTCTCCTCCAACGCCGGTGTGCTCGGCGGCCTCGGCCAGGCCAACTACGCGGCCGCCAACGCCGTCCTCGACGCCCTCGCCGAACACCGTCGCGCCACCGGGCTGCCCGCCACCTCCCTCGCCTGGGGCCCGTGGGCCGACGGCGGGATGGCCGCCGGTCTCGACAGCGCGGACCTGCAGCGCCTCGCCCGCAGCGGCCTGACCGGCCTCGCCGACGACGAGGGCCTCGCCCTCTTCGACACCGCCACCGCGACCGCTGAACCGGTGCTCGTCCCGATGCGCCTGGACCTCGCCGCGCTGCGCGCCCAGGCCGCCGCCGGCACCCTCCCCGCCCAGTTGCGCGGCCTCGTCCGCACACCCACCCGGCGGACCGCCCGCGCCGGCCGCTCCGGCGGCACGGACCTGATGCGCCGCCTGGCCGGCCTCTCCGACGCCGAGCTCGACCGCGAACTCCTAGAACTGCTGCGCGTGCGGGTCGCCGCCGTGCTCGGCCACGCGTCCTCCGACACCATCGACGCCGGCCGGGCCTTCAACGAGCTCGGCTTCGACTCGCTGACCTCCGTCGAACTGCGCAACGAGCTGAACGCCGCCACCGGGCTGCGCCTGCCGCCCACGCTGATCTTCGACCACCCGACCCCCGCCGCGCTCGCCGCCCACCTGCGCACCGAGATCGCCGGCGCCGCGGAGCAGTCCGCCCTTCCCGCGGCCGCCCCCGCCCGCCGCGACGACGAGCCGATCGCCATCGTCGGCATGGCCTGCCGCTACCCCGGCGGCGTCTCCTCGCCCGAGGAGCTGTGGCAGCTCGTCACCGGCGGCGTCGACGCGATCTCCGCGTTCCCGTCCGGCCGCGGCTGGGACCTCGACCACCTCTTCGACCCCGACCCGGACCACCCCGGCACCTCGTACGCCGACCAGGGCGGCTTCCTGCACGGCGCCGGCCTGTTCGACGCCGCGTTCTTCGGCATCTCGCCGCGCGAGGCGCTCGCCATGGACCCGCAGCAGCGCCTGCTGCTGGAGACCTCCTGGGAGGCGTTCGAGCGGGCCGGCATCGACCCGGCGACGCTGCGCGGCAGCCGGACCGGCGTCTTCGCCGGCGTGATGTACCACGACTACGCGACCCGGCTCGGCGCCGTCCCCGAGGGCGTCGAGGGCTACCTCGGCACCGGCACCTCCGGCAGCATCGCCTCCGGCCGCGTCTCCTACACCTTCGGCCTGGAGGGGCCGGCCGTCACCGTCGACACCGCCTGCTCCTCCTCGCTGGTCGCGCTGCACCTCGCCGTCCAGGCGCTGCGCCAGGGCGAGTGCACGATGGCGCTGGCCGGCGGTGTCACCGTCATGGCCACGCCCGAGGCGTTCGTCGACTTCAGCCGCCAGCGCGGCCTCGCCCGCGACGGCCGCTCCAAGTCCTTCTCCGCCGCCGCCGACGGCACCAGCTGGTCCGAGGGCGCGGGCATGCTCCTCGTCGAGCGGCTCTCCGACGCGCGGCGCAACGGCCACCCGGTGCTGGCGGTCGTCCGCGGCTCGGCGATCAACCAGGACGGCGCCTCCAACGGCCTCACCGCCCCCAACGGCCCCTCCCAGCAGCGGGTGATCCGCCAGGCCCTCGCCGACGCCGGCCTGACCGCCACCGACGTGGACGCCGTCGAGGCGCACGGCACCGGCACCACCCTCGGCGACCCGATCGAGGCGCAGGCCCTGCTCGCCACCTACGGCCAGGACCACACCGACGACCAGCCGCTCTGGCTCGGCTCCCTCAAGTCCAACATCGGCCACACCCAGGCCGCCGCCGGCGTCGCCGGCATCATCAAGATGGTCATGGCGATGCAGCACGGTACGCTGCCGCAGAGCCTCCACCTCGACGAGCCCTCGCCCAACGTCGACTGGGCGTCCGGCGCGGTCGAACTGCTCACCGAGGCCCGCCCCTGGCCGGAGACCGGCCGTCCGCGCCGCGCGGGCATCTCCTCCTTCGGCTTCAGCGGCACCAACGCCCACACCATCGTGGAGCAGGCCCCGGCCGCCGTCCGCACCCGGAAGCCCGCCGACCAGGCCCCGGCCGTCCAGCCGTGGGTGCTCTCCGCGAAGAGCGAGGACGCGCTGCGCGAGCAGGCCCGCGCCCTGCTGACCCACCTGGACCGCACCGCCGGCACGCCCGCGGAGGCGACCGATGGCGACATCGCCCTCTCGCTCGCCACCGGCCGCGCCGTCCTGGAGCACCGGGCCGCCGTCATCGCCGAGGACCGCGCCGACCTGCTGGCCGGCCTCGCCGCCCTGGCCGCCGGCGAGTCGAACGCCGACGTCCTGCAGGGCACCGTCACCGCCGGCCGCACCGCTTTCCTGTTCACCGGGCAGGGCAGCCAGCGGGCCGGCATGGCCGCGGAGCTGACGGCCGCCCACCCCGCCTTCGCGGCGGCCTTCGACGCGGTCTGCACCGAACTCGACCGCCACCTGGACCGCCCGCTGCGCGAGGCGATCGCCGACGAGGCACTGATCGGCGAGACCGGCTGCACCCAGCCGGCGCTGTTCGCCGTCGAGGTGGCGCTGTTCCGCCTCCTCGAGTCCTGGGGGGTCCGCCCGGACTACCTGGCCGGCCACTCGATCGGCGAGCTGGCCGCCGCCCACGTCGCCGGGGTGTTCTCGCTGGCGGATGCCGCGAAGCTGGTGGCAGCTCGTGGCCGGTTGATGCAGGCGCTGCCGCGCGGCGGTGCGATGGTCGCGGTGCAGGCCACCGAGGAGGAGGTGCTGCCGCTGCTGACCGAGGGCGTCGGCATCGCCGCCGTCAACGGCCCGACCTCCGTGGTGATCTCCGGTGCCGAGGACGCCGTCCAGGCCGTGGTCGCGCAGTTGGCGGGCCGCCGCACCAAGCGCCTGACCGTCAGCCACGCCTTCCACTCCCCGCTGATGGACGGCATGCTGGACGACTTCCGCGCCGTCGCCGAGCAGATCACCTACGAACTCCCGCGGATTCCGATCGTCTCCACCCTCACCGGCGCGCTCGCCTCGACCGAGCTGACCGACCCCGGGTACTGGGTGCGGCACGTCCGCGAGGCCGTCCGCTTCGCCGACGCCGTCTCCGTCCTGGAGGGCCGGGGCGTCCGCACCTACCTGGAACTGGGCCCCGACGGGGTGCTCTCCGGGATGGGCCAGGACTGCTTCACCGAGGACGCCCTCTTCACCCCGGCCCTGCGCGCCGGACGCCCGGAGACCCGCACCCTCACCACCGCCCTCACCCTGCTGCACCTGCGCGGGAGCGTCGTCGACTGGCCTGCCGTCTTCGCCGGCACCGGCGCGCGCCGGGTCGACCTGCCCACCTACGCCTTCCAACGCCAGTGGTACTGGCTGGAGAACCTGGCCGCCCCCGCGCCCGCCGCGGCCGCGGTCGACGCCGTCGACGCCCGGTTCTGGGAGGCCGTCGACACCGGCGACCTCGACGCGCTCTCCAGCACTCTCGCCCTCAGCGGTGACCAGCCCCTCAGCTCGGTACTCCCGGCCCTCTCCGCCTGGCGCCGCCGGACCCGCGAGCAGGCCACCACCGACGCCTGGCGCTACCGCGCTACCTGGAAGCCGATCGGCGAGGCCGCCACCGCGCTGACCGCCGGCGTCTGGCTGCTCGCCGTCCCGACCGGCTCGGCCGAGGGCACCGCCGTGCTCGGCACGGTGCGGGCCCTCACCGACCGCGGCGTGGACGTCCGCCCGATCGAGCTGGACGCCGCCCGCACCGACCGCTCGGGCCTGACCGAACTCCTCGGACAGCGCGTCGCCGACGGCGCAGCCGTCGCAGGCGTCCTGTCGCTGCTCGCCCTCGACGAGCGCCGGACCGACGGCGTGTCGACCGGCCTGCTGCTCACCACCCTGCTCGTCCAGGCGTTGGGCGATGCCGGGGTCGGTGCGCCGTTGTGGTGTGTGACGCGTGGGGCGGTGGCTACGGGTCGTTCGGAGCGGGTGGCGGATCCGGTGCAGGCGCAGGTGTGGGGTCTGGGCC
>NZ_JBVIRY010000058.1:0-23271 GCF_055575795.1 Kitasatospora sp. NPDC034023
GGAGTTCTCGGTGAACCACAGGGCGCTGTCCGGCCCTGCGGTGATGCCGACCGGGGCCGAATTGGCGGTGGGTGTCGCCAGTTCGCTGATGGTGGGGGTCAGCAGGCGGGGCTGCGATCCCCCCGCCTGGGGGTGCTTGCTCGCGAGGCAGCCCACGAGCCCCGCCGGCCCCCGGTGCTGGACACAGGACTTCACCCACGGGCGCAGGCGGGATCCGGGGTGGTGGTGCAGGGACTGGCCGAAGGCGACGGTGCCGGGAGCTCCGACAGCGGCCGTCAGGGCCAGGACGACGAGCGCACGACAAAGCCGCCGGAGGCGGCCAGGATGGCGAGACATGAGACACCTTCCCGGAGAACGTGGCGAGGGCCGGAGCGCCGGTACGACACACACGTCACCGGCGTCGGGCCTGTAGAGGAGAGAGGCGAGGCAGTCGTCCGGTACCGCGACACGCGGCTCAGGGCGACATCGCTTTCGCGGTCGCGCTTCGGACGTACACTCCCCACTGAACGAGCGTCAAAAACAAACGATGAGGCGGAAGTCACGGACTTCCTCTTCAGGATCCATTGATGCACGTATCATCCGACTGCATTTCGCAAATCCTTACTATCTGCCGATGGTGCGTTCGTTTCCCGGCCTGACCTGGCCGGGCTCTCCTCCATGGTCGCGTTCGACCAGATGGAGTAATTGCGTTTAGCTTCCGTGCGTATACGGATATCACTATGGGTCGTCACCGGGGCGATACCCGGGACGGTTGCTGTTCCGGGCTTGGACGACGAAGGAGAGCCCATGCGTATCCGATATTCCGTAGCCGCCGTAGCCGCCGCAGCCGCCGCAGCCGCGATGGTTGTCACCACCGCCGGAGTGGCCAGTGCCGCGCCCGGAGACACGGCGGTCACGTTCTCTGTCTCGGGTGGTTCGTTAGCGATCTCGGTCCCCGCCGGTCCGGTGGGTCTGGGGAGCGGACTGCCCGGAAACTCCGTCAGCGGACAACTGGGCAATGTCACGGTCACCGACTCCCGAGCTCTGCTCACGGCCGCCTGGACCGCGTCCGCGATCTCCACCAGCTTCACGACGGGCGCTGGCACGGCTCCGGAGACGGTCCCGGCCAGCTCGGTCTCCTACTGGTCGGGGACCGCGAGCTCCACCACCGGGGTGGGCGTCTTCACGCCCGGCCAGGCCACGTCGGCCCAGGCCCAGAGCCTCAACGTCAGCCGCACTACCTACAGCCTCACCGCGGGCACCGGCAACAACTCCGCGACATGGAACCCCACGCTCGTCGTCGCGATCCCCGCCGCTGCGGTGAACGGCACCTACACCGGGACGGTGACACATTCGATCGCGTAGCCCAGCCGGCCTGTGGTGTGCGACCGTAGCGGTGCTCGCGTTGGTCTGCGGCGCGAGCACCGCCGCAGCCGAGGGCCAGGGCCAGACGCCGCCTCCCACCGTCGAGGGGAGCATCGGCCTCAAGTTGCTCGACGCGCCCCGGGACCGTGAGGCCGACCCGCGCGCACTCACGTACGTCGTGGACCACCTCGCGCCCGGCAGCGTCATCCACCGTCGGCTGCTGGTGACGAACACCTCCGACGTCGCCCAGCACGTCGATCTCTACGCGGGCTCCGCCGCCGTCAACAGCGGCACCTTCACCGTCGATGCCGATCGCACCCCGAACGAGCTCACGACCTGGGTCTCGGTGGACGACTGTGTCTCGGACGCGGATGTGTCCAGCAAGACGACGGACTGCGGCACATCGGGCACTCGGCCGTCCACGCCGCCGTCCACGCCGCCGTCCACCGCAGTGCGCGACGTCCCGGCACACGGCACGGCCGTGGTCCGCATCAGCGTCCGGGTGCCGTCGAACGCGTCCGCCGGCGAACGGTACGCCGTCCTCTGGGCGCAGGTCGCGGGCCATGCCGGCCCGGCCGGGAACGTCCGCCTGGTCAACCGCGTGGGAGTGCGGTTCTACCTCGACGTCGGTCCCGGAGGCGAGCCGCCGTCCGACTTCCGGATCGAGGGGCTGACTCCCGGGCGCGCGCCCGACGGCACACCGAAGTTGGTGGCCAAGGTCCACAACACCGGCAAGCGTGCCCTCGACCTGACCGGATCGATGTCGATGACCGACGGGCCGGGATCCCTCAGCGCCGGTCCCTACGCGGTGAACCTCGGCACCACCCTCGGCATCGACCAGACCGAGCCTGTGACCGTCCCCCTGGACAGGCAGCTTCCCAACGGACCGTGGAAGGTCCACCTCACACTGGCCAGCGGTCTGGTCCAACACACCGCCACGGCCACCATCACCTTTCCCGGCGGCTCCCAAGCCGAGGCGTCGGTCACACCGGACACGGCGGACTCCCTCGCGATGACGCCGGGCATGGCCGCGGCCGTGTCGGCCGTCTGCCTCCTGGCCGCCTGCGGCTGGATGGTTCGCCGCAGGCGGGCGAGCTGAACCCGACAGGCCCGAATGGGTTCATCGGACGGGGAGGGCGATATCAGGCGACGGAGTGGGTCACGGTGGCCGTGTAGGTGCCGCGCACGGCAGCGGCGGGGACGTTGACCACGAGTGTGGGGGCCCAGCTCGTGGAGTTGTTCCCGTTGCCGGTGGAGGTGAAGCCGGTTCTCGAACTGCCGAGCGACTGTTTTGCCGAGGCGTCGCTCTGGCCCGGCGTAGCCGTCACGGTTCCGTTCGTGTTCGTCGCGGGTCCGGACCAGTACGAGACGTTCGTGGTGGTGATCGTCTCGGCGGACGAGGCGCCGCCGGTGGTGAAGTTCGTGGCGGACACCGTCGCCGTCCACGTGCTGGTGGCCAGTCCCCGCCCGTCCGAGACGGTCACCGAGCCGAGGGCCGCACTGAGGGTGCCACCGGGCGCGGCGCCGCCCAGGCCCGCCGTGGCCGGCACGCTGATCGACAGTGTGCCCGTGGTCGGGATGACGGTGATCTGGGAGCTGTTGCTGCCACTGGTCTCGACGGTGTCCACGACCGCGCGGGTGAAGCTGGCCTTGCCTCCGGATGTGGCCGCCAGCTTCCCCGAGGCTGTGTAGATCGCACCGCCGGCGGTGAGCGATGAGCCGTTTCCCGTGACCAGGGCCCCCGCGGTGTTGTTGCGGTCGGCGATGATCGAAAGACCGGCGAAGGCCCCCGTGGTCGGTGCGCTGAGCGTGGTCTTGCCTCCGCTCTGGCTGGTGAAGGACGCACCACTGGTGGCCGCCGCGCACGCGGTCGGGTACGACGGGCAGGCGAGGTAGATCGTCACCCCCGTGCCGATCAGCTTGCCGCCGGAAATCGTCACGCCGTTGGTGCCGGTGATGACGTACGTGCCGGGATTGAGGGTGAGCGTGCCGGACAGGGACGAGATGCTGGTGTACACGCCCGGGCTGATCGTCTGGTTCCCCGAGATGTGGTTGACCGAGGGATACGGCGGGGTCGGTGTCGAAGGACAGGCCGATGCGGCCGGACACTGGGCCAAGGCGGCGTAGGGGTCGGTGCCGGCGGGCTGGTTGACCGGGGCCGGGCTGTACGAGCCGCCGCTCGCGGTGGCGAAGCCGGCCGGGGCCGCCGGGCCGCCGATGGTACCCCCGTTCGCGATGACCGAGGTGGTACCACTGACGAGCGCGGCCTGACTGTTCGTCGAGTTGACCAGGATGCTGCCGGTGACCTGGACGCTGCCGGGGTGGACGTACAGGGCATCCGCGGCACTCGCGTTGAGGACGCACAGACTCGCCGCACACGCGGTCGCGGCCCGGGCGGCATCGGACGGACCGGTCACGACCCAGGCCAGCGCGGACGCGAGGGCAAGGACCATGGCACAGACCGCGCGTGACAGACGGCACCGTCCACGCGTACGACTGTGTTCGCTCGCGACCGGACGGCCGAACCTCAGGACCCGGGGCACGCCAGGACGGCACACCGGCGCGCCGTCCGACCCCTGGCCGTCGTCCACACGTCGGTCAGCGCCCACCCGAACAATGCCTGAGCGTCCAGCGGCGAGTCCCCCATCACGTCCACCGTCCTCAGCATGGCTCTAATACGTACCAAATGCCCCATTCTGGACGTAGGTTCCTGCACGAAGTGATGCCGGTTCAGCGTGTCGGGCTTCTGCATCACTTGGAGTCGCACGCGCCTGCCTCGAACTCGGCATCCAGGACCGCTGGATCCTCCGCCGTCACCCCACCGTCAACCTGACTTCGCGTACTCATGGCAGATCGCCCCGCTGCCTGTAGTACCAGGAATGTCCCAGCCGTCTGCCCTGGTCGAAGTGGTTCGCGGTGAGGCCGGGACAAGGCCGGCAGCCGCCTGCCGCGATCTGCTACCGGCCGGGCGCGGCCTGCCCGACGACAGCCAGCAGGCGGGCGTGGACAGCGCGGGCGGCCTCGCGGGTGACCGGATCCTATCCGCGCCCACCACGACGCTGCCGGGATGCACTTGGACCCCGACGCTCCGGCCGCCCTGGAGAAGGCCGCCAACGAGGCGGAGAAGGCGCGGCAAAGGGGGGAGGCCCGGAAGAACAAGACGTGCAGGACACCTCAGACGACCCGGAACGGGAAGAACGGCGACGAATCCGGCGTCGGCGCAAGCTCCGGCTGAAGGCCTCCCTGCTCGGACGTTCCAGGGGCGGACAGACCAGCAAGATCCATGCCTCCGGCGACCGGAAGTGCCGCCCGCTGGTGTTCGTCCTGACCGAGGGGCAGGCCGCCGACAGCCCGCAGTTCATCCCCGTGCTCAGAAGATGCGGGTGCGGGACCGGTCGGCCGGCCCCGCACCCGACCCAACGCGGTCGCCGTGGACAACTGGGGTCGGGGCGGTGGGCGGTGGGCGCACAGTCCGAGCGGGGCCGCCCTGGATCGGGGAGCGGCAGTCCGGGCAGGAGCTCCACCAGGCTGTGCCGGGCGGCAGGTCGGCCGGGGTGAGCGGGTGCGGGTGCGGGCCGGGTGTGGCGCGCGTCATCGGGGCCTCCGGGAAGAGGGAGGCCCGGCCCGCCGACTGTGGGCGGGCCGGCCCTGGACGGCGGATCGGTCAGGCCGTGGGCTCAACCCGGTGACGAGGCCGACTCCGTCACCGTCTCCAACGAGAACGGCCTCAACTTCGAGAACGGCGTCATCACCATCCGCGCCGACGAGCGCGTCGCCCTCCAGGTCCCCCGCCTCGAGTCCTTCGTTGTTGGCACCTGGGCGTAGTCATCAGGCCGGGTCCGGGGCTGCTGCACTCCACGGCACGAAGCCACGATCGGTCGGTCGTGGTTCCATGCCGAAACATACATATCGCCGAGGCCCGCCTGGGCACCAAGGTGGCCATCACGACCACGATCGGTGGGTCGTGGTTCCCTGCCGATAAGTTCATAAGCGCCCCGCCGTTCCGGGGCTGCTGCACTCCGCGGCACGAAGCCACGATCGGTGGGTCGTGGTTCCATGCCGAAACGTTCATAAGCGTGAGGGGTTGTTGATCCGCAGCGGATCAACAACCCCTCGCAGTTCCTGCAGCGTTCAGTCCACGAGCCGAAGCGCTCGCGTCTGCCCGTGGGCTGTCGGCGTCAGTCGGAAGAACTTGACCTGGGCTCGCCCGCCGGACTGCTCCAGCCATCCCGCATCAACGAGCTGCTGCCGGATGCGAGAGAACATGGTCGGCGCCCATCCCAGAATGCCCGCCAGGTCCTTTGCGGACTGCTCGATCACCCCGTTCCGGCCGACGAGCTCCGGATCGTTGTAGAGCACGACCATCAGGCGCTGATTCGCGGTCAGATTGTGGGTTCGCCTCAGCAGCTCCCCGAACGACATGCTCCTGCTCCCATGCAGCGCAACCGTCTGAGTGCTCATCGGTCCTCCCACCACTCTCGAATTCTCGGGGCCAACCCAGGAATGTCTGGGGGGTTGAAGCGCTTCACCGCTTCACGCTGATCGTAGCCCGGACCGTGGAACGCAATGTAGGGCGTAATCCGGTACAACTTCGAGTTCCCGAACGTACCCACCGCGACCAAGATCCGGTGTTTGAGGAGCTTGCGGCTGATCCGGCCGATGGCATCCGCCGTCATGCCGACTTCCTTGCCGATGTCCGCCCCCGTCATCACCACGGGCTCCATGCCCTCTGGCGACGTTCCGATCCACCAGAGGACCATGAACTTCTCGCCCGGGGTGAACTTGTTGCTGCGGCAGATGGCGCGGACGCGTTCCTTGTCGACGTTCGCGTGTCCGGAGTAGAACGCGAACGGAGCAAAGGGGAGAAGTTCCCCGTTCTCGTCTGCTGGCGCGCGTCGACGCCGTGCGGCGGCAGCCACGTGGTCCCCTCCTTCCTCGGGCATAGGTCTTGGACCCTGCCACGGTCGGCCGCAGCGGATCAGATGGCCTAAAAGTACATGACCGAAACGTCACTGAGCCAACTTCAGGGGGCGCTCACGACCTCGTGTCGCGCCTCCCTCCAAGGGCATCCGCAGATGTACTTTTCGGCACTGAACCACGATCGTACGATCGTGGTAGCCAGACCTCTTGATCTGGTCACCACGAGGTTGTGGTCACTTCACCACGGTCCTATGGACAGCCTTGGCAGCCCCTCGATCTGGGTAGCAGATCTGGCGATCGTGGTTTCGGAAGGTATTTCCGCAGGTCAGCGCCCTAATGCGCTCTTCTGCCTCTTCTGCAACTGAACGACGCCAGCGACGTGAGCACCTCTCAGGGTGCTTGGCCATCCGACTGCAGGCCGCTGCGTGCTAACCGCACCAGGAGCCCGGGGGCAACCCGCCGTTGCATACCGCTGCTCGGCCGCGAACGGCCTCCCAGCTCCCGGGTCACCTGAGCGATGTGCTGGTCAGCTTCCCCCTCGGGCGGCGCGCATTCAGTGGCTCGTCTCTACAGCAACCACTGAGCAGCCACTCGGGACCGTTTTGGGTAGGCGGGAGCCCAGTCAGTTGATTCACCACTGACTGGAGCAACCACTTGGGCCAGGGGCAAGGGAGCACCGCCCGGAAGCCGGATGACATCGCCGCCAAGGCGGTGTCATCCGGCTGAGGACGGAGCGGACTGCGGCAGCGTAAGGGGTCTGGGGACCCGAGGTCCCCAGCGGGGGTCCGGGGGCTGGCCCCCGGGAGGGGGACTTGCGCTCCCTCAGTGACCACCGCTCAAGACGCGCGGACGGGCATGTGCTCGAGAGGAGGAGACGGGAGGCACCGCCGGGAGCGAGCAGCACGCCGGCACAGCCAACTCCCAGCAGGAAGTGAGAGATGGGCCTTTGCACAGAGGGCGGCGCCCGCATCACGAAAGCCGGGTTCCCGGCCTCCCCGGTCCAGGACCGGCTGATGCCCGTTACCGAGCGGATCACGCGACCCGCCGATACGCCACCCCCCGCCACGTCAAGGAGTGGTTCGCCGCCCGGCTCCAGCCCGCCAGCGCCGACCGCGTCGGACCGGCCGGCATCCGCCGCATCAGCGCCAACGCTGACCCGGACTCCCTGGCGATCCGCATGCTCCCCAAGCTCGGCCTGACCGCCAAGCACCAGGGCACCAAGATCGGCCGCGCCGAGATCAAGGGCGCCGTCACCGATCCTCATGCCTTTACCGGCGCCCTCGCCACCGGCGTCGGCCGCTCCCGCTCCCACAGCGCGGGACTGCTGCTGGTACGGCTGACGGCGGATGCGTAGGAGGGCGGCTGCCGGGCTGCGCGGTCGGCTCGCGGCCCGCTGCCGTGGTGCTTCCCGCCTGAGCGGGGATCAACCCGGGATGGGGTTGGGGAAGGCCTACGGGGGCGGATTCCGCGGCAGCGGGGGTAGCCGGGCGCCGACGGGCTGACCAGCGCGAACGGTAGCGACAGGTCCCGCATTGCACAGCGGGACCTGTCGGATTTCGCTCCGTGCCAACGCGTCAGGGGATGAAGTGCGCGCCGAGCAAGCCGCGACCGGTATCTGCCGCGGCGTGCCATACCGGGGTTACGCCGTCGAGTAGGGCGTCGATGTCCTCTTGATCGCCCCCCGCCATGGGGCGCGCAGGCGCGCAACGGCCCCGTCTGCGTCGCGGTGCCGTTGTGCGACCAGGGCCGGCTTGCCCCGGTTGGGGAGGCCCGGACGGCGTGTGGCATGGGATGGCGTCAGTGGCCGGACATCTCGGAGTCGCGGCAGGCTCTTGGTGAGTCCGGCCCCGTCACCGAACGCGTGGGCGGGGCCGGCTCGCCGCCGGGTGGGTCGACAACCGCTAGAGCAGCCAGCCGAGGAAGGCCACGATGTTACCGAGCAGAGTGAGGAGCATGAGTCTCGTTCCTTTCAATTCCGTCGGAGCATGGTTACCGGCCGTATGAGTTCAGCGCCGGGGTGCGGCTACGGTCTGCAGCCCGTCGCACGCACTCCGTAGCTACCCAAGTCAAACGTGAGGTCACCCGAAAGATGGATGATTCACCCTATTGGGCCAACCTGATGTGACCCGCCTCGCCATGGGCGCTGCTCGGTTCGGCCCGCCCGATCCGTTGCCCAGGGGGCAGCAACGTGGGCGGGGAGGAAGGAGGGCGCAGCGATCGTGGGGTCCCGCGTGGGCAGTGGATCGGCGGCAGGTTGATGTGAGGGCGTGCGCGGTGGGCCTGGCATGTGAACCGTGGTCGCTGCCGGACCGAAATCGGGAACGGTGCAGCCGGGACAGTGCTCGATCCGAAGCAACGGCCGGACGCCGCCCGCATCCGGTGGCGTGCCGACCCGGAACAGTGCGGCGCCCCTCCTGGCCGAGAAGGGGAGTGCCAGCGCGCGTCAACCACTCGCGGTCGGGCTGCCGGTGAGGGTGGGGACGCCGGCGATTTCCGGATCGGTCGCGGCTGCTTCCTGCCGATCATCGCCATGCGCGCGGCGATGATCCTGAAAGAGAATCTTCGGGTTCCCGCACGGACGGGCGGAGAATGCAGGCGCTGTGTTGTTCATGTGCTACCGAGCCCGGTGCGAGGGTTTCTGCCGACGGTCCTCCTGGGACTCCTGTCGGGCGACGAGCAGCTGGCGCACCATCTGCTGCAAGGACACCACAGCCGTCACCGGCGGAAGGCCCGCGACGACGGCCTCGGGCATCGTGCAGGGTGTGTTGATGATGCACAGGAGGCTGGCGATGCCCGCGAATACCAGGATGACCGTCCAGGAATTCGCCATCCTGCGCCCTCCCAGCGCGGCACGCAGAACGGAGAGGGAGGCGACCATCCACGGTCCGTAGACGACGACCGGCCAGTACTGGGACAGACCCCGCGGCAGCTGCGAAAGGGCCACGTCCCGCAGCGGATGGTAGGAGATCATCCAACCGAGGATGCAGACCGCAGTGACGATCGTCAGCGTCAGGAATCCGATGACGGATCCGAGGATGTCGGGCCGGCGGCGTGTTGGGCGGGCGCGACGCTCCCGGCGGGCGGCGATCAACTGGGGGTGGAACCCCATGGCCGGCAGGCCGGCCTCCTCCTCGACCGCTTCCGCGTTCGAAGAATGCGGAAGCATCCCCGGATCGGCCCAGCCGTTGACGACCGGATCGGCCCAGCCGTTGACGACCGGATAGGACAGGTCGGCGGACAGCTGCCCGGCGGACGGCCAGAGGGAGCGGTTGTGTATGACCCCGTCGTCGGGGCTGAATCCAGGCGTGTAGTAGGGGCTGAAATCGATGTCCGTCGACTCGTACAAAGCAGTCCTCCTGTTTGCGTCATCGTGGATCGCGGCCGGCGCTCTCAATCAGCCCGTTTATTCCTCTGATCGTTGCAGCCGCGTCGAGAACTCGAACTCGAGTCGGCGCAGGATGCGAAAGAGTTCGGCCAGCTGGCGCGAGCAATGCGTCAGCACCACGCGTTCGCCGTTCTTCACGAGATAACCGATTTCCAGGTCGCCCGCGGGATTCGTCCGGTCCGGAACGAATAGCCAGTTGTCACCGGCACTGCAGATCCGGTCCCGCTCCAGCGGCAAAGGAGGAGGCGGCTTGACTGCTGTTGGACTCATGCCCCGACAACGATGGGCTAATCGCCGGGAAATGTACGGCATCCGGGTGTCCTGAAATATGCTCAGGCTGCCGGCGCTCGGAGCTTTTACCCAGGCCGCCGAGCTCCTTGCCGAGCGTGCGGCGTTCTTGCGGCTGGCCTCGGATGGGGACGGTCGAAGCGAGCGTGACCCCGTCCGCTCGCTCGGCTTCCCCTCTTTCACGGCGGGACGGCCTCGAATGGTGCCGGATGCTTTGCAATTCTCCCCAGCGGGGCGCGCCTTCGATTCGGTCATCCGATTAACAGACGCTCGGATTGCGTGCGTGAAATGGCCGGTTGCACGTTTCCCGTATCGGGTGACTGGTGACAGGACCGCTGGATGCCGCATCATGGCCGTCGGCGTCCTGCCGTCGCCGTCACGCGGAACGCTCCGGGCGGACGATCGAACCCCACTGCCAGGCGTTCGAGCTGTCCGTTCTTGCCGACTCGAACGAACCACTGCCTGTGGCCGGGCCCAGTGGGCCCCTGCGATGAGTCGTATACGAGAGGTATTCACACTCTGTGATGGGAGGAGTACTCTTGGTCGAGACTTGGTTCAGTCGTGGATCAGCCGTCCGGACTCCGGTGAGTCCGGACGGCTGTGGGGGTGCAGTCGGTGCGACATCGCTGTTCCAGATCACCCCTCGGGCGCCTGGACTCGAAACCGCGTCAGGCAGAAGCGACCACTCGTGATCGCTTCTCCTCGTTCGTTCGACCCTCTTCAATCACCGTGCCCCCCTGCGGGGAGGTTTTGACGTGACCTAGCAGCATGGAGACGGCTTGGTCCGCACCACCGGACCTTCACCGTCTGTGCACCAATCACATGCCTCGGTGTCTGAACGCCCTGTATCCGTCGTCGCCGACCACATGCCTGAGTCGACGACGGAATTTCACCGCTGCCTCGGCCCGTCCGCACACTCGGGATCAGGCGAGAACCTGTGTCCTGACGGGCTGTTGCCTTCTCACACGTCCGTAAGTAGGCACTGCCATTTTGCATCACCGAATCAGAATCTGCCAGCCGCTCCCCGCCCATGTCGTGATCCGCCGTTCCGTCCTTCCCTGGGGAGGACGCGGGCATCTGAATGAGCGAAACCTCAAAGGACCTCCCCAAACGGGCTCTCGAGCGCGAGTGACCACCGCTCGAATGGAGCCGGCCGGGGAAAGGGTCGCCTCGGTGCCTTCGGGACGGCTGGCGTATCGCCCGTCGACCGATCCGGGCGTCGACGGGCGGCCGGGCGGGCCGGGCAGCGAAGCGGGCGGGCGTCGGGCTTTCGGCGGTGCTCCGTGAGCCCGCCGTACTCGGGCGCTGCGTGCACGGAGCGGGCCCAGGGCCCCGGGCCTGCCCGCGGGCAGGCCCGGGGCCCTGGGCGGGCCGGCCTGCCCGCCACCCGGTTCCCGGCGGTGTGGCTCAGTGACAGGGACTTGACCGGCGACCTGATCCGGGTCGTGACGCTGGTGCAGGACTACGGCTGGAAGTCGGGATTCTGCTTCGCTGCCGACGAGACCATCGGGCGGCAGCTCGGGCTGTCACGGGGCGGTGTCAACCGTCTGATCGCCAGAGCGAAGGCCAAGGACCTGGTTCGAGCGACTCGGAATCCTGCCACCGGAACCATGAACCGACGCGTCCGTCCGCCTGCCGACGACGAGCTGACCGTGTGCGTCGGCTCGTACGCCCGGGCGTCTCTGGCCGGTACCCGGTTCAAGGTCTATGCCCTGCTCACCCTGCGGCAGCACTTCCCCGAACCGACTCCCCTCGCGCGGATCGCGCGCGAGTGCGGGATGAAGGAGGCAACGGCCCGTGAAGCGGTGGCCGAACTCCTGGCCCAGGGGTGGGTGAGCCGACGAGTCGGCGAGAGGAGGGCGTACAGATACGTCGTCCATCCCGTGCCCTTGCGCGTACCGAACGGGCAGCCGGAGTCCCTCCCGAGCGGGCCCGTCCCCGCGCCGCGGTCCGCGGGCGGGCCCGCGGGCGACGGTGTTGGGGTCCTCGACACCGGACCGGATTCCCGTCACGGCGACTCGCTCGACCCGTGCCGGGAGGCCGCCGGTTCGGTGACAGCCGATCCCCCCGTTTCGGTGACACTGGCCACCCCCGATTCGGTGGCAGAAACACGATCCTCCCAACATGACCTGCTGAACACGCCTGCGGTCGTGGGCGGTTGTCCGTCCCGCGAACCGGCAACCGTGCGCACCCGCGCGCGAGGCCACGCGGCGGGAACCGATGGGGACGCAGCAGGCCCGGCAGGGCGCGACAGACGGCAGACCGACCGGAAGACGATCCGGTCGGTGACCGACGAGCAGAAGCGATGGGGCCGGCAAGCCGCGTCGTCGGCCCTGAGCCGCCTGCCGAGGCAACTGGCGGACCGGCTGACCGAGCGACAGCTCGACCTCCTCGCTCAGCACATCGTCGCAACATTCGCCGACTACGGCACATCCCCCGACGTCCACGGTGCGGTGGTCCTCGAAGCCCTTGAGTCGGCGTGGGAGTTCGCGCGCCGCAGGGAGCCGGTCGGCGCCGTGCCGTGGTCCTCGGTGGTCTCCCCGCTGCCCTGGCTGATCAAGGTCGTCGACCGGGCGAGCGAGACGGTCACCGGGAGCGGGCCGGTCCGGAGCCCCGAGTGCGCGCTCTGCCGCGGGCCCCTGGTCGCCCGTGACGCCGACGATCCGGAAACCTGCCGTTCCTGCGGTCCCGCCGCCGCCGCTGCCGCCTGCCGCAGGCTTCGGGAACAGTGGGAGCCGGTCGGCCACGCGCCGCACGCGCCACCCGCGACAGACCCGCTCACGATGCCGGTCGCGCCCGGTGCGAGCGGACCCGCCGACCGGTCGGCGGCAGGGGGTGACGAGTCGGAAGGAACAATCCTTCGCCGGCGGCTTGCTGCTCGCCGGCTCGAGCGGGAGCGGACCTGTGCCCGGGGTGGCGAGGCTCAGCCGACGGCCCGCCCCGCCGACGCCGCTCGGCACCGGCGGGGCGCCACCGGGGCCTCCGGTCAGGAGGCCGCCGGTCAGGAGGCCGCCGGTCGGGGAAGCCCCGGCCAGGTGCCCGGACACGGGACCGGGCCCCGTGACGCGCCCCCGGAAGCCGTAGCGGCGTCCGATCCCGCTCCGCGGCGGGACGGCCGACCCGATGCGGGGAAGACCGGCACGGCCGCGCAGCGCGGCCGGGGCCTGCGAGACGCCACCGCGGAACCTCCCGCCGGGTCCACCTCTCCGATGGTCTGCCGGTTGCCCGCCGGCGCCAGAGGCCGACGCGGGTGCGGGGACAGCCCGACGGGATCCTCACCCCGGGTCCGGCTCCTGCCATTCCGATCGAGCCCGCGGTCAGGGTGCCGTGATCGCCGCCGTCGGATCCCGGCCGGTTCCCGCACGCGGTATTCCGCGATCAACGGGCAGTCGCCTCCGGATATGGTGTCCAATTTCCCGAGCGGACGGACCGGGATATGAAAATTTCCTGCGGAAGGGCTTCCGGTCCGGTCGCACAAGCGGTTTGTACTTCCGGCGCGCTCGACCGTACGGGTGAATCGACCGGTCGGGGGATTGCGGCTATTTCGGCCCGATGAGTAACTGGGTGCATCCGAACCGGGTGGGTCACCCATCCTCTCCGGGGGTAAGCAGCTGCGGTGTCTGCCAGCGCTTCCGGCTTGCGCCTAATCGCTGAAGTGGCGCGTTGCCGTACCCCGGTCGAGGAAATTGGATCCGCGGGCCGGTGCGACTCTCATCGCACCGGCCCGCGTCGGCTCGCAGGGTCGTCTCCGCAAGAGCCGGCAGAAGCACTCCTTCCGGACGTGCACGGGCCTTTGGGATCACACCGTCGATCAGAGGCCCTACGGCGAGATCGTTCTCGGGGATGCGCCTGCGGCGCAGCTCCTCGCGGTGACGGTGCTGGTGGAGGCCGCCCCTCGTCGACAGTGCCTCCGACGTCGGTGCGACGTCGGAGGCAGACCGGCGCACGGCCGGGGCGGGCTTCGCCTCGTGACGTCGCCCGTGCGTCGGCGCGCCGGTCCTCCGGCCGAGGTTGGCCGGTCCGGCAGCGCATCCCCACCAGGACGTTTTCCCCGGCCGCGACGCGCACAGGCGGAACGGCTGATTTCGGCCAGGTCGGTGCGGAATTCCGTGAGCGAGTCGCCGGCCGCCCTTGTGCGCCCGGAGGGAAGTTTGTCCCAAAAGGCTCCACTGATTGCCGGGACCAATGGACCGCCGCCATTCGCCGTCAAATCCGGACTCGAGTGGACGAAGCAAGCCGTTTCATTCCGCCGGATCATCGACGGTGTGAACTATTCCTACCTTCACACTAGGCGCTGTATTGCATAAATGCGCCCCCTTTTCTTGCGACGGATAGCTCCCCGCGAATAATCTATTTCTGATTTACTTCCACTCGGCCGGCTGCGCGCCGAAGGGAATGATCCCCAGGCGCCGAGCGTGGACCGGGACGCGAAAGCCACGAGCAGTCGCACCGGCAGCCGCATTCGGCCCGTGAGCCGAGAAGCGGTCCCGCCGTTCACCGAGGAGGAGATTCCACTGACCACCGCAGAGATCGATGGACGGCTGGCAGGAGCTCTCGCCGAAGATGTCCTTCGACACTTGGTCAGAGGCCGTCCGCTGTCCTTCAGGCTGCCGTCCCTGGTCCGCGCGGTACCGATCTCCCGGCGGCTGGCAGGGCTGTGGCTGGACGTCGAGGGCGTTCGGGCCGGCCATACCCGGGACGCCGTCCTGCTGGTGATCTCCGAACTGGTCACCAATGCCCTCGAGCACTCCAACAGCGCGCACATCACCGCCTGGTTGCGCCGGACCGCGGACCAGCTCCTGGTGGAGGTCCGTGACCAGGGAAAGACCTCCGCGGTGCCGCAGCTGCACCGAGCCACGCCGGACGAGGACCACGGCAGGGGTCTGGCGCTCGTCGCGGACTACTCGCAGGACTGGGGGGTGCGGCTCAGTACGGACGGCAGCTGCTCGGTGTGGGCCGCCGTCCCGCTGTCCGGTCGGAGCGCCGCGGCGTGCTGACCGTTGCGGGACGGTCGCGATCCAGCCGGGCCGGGCGGCGCATCGAGCGTCAGCCCCGGTCTTCCACTGCGCACATCGTGAGGAGAACCCATGTCCAGCTCAGGCATCGAGAGCCGTGAGATCGTCAACAGCGTCATCAACTCGGTGGCCCGGCTCGACCGCGACGGCCTGCGTCGCCTCGATTCCGAAGGGCTCAGCGCGCAGTTCAACGCGCGTCTGGAGCTCGAGGACTACTTCCACGCGCTCTGGGAGCACTTGAAGGAGTGCGGCGAGCGCCCGGCCATCCGCACGGAATACCAGCCGCTCGCCGCTGTCCTCGACCTGCTCGCGAGCTTGAGTGAGAACGTCATGTTCGCGGACGGCGTCACGCAGCAGGACCTGTTCCGCCAGCCCCAGCAGTGACAGACCCCTCCGGAGGCAGGTGCCCGGGGTGTCGGCGGGAGGATGCCGGCGTCCGTGGCCGGTCGACCGGCCACGGGGCAAGGGCGCGGGGGCGGGCTTCCGGGCTCGGAACGCCGGGGCCCGGGCGGCAGCGCGGTTCAAGGGTGCGAAGCCCCGGGAGACGAGCAGGACGCCGATGCCTCGGCGGGCCGCGCACCGCGTCTGGCCGGCCAGGGAGTGGGCGCTGGACGCCATCGCGCCGCACGTCGAGCAGATCATCGGCACGGTCGGGGCTCAGGCGATCGCCGACTTCGGCATCGACTGCGCCCAGTTGCACTGGGACATGACCTCGGTCTCCCTGTACGGGGATGACGAGGCGCAGGGGGAGGGGTATCCGCAGGCCAGGCACGGGCGCCCGGATCTCAAGCAGATCCAGGCCGGGCTGGCGGTCACCGGCGACGGTGGCATCCCGGTGTTCCACCGCGCCTGCAGCGGCGGGACGGCGGAGGTCGCCCAGGTGGTCGGCGCGATGACCGCTCTGCGGAAGTTGTCTGCGCAACGCGACCTGCTGATGGTCGGCGACTCCGAACTGATCTCCTACCCGAACGTGACCGCCCTGCTGGCCGCCGGCGTCCGGTTCGCGTCGAGCGCCGGTACGGCGACTTCAAGGGCCCCCTCGCTGCGGCCCCCAGGTTCCTGCAGGACAACCGCCGCCGGCATCCAGGCCGAGCTGCTCGCGTTACTCGGCATCGACGAAACCCGCCCACGCCGGCTGGAGACCTGAAACCCCACCTGCGAAGTCCGGGTTTCACCGGGGACTCCTCACGCCCGCACGGTGCCGTGAGGCCGTGCGGCGAGGTGGGGACGGCGCCCACCTCGCCGGTCGCCGGCGGGCCTTCGCGGACCATGCGGGCAACGGCGGTCTCCGAAGGGCGGGCCGAATTCGGCGGCCGCCTCGAAGGCCGAGGCCTTGTCGACCGGCGCCGGCGCCGGTCGTGCCGCGCCTGTGAAGGGGACGGCTCCACGACGCGGCCCGACCGCCGGGGCCCCCGCACCCGAGCAGGTCGACAACGGGTACCCGTACGCCGCGAGACCTCACACCTCGGAGTACTCGACGATCTCCAGGGCCTCCGTCAACTCGGCCGTCACGGCGTCCTCGCTGTCCAGTGCAGCAGCGGAGTCGCCGACCGAGTTGGACACCGCCGCGCGGACGCTGTCGGTCGCCGCAGCGATGATGTCCGCGCGGACTTGGGCGTGCTGGCAGGAGCAGTCGTGCCGCGCTCCGGCCAGGATGACGAGGGTGTGGAGGTTGTGGGCGCCGGCGCCGGCGGTGTCACCGGCGATGTCGGCGTCGATGGCCGCCGCGTTGCTGTCGAGCGCGGCCGCGAGATCGGCGGCACACGCCGACACCTGGGGCACGGGGGCTTCCGCGGCCTGGGCCGCGGGGGCGATGGCGAGGGCAGCGCCGGTTGCGATGGCGACGGCGACGACGCCGGCGGCGAGACGAGAACGGGTCATCCGAATCCCCTCCGAATATAAGCGTTTCATGCCGGCGGGGCGCCGGCATGAACGGAACGTATTGCACCGCCGAGCGCGGATGGCAGGGCGTGTGGACGGGCAGGGTGGTGCGAAGAATTGATGTTCCGGCAATCCAAGGCGAATTCAGTAGTCTTCATACAAAAGTTGCGCTACTCCATCCGGGTTACTATCGGGAAGGTCGGCGTCCGGGGCCCGGAAGGGCGGGATGGGGAATTCGGTTAGCAATTCCCGACGTTTTACCTGCCGCCGGTCTGTGAAATTACCCGGCTCCGGTCGGCCGCGCGCAGGACGGGGGCCGGACCGCACGCATCCTCGGGCGCGGCCTGCCGGACCCTGCACCGGACGTGATCACGTCCGGTGCAGGGTCCGGCAGGCCGAAGGCCGTCGTACGCGCTATCTCGTCCGGTCCGGGTGCCTCGCCGAGCCGGTGTGGCTTCGCCGGTACGGCGTCGGGTCGTGCTGCCGATGCGCGGCGAGGTGGATCACGGCTTCGGAACGGACGTGCTCCTCCTCCTCGGTGGGCTCCTTCCGGATCCGGTCGAGAACACCCGTCCACCGCCAGGACCGGCGCGCCGACGAACCGCCGGCCTGTCGACCGGGCTCTAATCCGTCCTCCTGGCGGGTGTCCTGTCGGAGCGCGTCGGCCGCCGCGAGCGCTTCGGCGGACGGCGGACTGTACATCCTGCTGGTGCAGGCCGGCCTCGGCACCGGGAGCGGGCGCTCGAGACCGATCCCGTGCCGGTGGCCGATGACCGACAGGCTGGCACCGTCGGGCGCCAGTGAATGCTGGGCGATCACCCGTCCACGAGGGGTCGCGATCGCCAGGAGGGGGTCACCGAGCCTTCGGCGCACTTCCACGGTGTGGCCGTGCAGATGCCGCGGAACCGCGTAGAGATTGCCCCGGTACGACACCATGCTGTTGGCCGAGACCGTGCGGGTCACGCTGATCCTGGCGGGGTACGGGTCGTGGGGGAGGTCGAGCAGGACCGGCGTGGGCGGCACGGTGCTTCCGTCGTGGCCGCCCCGTGCCAAGGCCTGGCGGGTGTGCATGAGCCTGGCCAGCTTGTCGAGGCTCTCCTGCGCCTCCAGCGGGCCGGTGTCCGCACCGCCGGTCCGCCACCACAGGGCGAGCGCTTGCCCGATCGCCTCGTCGTCGGCGTCCTGCCGCGCCGGACCGAGATCCGAGACGACACCGTAGTGCTTCGCGACCCTGCCCAGCGCCGTGGTCAACTTTCCGCCTCCCGGACAGTGGATCGGCTGCGCCCGGTCGAAGCGCCAGCGCCAGCCGGTCCCGCCGAACTGGCGCAGGATCCGGTCGACGGAGCCGACCAGGTGGCCGAAATCGATCTGCTCCGCGAGCGCCGCGCTCCAGCGCTGGGAGCGGGTCAGGCGTCCCACCAGGACGCAGGCGTGGGTGCTGCCCCAGTCCGCAGGGGGGTCGCAGAAGACGAACCAGCGGAAGTGCACTTCCTCCGCGTCGTCCTGCCGAGCGGGGCGGGTGCGGGGCGGACGCTGGCACAGCGGGCACCTGGGACGCAGCTGATGGGTCCGCAGGGCGCGGGTGAAGGTCGAGTAGCCGCCGTTGTAGCCGAGATCGACGAGTTCGGCGAACAGCGCCGACGCCTCGAAGTGGGCATCGTCCTGCAGCCGCTGGCGGCAGTAGGGGATGAACCGCTCGAACTCGCCCCAGCCGGAGCTGCGGACCCCGACCGTGCGCTTCCCGCTCAGATAGGAGCTCACCGTCTTGCGGTCGCGGCCGAGGAGACGGGCGATTGCGGCGATGGACAATCCTCGGGATCGCAGGGCACAGATGTTGATGTATTCCTCTCCGGTCAGCAATTTTGCTCCTGTAAGGATCCGATACGGATTACGGCTCCCTCGTGGGACCCATTGGAAGCCAGGAAATATACACGAAATCCCGAGGTGGGAGCAGAAAGGATTTTTCAAGACGTCGCCGATTGCTGTGTAATTTGAGTGAGCGAATCGCGCTGCAATCAATTGGCAAAGGTCTCGCGCATGTCGTGTCAAGCTGCACGCGAAGGTCAGCCAAAGAGTGGCCGGATCTCGACTGTCGGATGCTTGACAATTTTCGCAAGCACGCGAGGATGGTTGACTGGAATAGACCTCTGCGGGCGCGACGGCGCTCGCGGTCCTCCCCGGAATTCCGGGCCGCGCACGCATCCGGCCGCCCGTCGCGCCACTGCCCGGCGTGCGGTGGCGCGCACGGCAGCGATCCCGGACGGTCGCACGGCCGGCACCGCCGCTCGGAGAAAGGGTCAGTGGCATATGCGGATGTGCGCGCGCACCCGCGCGCCCCCCGTCCGCTACCGTGCCCGGACGTCGGCCGGGCCGGGCGTCAATGGCAGTTGACACGTCGTGGGCCTGCGCGCCGCACACCGGAAGCGCACGCGGCCGCCAGAGGACCGACCCACGGACGGCCCCGCCGGTGCGGCCGGGAAGGTCCGCGCGTCCGACGCGGCCGGGCGTTCGCGCCGGGCGGGCCGTGCTCCCAGCCGCAACGTGCCGCCAATCGGGTGATGTGACGTCAAGTGCCTTGCCTGCTTGTCACCTCAATGGGTTACTGGAAGCTCCAATCCGGTGGGTCGCCCATCCTCTCCGGGGGAGTGGGGCGTCGGCTGCCGTACGGCCGGTCACTACCGTGGCGCCATGGGCTCCCCTGGCAGGGGCGTGAACGATCCGCCCGCCACCGCGACCGGCGACATCCATCCAGGACGGTCTCGTCCTCACGCCCGGAAAGCGGCCCGGCCACACCCGTGGACCGGCCCACCGGCGCCCGGTTCACCGCCTCGGCCGTCCGTTGCGTCCCCGCCGGGGCCTGGTCCGACCCACACCGTGCGTAACCTGCGATCCTCCTGGGCCCGCCGTCGCGGCCTTCACCCACCTCGTTCAAGGAGGCAGTCGTGCCCATCTCCCCCAACCAGGGATCGACCGGCGGCGGAACCATCGTCACCATCACCGGCGTCAACCTCGCCGGGGCCACGGCCGTGCACTTCGGCTCCAAGCTGGCCACCATCACCGCCAACACCCCCACCTCGGTCACCGTCATCGCGCCGTCGGGCAGCGGGACGGCCCAGGTGACCGTGACCACCCCGGGCGGCACCAGCAACCCGCTCAGCTTCTACTACGTCGGCGCGCCGTTCAAGGCCGCGCTCAGCGACACCTCCGGGCCGCTGGCCGGCGGCAACACCGTCACCATCACCGGCACGGGGTTGTCGACCGCCACCGCCGTGAACTTCGGGGCCAACACCGCGACGCCGACCGTCGTCAGCGACGGCCTCATCAGCGTCACCGTGCCCGCGGGCACGGCCGCCGGATCGGTCGGGGTGAGCGTGACCACTGCGGGCGGAACCAACAACGGCTTCACCTACACCTACGTGGACGCGCCCACCGTGGCCACTGTCGTTCCCGGCGTGGGCCCGACCTCCGGCGGCACCCCGGTGACCATCACCGGCACCTCCCTGAGCAGCACCCAGTCGGTCACCTTCGGCGGCACGCCGGCCCCGTTCGTCGTCGTCAGCGACACCGTCGTCACCGCCGTCACGCCGCCCGGCACCGCCGGGGCCGTCGACGTCACGGTCACCAGCGCGGGCGGCAGCGCGACCGCCGTGGGCGCGTTCACGTACGTCGCCGGCCCGGGCATCTGATCCGGAAGTCAGGCCACTGGCCACCGGACCGCACGGCCGACGAGGCCGTCTGCCCGGGCGGGACCGTCATCGGCCGCGCCCGGGCAGCCTCGTCCCGTCGTACCCGCCGCCCGGTTCCCCGCCGGCCCCGGGGGAACGGAGCCGGCCGCCCGATCGCGCAAGGGCCGGCGGCCGTGGGCGCCGCGATCGGGCGGAGGCCGAGTACCGAGTCCACGGCCGCCGCGCGCAGGACGGAGCCACCCGCGTCGAGGCCGCGGCGGGACCTTACCCGGCGCGCTGAAGAGCCGTGGAGTGAAGAGCGCCGCCGCACACCCCGCCACGCTCCGCATTGGACGTGTGACGACCGCTGACGGCCGAGGACCGGCCGCCGCTCGCTCCCGCACCGCCGCGCAAGCCCCGGGTCGACAAGGGGACGAAACGGTCCGCAGGACCGGACGTCCCGGGGGGTGCTTCGAGCACCCGGGGTGCTTGAAGTGCTGTCAGGAGGTGCTTCAAGCACCCCGACCCTGTCCTCTAACTCGGTCCACTCCTCTTCTGGTCCGTCCGCAGCGCAGCCGGTCGGCCGAGCAGTCCGTGCTGGGCAGCATGCTGCTCTGCCCGGATGCCATCCCGGTCTACCTGAACAGCTTGGAGATGACGCATACGCAGGTGATCCAGCGCATGGGTCGCTGCCGAAGCCCCTGTCCCCCTGCACGGCAGCCGCGACCGCACGCTGGACGAGGAGCAGGAGGCACGGCGGCTGCGGGCCATCGCCCTGGCCGGCGTCCCTCCGCTGACCGTCGACACGAGCGAGGAGGTCAGCATCCCCCGGCTGCGTTCCCTGCTTGCGCCGCGTGCAGTCCCAGGGACGGCGCCCGGCCGTCCTCCTGGTCGACTACCTGCAGTTGACGACCCCCGAGACCGGCCGGGCCACCAGTCGCACGACCGAAGTGGACGAACTCGCCCGCGGCCTCAAGATACTCGCGAAGGCCTTCAATATTCCGGTGGTCGTGGCCGCTCAACTCAACCGGTGCGTCGAGCAGCGCGCGGACAAGAAACCCGCCATGGCCGACCTGCGGGAATCCGGTGGCATCGAGGCCAATGCCAACGCAATCATCCTGCTCCACCGGGAGGACGCCTACGCGAAGGATTCTCCGCGCGCCGGCGAGGGGGACCTGATCGTGGCCAAGAACCGCATGGGCGGCACATTCACGGCGACGGTCGCGTTCCAGGGCCACTACTCGCGTTTCGTCGACATCACCCGCAACGTCACATGACGTCCCCGGGTCCCGGCTTTTGCGGCCGGATCCCACGGCGGACGGCCGACCCGGGGTCACTGGCAGGACTTCGCAGGTCAGCGACTTGGCCGGTGCCGGGCGTGCCGGGGATGACACGGCTGTGAGGCCGGTCGACCCGGCCCGCTGCGACAACCTCCAAGCGTCCTCGCGCAGGTCCCGCCCGGACCGATTCCGCGGCGCAACCCCGGGTCGGGAAGTCGCGATCCCGCCGGGTGGGGAATCAGCGTGAAAATTCCCCGAAGGGTGTCCGTTTTCGCTGATCGGCGTCGGGTCGCGCGCTACGGAATCGGCCGTTTCCCGGATTTCGGGAGACGGTCGGGCGCTGCGCCAAGCGGGTGAAAGAAGGTCGGAAGACTTGTCACCGATTTCACGCCTCTGGGTTACTTTTCCGTATCCAACCGGCGGGCCGCCCATCCCTCCCGGGGGAAGCGCGCAGTCGGCGCCCGCTGTTGCTTCAGGCGGCGGGGTGACGTACGGCTCGCGATGGGCACCCCCGTGGAGGACGTGGATCCATCTGCCGGCACCGTCTCAGCGGTGCCGGCGGATGCGGCGGCTTACATACGCCAGGAGGCGTCATGCAAGCGATCCAAAGGCTCCGAGGCGTGCTGGCCCGTGCGGCGGACAGGTGGTCTGCCGGCCCCCCTCCCCCGGACCGCCGACGGACGACTTCAGCGCTGTGGTGCTGGGGTCATCTGCTGGGGTGGTACGTGCCGACGGTGCTGGTGGGCCGTCAACCTGCGGGTGGACCGTCGAGGACGGAGCGCGCGACCGCGGCCGACGACGGCCACGCCTTCGAACGGAACTCCTCCGTGATGCGCTCGGCCGAGTCCGTCCGCGGCAAGCACCGGCGGCGCCGGGGGCGGATCGGCCGAGGACGGCGTCTTGGCCGTCCCGGGGAGGCTTCCGGCAACGGCGACCGGGCGGATGGCGGCGAGCTCCTTCACTGGGACGAGCCGGTCTGTTCCGCCTGACCCGCCCAGCGACGCACCCCTGACGAGCCCCGGTCGATGTTCCCTCCGTCGACCGGGGCTCCCCGCCTCGGCGCCCGTCGTCGCGCATCCCCGGGCGAACAACCGACTCTCTGAAGCCGTTTGCGCACGCACGACATCCGTCAACTCGGAGACTGCACAACCCTATGGAGGTATGTCATGGTTGATCACAACATACCGGTGATCGGTTCGGTCACTCCGGCGTCGGGGGCGGCGGGGTCGGTGGTGACGCTGACGGGCAGCGGGTTCGAGGGGGTGACGGCGGTGCGGTTCGGTGCCGTCAACGCCTCGTCGTTCACGGTGCTGTCGGACACCCAGATCACCGCGACGGTTCCGGCGGGGTCGGGCACGGTACAGGTGACCGTGGTGGCGTGGTGGTGGGGGGCGACCAGCAACGGTGTGGCGTTCACGTACGCGGTCGCTGCTCCGGTGATCGGTTCGGTCAGTCCGGCGTCGGGGGCGGCGGGGTCGGTGGTGACGCTGACG
>NZ_JBVIRY010000058.1:23366-40097 GCF_055575795.1 Kitasatospora sp. NPDC034023
GCGGTTCGGTGCCGTCAACGCCTCGTCGTTCACGGTGGTGTCGGCGACGCAGATCACCGCGACGGTTCCGGCGGGGTCGGGCACGGTGCAGGTGACCGTGACGACGCCCGGCGGCACCAGCAACGGTGTGGCGTTCACGTACCTTCCCGTTCCCCAGCTGGTGAGCGTGGTTCCCGGGGCGGGGCCGACTTCGGGCGGGAACACGGTCACGCTGACGGGCAGCGGGCTGGGCGCTGCCACCGCGGTCGCC
The DNA here is from genome assembly GCF_055575795.1 of Kitasatospora sp. NPDC034023. Classification (NCBI taxonomy): domain Bacteria; kingdom Bacillati; phylum Actinomycetota; class Actinomycetes; order Kitasatosporales; family Streptomycetaceae; genus Kitasatospora; species Kitasatospora sp. NPDC034023. The sequence goes on from NZ_JBVIRY010000058.1 coordinate 23,617, forward strand.
TTCGGGTCCGCGCCGGCCGCCTTCACCGCCGTGTCGGACAGCAGCCTGGTCGCCACGGCGCCCGCGGGCTCGGGCACGGTGCAGGTGACCGTGACCACCCCCGGCGGCACCAGCAACGGCCTCGCCTACACCTACACCGCCGTACCGGTGGTGGCCACGATCGTCCCGGCCCAGGGGCCGACTTCGGGCGGGAACACGGTCACGCTGACGGGGAGCGGGTTCACGGGGGCGACGGCGGTGCGGTTCGGTGCCGTCAACGCCTCGTCGTTCACGGTGGTGTCGGCGACGCAGATCACCGCGACCGTGCCGACCGGGGGGCCGGGGCCGTCCGGCGTCACCGTCACCACGGCCGGCGGAACCAGCCTCCCCGTGCCCTACTTCTACCTGAGCAACCCCCAGCTCACCGCTGTGGTCCCCGGCGAAGGCCCCGTCAGCGGCGGAACCACCGTCACCGTCACCGGAAGCAATCTGCTGGGGGTGACGGCGGTGCGGTTCGGTGCCGTCAACGCCTCGTCGTTCACGGTGGTGTCGGCGACGCAGATCACCGCGACGGTTCCGGCGGGGTCGGGCACGGTGCAGGTGACCGTGACGACGCCCGGCGGCACCAGCAACGGTGTGGCGTTCACCTACCTTCCCGTTCCCCAGCTGGTGAGCGTGGTTCCCGGGGCGGGGCCGACTTCGGGCGGGAACACGGTCACGCTGACGGGCAGCGGGCTGGGCGCTGCCACCGCGGTCGCCTTCGGGTCCGCGCCGGCCGCCTTCACCGCCGTGTCGGACAGCAGCCTGGTCGCCACGGCGCCCGCGGGCTCGGGCACGGTGCAGGTGACCGTGACCACCCCCGGCGGCACCAGCAACGGCCTCGCCTACACCTACACCGCCGCACCGGCGATCTAGTGTGAACATCGCCGATGGCACCGTCCTCGGTGAACTGCACCGCCGCCACCGGGCCATCGAGTTCAAGAAGCTCCTGGCCACGATAGACAAGGCCGTGCCCCGCGAACTCGACGTGCACCTGGTGGGCGACAACTACGCCACCCACAACACCGCCGAGATCAGGACATGGCCGGCCAGGAACCCGCGCTTCCACGTCCACTTCACGCCGACCGGCTCCTCCTGGATCAACCAGGTCGAGCGCGTCCCTCGCGGACTGCCTCACCAAGATCAATCCGCCGGCAGAGCAGAACTTACCCTCGCGATTTGTGGCGCATCACACTAGGGTCGCCGCCACTCTCGGGAGCGGCGCGGGCATCGGAACCCCGCCCCATGGCCGAGCGTCCGACAAACAGTGAGCTCCGACAGCGCCTGCTGTCGGAGCTCACTGTTCTCATCCCGCCGGATCATGTCGCGCGCGGACCGGCGGTTCGGCCGCCGTCCTACAGGTAGGTGTAGGAGGCGCCGTTGCTGGTGCCGGCGGGCGTGGTCACCGTGACGGGGACGGTTCCGCTTCCGGCCGGCGAGACGGCCAGGATGGCTCCGTCGCCCAGCGCGGTGAAGTTCGAGGCCGGGGTGGCGCCGAACAGGACCGATGTCGCGCCGGACAGGCCGTGGCCCACGATGAGGACGGGCAGACCGCCCGTGGCCAGGCCGATGGGCGGCACGAGCGCGAGGATGGTCGGCGGGGTCGGCGGCTGGTAGGTGTAGCTGAGGTTGTTGCTGGTGCCGGAGGGCGTGACCACCGTGACCGGGACGGTCCCGGTCCCGGGCGGGGCGACGGCCGAGATGGCGCCGTCGAACTGGACGGTGTAGCTGAGCGCGGGGGTGGCGCCGAACAGGACCGCCGTGGCCCCGGTCAGTCCGGTGCCGACGAGGAGCACGGGGCTACCCCCGGTTGCCGGACCCTGCGAGGGGACGAGTGCGAGGAGAATCGGGGACATAGGATTCCTCTTTTCCGTCTTCCGAACGCCTGACAAGGCCGTTGCGGCCGAGTCGGGGAGGCGTTTTCCTCACGGTAGGTTCGGGCTCCATCGGGTGGCAATAGGGAATTCGATAAGGGTGGGAGCATGAGGCCGGATCGGGGGCGCACAACTTTTTCGACGCCTCACCGAGCGGAGTCGGAAGCGACCGGAGGCTTGCCACTGGGTATTTTATGTGAGCGCTGGCAAGGGTCTTCCCGGACGCCCGTCGAGGAGTTCTCGAGAATTTGGGAGGGAATCACGGTGGGAGCGCCCGCAAACTGGGGAGATCGTATTCGAAAGTCGGCGAGTACATCCCTTTGACCTGCTGCTATGCTCATGGCGCGGCGCGCCTCGGGGAGCGTGGCGCAGTTTTCATACTTATTCTTGCCGGTGATTCTGGATCGGGGCTTTGTTCGGGCGGCATCACGGCTTCCGGGGCGTCCCCTTGATCCGGTGGCTGCGGTGCGAGTGCGCCCCTGGCTCACTTCATGCGCTGTTGGTGTTCCTGGGTTGAACGGCTTTCCATGGGGTATTCCGGATGTACGCCGTCAACCGGCCGTCTGATCGTCTCGAAGAATTCTTCTGCGTTTCCGAATGGGAAGGTGAGTGTCGTGCCCAACGGTCTGCTCGTCTTCCTCAAGGGCGGCCCTGGAGACATTCCTGAGATTCGGGAAGTGAAATCCGGGGGCGTCGAGATCCGGTTGAGGATCCCTCGCGGGAACGGCTATGAGCACTTCGAGATCACGCAGGACTTCAAGGACGTCGGCGGCGTACTGATGCCCGTCTACCAGTGGTCGTACCGGACCGCCATCGCCGAGTAGGTGCGCCCGCCACCGCCTGCCCGGCATCCGACACCGGCGCCGGGCCCCGGGAGCCGCACACCGACGCGGCGCCGCTCCGCACCACCCCACCCCCCACCCCACCCCCCACCCCACTCTCCGAGGTGAGCAATGACCAGCGACCGTCCCGTACGAGTACGGACAGAGCGTCAGCCCCGCACCTGTGGGGACGCGTCGTGAGCGGGCCCTCCGGCCGGCGCCCGCGAGGCGGCAGCGGCGGGCGGGACACCGTGGTCACCGGCATGGGGTTCTGCCTGCCGGGCGAGGAGCAGCCGCTGTTCACCGCGGGCGAGGTCTGGGACGTGGCCTCCAACGGCCGCTCGTGCCTCAAGCACCACGGTGTCTACTACGGCTCCGTCGATCTGCCGGACGCGGCGTTCGCGGAGCGCCTGCCCGGACTGCCGGGCATCTTCTCCCAGCACTACACCAACGCGCACCGTTACGGGCTGGTGTCCCTCGTGGAAGCCTGCTCGGACGCCCGACTGAGCATCGGGGACGGCGACCTCACCGACGCCGCCGTCCTGGTCGGGCGCGGGGGCATCGACGCCAACGTCGCCAGCTACCTCGAGGTCCTGCACGCCGACGCGGGCGCCATCTCGCCGCACCAGGCGATGGAGCTGTTCGTCAGGGCCCAGCAGGGACTCACCCCTTCCGACGTGGCGCTGGTCCAAGGGGCGCTGATGCGTACGAGCGGCCCCTGCTTCACCGTGTCGTGCGGTTGCGCGTCCTCCGCCGTCCAGATCGGCAACGCCCGCCGCATGATCGCGGACGGCGAGACCGACCTCGTCGTCGTCACCGGCGTGGACGTGTTCAGCGTGGACGTGATCCAGAACGTCCAGCGTCTGCTGCACGGCGCCCAGCGCGCCTACGACACGATCCGCGTCGACGGCATGCCCGATCTCCTCCCGGCCTTCGACCGGGTCATGAGGCCCTACGACCGGCGGGCCGACTGCGTGAACCACGGGGAGGGGTCGGTGACCCTGGTGCTGGAGAGCCGCGACCACGCCCAGCAGCGCGGGGCGTTCACCTACGGCCAGGTCCTGTCGCACGGCATGACCCGCGACGGCCTGTCCAACCCGCTCGCAAGCGACGAGAACGGCGCCTCGCTGGTCGCCGCCATCCGCAAGTGCCTCGGCGACCGGTGGGACATCGGCCAGATCCCCTACATCCACGGCGGAAGCGACGGCGACGTCGTCGTGACCGCGTTCGAGGCGAACGCCGCCCGACAGCTCTACGGCGACGCCGTCGGAGACCTCCTGATGACCTCCCAGGAAGCCTGCTTCGGCCACAACGGCGCCCCGGCGGGAGCCCTGGGCGTCGCCCTGACCCTCCTGATGCTGGGGCGGGGGGAGGTGTGCCCCACCGCGAACTGCGAGGAGCCGGCCGACAACATCTGCTTCGACCCCGTCCCCGGGCTGCGCACCCGGCACCTGGAGTTCGACTACGCGCTCACCTGCAACTACCAGATCGGTGGCGTCAAGAGCGCGATCCTGCTGGGCAACTCGGACGTCGACTGACCCCGGCATCCGCCGACCGCACCGCCGGACGGCGAGCGCTCCCCACCCCCGTCCGCGCAAGCGCGTAGGAGAGCATGTGATGGGCCACACAGAGAACCTGAGGGCCGCTGACGCGCACATCGCCGTCGTCGGCATGGGATGCCGGCTTCCCCGCGACATCGACTCGCCCGCCGCGCTGTGGCGGCTGCTCGAAGCCGGCCGGGACGCGGTCGGCCAACCGCCGATCGGCCGCGCGGGGCACATGGCCGCGGCTCCGGCCCACGCCGCCGGGCCGATACCGCCGTGGGGCGGATACCTCGGCGACGTCGCCGGCTTCGACGCCGACTTCTTCGGGGTCTCGGGCAAGGAGGCCGACGTCCTGGACCCCCAGCACCGGCTGCTCCTGGAAGTGACGTGGGAGGCACTCGAACACGCCGGGCTCCCCCCGGAGCGGCTGGCAGGGACCTCCACGGGACTGTTCTCGGGCCTGAGCTACACCGACTACATGGAGTCCCTCGCCGGCCACCCCCGGGAACTCGAGGGCGCGGTCCTGACCAACGGGCACTGCGTCGCCCCGGGGCGCATCTCCTACCTGCTGGGCCTGCAGGGCCCCTGCGTGGCACTGGACACCGCGTGCTCGTCCTCGCTCGTGGCGGTCCACCTGGCCTGCCAGGCCCTGCGCGACGGCGAGTGCGATCTCGCGCTGGCCGGCGGCGTCACCCTCGTACTCGGGGCCAGGACGACGATGTCCTTCGCCCGCATGGGGATGCTCTCGCCCACCGGCCGGTGCCGGACCTTCGACGCGGCCGCGGACGGCTTCGTCCGCGGCGAAGGCTGCGGCGTCGTCGTCCTCAAGCGCCTCGAGGACGCGCTACGGGACGACGACCGCGTCCTGGCCCTGGTCCGCGGCTCGGCGGTCAACCAGGACGGCCGCTCCGACGTCCTGGCCTCACCCTCCGCCGGGGCCCAGCAGGCCCTCTACCGCCAGGCCCTCGCCCGAGCCGGAACCGACCCGCGCGACGTGGGCCTGGTGGAGACGCACGGCACCGGCACACCCGTCGGCGACCCCGTCGAGTTCTCCAGCCTGGCCGCGGTCTACGGCACCGGACAGGGGCGCTGCGCGCTGGGTTCGGTGAAGACGAACGTGGGCCACCTGGAACCGGCGGCCGGCGTCATCGGCCTGATCAAGGCGGTGCTCTGCCTCCGGCGCGGGCTCGTCCCGCCCAACCTGCACTTCACCCGGTGGAACCCGGCCATCAGCGCCGAGGGCACCCGCCTGTTCGTCCCCACCGGCCTGTCCGCCTGGCCCACCCGGACGGCCTCGCGACTGGCCGCGGTGTCCTCCTTCGGCTTCTCCGGGACCAACGCCCACGTGGTCCTCGAACAGGCCCCGGCCCGCCGCCGCACCGTCGTCCTCCCCGGCACTCCCACCGCCGCCACCGCCGCACACGCGGCCGCCGTCCCCGCCGGCGCCCCGCCGTCGCGGCCGCAGGCCGCCCCACCCCACGTCTTCCTCCTCGCCGCCGGCTCCCCGGACGCACTGCCCGCCGCCGCCGCGCGCCTGGCCCACTGGCTGGAGGACGAGGGAGCCGCCACCCCCTTGCGCGACATCGCCCACACCCTCGCCCTGCGCCGCTCCCCCGGGCGCGGCCGGCTCGGTGTGGTGGCCGACTCCCACCGCGACCTGGCGCACGCCCTGCAGTCCTTCGAAGCCGGCCGGGCCCACCCCGGCGTCGTACGCGGCCACGTGGGCGCGGGCGTCACCCGCCGTCCCGTCTGGGTGTTCTCCGGCCAGGGCTCGCAGTGGCAGGGCATGGGGCACGGCCTGCTCCACCACGAGCCGGCCTTCGCCGAGACCCTGGCCGAAGCCGATGCGCTGATCGACGCCGAGACCGGGTTCTCCGTCCTGCGGGCCGTCCGCGACCGCGAACACGTCAGCGGCTGCGGCCGCGTGCAACCCGCGCTGTTCGCCCTGCAGGTCGCCCTGGCCGCCGCCTGGCGCGACCACGGGGTCGAACCGGCCGCCGTCATCGGCCATTCCATGGGCGAGGTCGCGGCCGCCGTCACCGCCGGAGCGCTCACCCTGGCCGACGGCGTCCGCGTCATCTGCCGACGGTCCGCCCTCCTCACCCGCATCGCCGGAGCCGGCGCCATGGCGAGCGTCGGCCTCGACAGCGCCACCGTCGAGAACGACCTCGCCGCCATCGGCGACGGCACGGTGTCGGTGGCCGTCGTCGCCGCCCCCGACTCGACCGTCGTCGCCGGCACCGCGGCCGCCGTCCGGCACCTGACCACCGCCTGGCAGGCCCGCGGACTCGTGGCACGTCTGATCGACGTCGACGTCGCCTCGCACTGCCCCCAGGTCGACCCGCTGCTCGCGGACCTCGCCGCCGAGCTCACCGAGCTCACCCCCAGCCGGCCGACCGTCCCCTTCTACACCACCGTCCTGGACGACCCCCGCGACACCCCGGTCTTCGACGCCGCCTACTGGTGCGCCAACCTGCGCCGACCCGTACGCTTCGGCGCCGCCGTGGCCGCGGCCGCCGCCGACCGCCACCAGGTGTACCTCGAGATCTCGCCGCACGCCGTCGTCACCCGCCCCCTCGCCCAGAGCCTGACCGGCCTGCTCCACGAGCCCGTGATCCTGCCGACACTGCGCAAGGGGGAAGACGACCGCACCACCTTCCGCACCCAGCTCGCCGCCCTGCACTGCGCGGGGGTCGGCGTCGACTGGTCCCGCCTCTACGCAGGCGGCCGCCTGGCCGACGTACCCGCGCTGACCTTCGACCGCCGACCCCACTGGACCGACACCACCCCGCCCGCAGCGGCCTCCCCGCACACCGAGAGCACCCCCGCCGCCCTGCCGGGAGCACACACGGAGGTGCCCGGCGACCAGCCCCGCCACACCTGGCACGCCGACACCGGCACCGACGTCCTGCCCTGGATGGCCGACCACCGCGTCCACGGCCGGCCGGTCCTGCCCGGCGCCGCCTACTGCGCCCTGGCCCTGACCGCGGCCGGCGAGGTGTTCCGCGGCGCCGCGCACGATGTCGAAGCGACCGACATCCGCTTCCGCGAGCTGCTGCACCTCGACGCCCGCACGCCCGTCGGCACGACCGTCACCCTGACCGGCGCCGACCGCGCCGACTGCGAAGTCTTCGGCCGCGACAGGGACGGGACCTGGGTACGGCAGGCCACCGCGGTCCTGCGCCGCATCGACGCCTCCCCCCGGACACCGGTGCTCCCCGCGGCCGCACTGGCCGCCGACCACCCCGTCGTCCTGGATCCGCACGCCCTCTACGCGAGCCTGCGCGCACGGGGCCTGGAGCACGGACCCGCCTTCAGCGGCATCACCGAGCTGCGCACCTGCGCCCAGGGCGACAGCTTCTGGGCCCGCGTGACGCTGCCGGACCCGGCACGCACCGCCCGCCACGGCCTGCGGATCCACCCGGTCCTCCTGGACCTGTGCGCCCAACTCGTCGTCGCCGGCCTGATCGACGAACCGGGCCACGGCCTGGTACTGCCAGTCGGGATGCGCGCCGTGCGGATCCTCGCAGCCCCCGAGGACGCCTGCTACGCGCACGCCCGGCTCACCCACACCGCCGCGGACGCCATCGTCGGGGACGTGCGGCTGCTGGACGAGGCGGGAAACCCCCTCGTCGAGATCGACGCGCTGCGCTTCGTACGCCGCGGCGCGGAGGCCGACGAAACCGTCGACCGGTGGTTCCTCGAGACCCGCTGGCAGCCGGTGCCGCGCCGGGAGGGCCTCGAACCGCCCGCCCCGGGCCCCTGGCTCGTCATCGGCGAGGCGGACGGATCCGCCCGGGCACTGGCGGACGCCCTCGAGCTCGCCGGAGCCCGCACCGACGTCCTCGACGTCCCCGTCGACAGTGCCGCCCTCCAGCCGCTCAAGCAGAGCATCGCCCGGCACTGGGACTCCGCACCCGCACCGTGCGCCGTGGTCCTCCTGTCCGCGCCGTCCGCGCCCGAGGACGACGCCGCCGCGATCGCGCTGTGCCGCACCCGCCGCCTGCTCGCCGCCGCACAGAGCGCGATCGCGCGCGGCACGCCCGCCCGCCTGTTCGCCGTCACCCGGTCCGCCCACGCTCCGGAGCCGGGGCAGCCCGCCGACCCCGCCCAGAGCGCCCTGCGCGGACTCGTGCGCGTCCTGACGCACGAACACCCGGAGCTGCGGGCGACCCTCATCGACGCCGACCGTGCCGACACCGGCCTGCACCGGCTCGCGGCCGAACTCCTCGCCGACCCCCCCGAGGACGAGATCGCCCTGCGCGGTGACACCCGGCACATCGCCCGGCTGTCCTACACCCCCCTGTCGGAGACCGAACGCGCCGCCGCCGTCACCCGCACCGTGCGCTACGGCGCCGACCGCTTCCAGCTCCACGCGGGGCGGCTCGGCGACCTCGACGCCCTGCGCCTGACCACCTCACCACGGCGTGCCCCCGGCCCCGGTGAGGTCGAACTGCGCCTCCACGCCGCGGGCGTGAACTTCCGCGACGTGCTCACCGCCATGGGCATGCTGGCGACCGACGACGAGGCGGGCTACCGCATCGGCTTCGAAGCCACTGGCGTGGTCACCGCAGTCGGACCGGGCGTCAGGAACGTGTGCGTCGGCGACAGCGTCCTCGCCGCCGACGTGCGAGGCGGACTCTTCACGACCTTCGCCACCCTGCCCGCCGCCGCGGTCGCCCCCGTCCCGGCGGGCCTGCCCGCGGAGACGGCCGCCGGGCTGCCCGTCGCCTACCTCACCGCCTGGTACGCACTGCGCCGCCTCGCCAGGCTCGCCGGCGGCGAGCGCGTCCTGATCCACAGCGCCACCGGCGGCACCGGACTGGCCGCGATCGCGGTCGCGCGGCGCCTGGGCGCCGAGGTGCTCGCCACCGCCGGCAGCGAGGACAGGCGCCAGTACCTGCGCGCGATGGGCATCCGGCACGTCATGGACTCCCGCTCGCTGGACTTTGCCGAGCAGACCCGCGACGCCACCGCCGGAGAGGGTGTCGACGTGGTCCTCAACTCCCTCTCCGGGCCCGCCATCAGGGCCGGACTGGAGACGCTGCGCCCCTTCGGCAGGTTCATCGAGCTGGGTGTGCGCGACATCCTCGCCGACACCCCGCTGGGTCTCGCACCGCTACGGCACAACATCACCATGAGCACGGTCGACCTCGTCGAGCTCCAGGACACCCGCCCGGACACCTTCGCCGAGCTGCTGGGCGAGGTCCTCGCCGAACTCCGCCAGGGCGCCCTCGCCCCGCTGCCGTGCCGGACCTATCCGCTCGCGCAGGCCTCCGACGCCTTCCGCCTCATGGCCGGCGCCGGGCACATCGGCAAACTGGTCCTGACGGTGCCCGGCGAAGGCCACACCACCGCCGTACTGCGCGACCCGCCCTCGCCGGTACGGGCGGACGGCGCCTACGTCGTCACGGGCGGCCTGCGCGGCGTCGGCCTCGCCACGGCCCTGTGGCTGGCGGGCCGAGGCGCCGCCCACCTCGTCCTCAACGGACGCACGTCCCCCTCCGCCGAGACCGAACGGGTCCTCGCCGGACTGTGCGAACAGGGGACCCGCGTCAGCGTCGTGCTCGGAGACATCGCGCAGCCCGGCGTCGCCGAGCAGCTGGTGGCCGAGGCCACCGCGGGCGGCGGGACACTGCGCGGCGTGGTCCACGCCGCGATGGTCCTCGACGACGCCGCGGTGTCCAACATCACCGACGACCAGCTCGAACGCGTCTGGCATCCCAAGGTCACCGGCGCCTGGCGCCTCCACGAGGCCACCACCGGACTGCCGCTCGACTGGTTCGTCCTGTACTCCTCCATGGCCTCCCTGCTCGGCAACCCGGGCCAGGGCGCCTACTCGGCCGCCAACGCGTGGCTCGACGCGTTCGCCACCTGGCGCACCGCCCTGGAGCTGCCCACGTTGGCCGTGAACTGGGGGCCCTGGGGCGAAACCGGGGTCGCCACCGGCTTCGCGGCCCGCGGCTACCAGACCATTCCCACCGCAGAAGGACTCGAGGCCCTGGCGGCGCTCCTGACCCACGGCCGTGTACGCACCGGCGTGATCCCGGGCCCGCCGGACACCTGGATCCCCCCGGCCGGGCGGGCGTCCTCGCTGTTCGCCCTCTTCACGCCCGAGGCACCCGGCACCCCCGTACAGGCGTCCGGGCAGGATGCGGCGCGCGACATCCGGGACGAGCTGCGGGCCGCGGAACCCGGCCTCGCCCGCCGCACGGTCCTCGAGGACCACCTGGCCGGACACATCCGCACCGTGCTCCGGCTGGGGGCCAGCACCCTGGACCCGCAGACCCCGCTGAACGCGCTCGGGTTCGACTCCCTGCTCCGCATCGAACTGCGCACCCGCTTGGAGGCCTCCCTCGGCGTCAGGCTCGCCGGCGACTTCGTCGCGGGCCACCCCACGCTGGCAGCTCTCGCCGACGGCCTCGCACAGCACATCGGCATCAGCCTGACCGCCGACGCTCCACCGGATCCCCCCGGCCGGGCCACGCCCCGGGCCGCGGACATCATCGCTCCCCGCTCGCCGCGGTCGGCCCGGCCGTCGGACGCCGCCGCCGGCACCGAACCGCCGAGGAAGAACCCATGAGCTCACTGCGGGCCGCCGGCGCCAAGCCACTGCCGGACCGCCAAGCACGGGATCCCGGCCTTGCCGGGGGAGGGAATCGGGGGACGGCCATGACCTTCGCAGACTCGCCACGCTCGGGCCCGCACGACACGCGGGGACGGCGCGTCACCATGTTCGTCCTGCCGGAGACCCACTGCGTGGGACCCGTGCGCCGTGCCGTGAACGCCATTCTCAGCCTCTGGGATATAGCACACCTCACCGAGGACGCCGAACTCCTGACCTCTGAGCTCCTGACGAACGCAATCCGGTACACCGATAGCGAGCACCGGATCAGGGTGACCATCGCGCTCGAGCAGCGGTGGCTGTCGATCGGGATCCGGGACCGCTCCGCGATTGCTCCCCGGGCGTACCGGGCAACCGCCTCCCAAGAAGGCGGGCGCGGGCTGCTGCTGGTGGAGAGCATCGCCGGCTCGTGGGGGTACCGTTTCCATGTCGACGGAACCAAGACGGTTTCCTGCCGACTGCCGCTGTGAGGCCGCGCGCCGTCCCGGACCCCGCCGGCCGTGCCCGCCGCACGAACGGTTCGGCACCGGTCCTCACGGCGCGCGCGATTCGAGCGTCCTTCAATATGCAATTCCCGCGCCGCTCGGCAGAATTCCCCAATAAGTGTACGTGATTGTATTGGGAGCCGGGGTGGAGTTCCCGGTCGGGGTGGCGGTAAACATGCTCCCTGAAATTGCCCACGCCATATCCGGAAAGAAACGTTTCCGCTCCTTGAGTGGTTCGGTCGCATGCTGTATTTTTCGACCATGCCTGGCGGCCGCCGCTAATTCAAGGCGCTTTGCGGCGGCGAAATTCCGATAGCTGGGAGTCTGGATGCTGAGTGCAGAGGAATACCGAGAGATTTGCGCCATGCGCCACCAGGGCTGGTCCATCTCGGCGATCGCCCGGTGCATGGGCCGTGACCGCAAGACGGTCACGGCCTACCTCAACGGGGAGCGGACCGTAGGGGTCCGGGCGGAGACCCGTGACGAGTTCCTGCAGTTCGTCCCGTACTGCCGGCAGCGCCTCGACGACGATCCGCACCTGCAGGCGAGAACGCTCCACGGCGAGATCGTCGAGCTGGGCTACAACCGCGCCTACTCGACCTTCACCCGCGCCCTGCGCAGGCATCTGATGTGGCCGCGTCGCGGACCGCGCCACCGCGGGAGGGCCAGCCCCGGCCGAGGCCCCCTGGAAGACGTGCAGTTCGACTGGGTACGGCTCCCGGCCCCACCCGTCGAATGGGACTGCGGGCAAGAGATGTACCTGCTCATGGGCTCGCTCACGCGATCCGGCCACTGGCGGGCCGCCCTGGCCGGCACCACCGACCTCCCGCACTGCGTGGAAGCCCTGGACCAGGTGCTGCGCCGCCTCGGCGGCACCGGCGAGCGCTGGTTATTCGACCGGACCGCGCCGGTCTGCTCGACGGCCGGCAAGGTGACCGCCGTCTTCCACGAGATCGCGATCCACTACGGCGCCTCCATCGCGATCCGCCCGCAGACGGGAGCGCCCAACCCGGTCGTCCGCGCCCACCGCTCCGTCGTCCTCCACTGGTGGGACACCGCGACCGGCGAACCCGGCGTGCAGGCGGCCCAGGACAGCCTCGACCGCCTGACCGAGCGCTTGGGCAGCCGGAACCGGCCGTCGGGCTGCCGCACCCGAGCCCTGCTGCCCCTGCCCTCGAAGCCGTTCCCGGCGCGTATCTGCGTCCAGCGCAGGGTCGACCCCCGCGGACTCGTGCCGTTCGAGGGCAACCTCTACCTGCTCCCCGCGGGTCTCGTCGGCAACGAGGTGAGGATCCGCCGACGGCTGGACGAACCCCACCTGTCGATCACCACCACCCGCGGGGCGGTCATCGCCTGCTTCCGGAGGGCGCCGAGGGGGGCGGGCCGGACGGTCGCCGGGCACGACGGCCCGATCGCCCTGGAACGGCCCGGCCGGACCACCGGCGCCGGGGGGCGAGCCCGCAGGACACCGTGTCCGTCGACTCCGCACCCGAGGACCGCTCCGTGAGCATCGGACCGAGCACCAGCGCGCTGCTCGAGACCACCGGCCGCACCCGCAGACAGGACGTCACAGCGTCCTACGTGGCCCTGGCCCAGGCCTGCGCGGCCACCGGCGACGACGCCCGGCACGCCGAGCTGGTCAGCGACCACCCCCACGACGTCTGGTCGCTGCCCGCCTCGCGCGCGATCGCCCTGGTACACACGGGTCAGGACGAGGCATGGGCGCTGGTGCGGGGCGCGGAGCTGCTGGAACAGCACCGGGTGGCCGTCGTCACCCCGTACTACGGCGGCGTGCGCACGGCTGCCGGCCGGGCCGTCACCTTCTGGCACGACCCCGGGGAACGGCGCCGGGACGAGTCACTGAGCGCCCGGGTGACCGCCGCGGTGCACCGGATCCATCCCGGGTCCGCGCTGTGGCTGGAGGACCACGACCCGTTCGCCGGCCTGCTGGACGGCCTGGACGACACCCCGCTGAGCGAGTCCGCCCGCCGGTTCCTGTTCGAGTGCACCGCCTGGCTGCGCGCGCAGTGGGCAGGCATCGACTGGCCGACCCCGCCCACCGTCATCCTCGGCGCCCGACGACTCGCTCACTGCCACGACGGCGGGACGCACCCGCGGCTGGCGCTGCGCAGACCGCTGTGGCGCGGCCACCGGGAGTGGGACCTGGTCGCCGCGCGCTGGAGCAACGAGCTGCTGCGCGGCCGCCGCGACGACTTGCAGGCCTACCACCGCACCTACACCACGCACGGCCGCACCGACGACGCCGCGATGCCCTGCGACCGCATCGGCGCGTGGTCGGGCTACCAGGTCGTGCGGGACGTCGTCGTGCTCACCGCCGTGATGGACACCGTGCGCCGCGCCCGCCTCGACTCCCGGACCCGCGACCTGGCGGTCCACCAAGTGGCGTGCCTGCGCGGCGCCCGGCTGGCCCCGTGGGACTGGGGGCAGCGGTGACGGCGGCGGCGGTCGGGTAGGAGAAGCCGAAGGGACGGAGCGGAAGACCCGATCCGCTCCGCAGCGGCGGTCGCGTTCCGCGCATCGGCTGTCGCGGCCCACTTCCCGAGCCGGCCGGGAGCTCCACTTTCCCTTCCCCGCGCGCTGGTCCGACGGACCCGACGCCGTCCGCGCCCGCTGGCGCGCCCTCGTCACCACCCGCCAGGACCTCGGACGACAAGCAACGGCGCACCCTCGCCCACCTGATCGGCGAACGCACCGCCGCCGTGCTGCGCCTGCTGTACCCCTGCGAACATCCCGACCCCGTGGCAGTCCTCCCCCGGGTCCGGGCCGCCCTCGACCCGCTCCTGCAGTGGAGTGCGAACACCCGGGTCCTGTACCGGCAGACCCAGCAGCTCAAGGCCTGGTCCGCCGCCCTGGCCACGCCCTTGATGCGCTGACCCCACCACCCACCACGTAGGAACCATGACCACCGCCCGGACGACGCACAACCCACCACGGTCGCGGAGACCCTCCCTTCGGGACTCCGCGGCGCGCTCAGTCCGCGCGCAGAATCCGGGAGACGTAGATCTGCGGCGGATCCGCGCTCTCGTTCACCGCGTACTCCACCAGACCGAGGTCCCGGCGCAGCGGCGCCGAGTGCATGCCGGACCGTCCGGGGACGGGCATGCTCAGGTGCGGGAAGGGGTGTTCGCGCAGGTCGACGATGAACGCCACGACGGCGGAGAAGACGTCGGCGGGGATGTCCGGGTCGCCAAGGAATTCCTCAACGGCTGGAGAGAGGGTGATCGGGTCGTCGTCGTCCGGGAACTCGGTGTAGTCGCTCACAGGGCCCCGAGTCGGCGCAGGACCGCCGAAGCGGGGGTGCCGGGAGCGGTGCCGGCCTGGACGGCGGCGTGGATGCGGTCGCCCTCCGCGTCCTGGTAGAGCCTGGCTCGCAGCCACCAACGACGCAGGACGCCGCCGATCGTCTCGTCGTTGGCCTCGCCCATCTCCCGGTAGAACTCCATCCGCTGCGCGGGCGGCAGGGCCGCGGCGACGGCGTCCTGGGTGCGCGGGATGGGCTGCTGGCCGTCGTGATGGCCGTGCAGGGGCGCTGCGCTCACCGGTTCCTCCAGAGGCTGTCGTACGGGCGGGACCAGGTACCAGTCTCCTACCTCCGCAGTGCCGACCGATACCCGGGGCCGCTCACGCTCGCAGGCCGGTTCGCCGGGTTCGGCGTGGCAACCGCCCAGTCGGCGGGCAGGCCGGGCACCCGGTGCAGGCCGATCCGGCAGGTACCCCCGCCCAGCACGTGCACCAGCCGCCTGCTCGATGGCAACTGCCCAGTGTCACGCCGTCTTCGGCGTGACCGGTGCGGTGACGGGCCGACGGCGGGGCCGGCCACGGCCCTGACGGCGGGACGGCGGCGCAGGGCAGGCGGCAACGAAGGATGGTCCAGCGCATCCGGGCGCTGGCCAGGGTGCGGTAGCGGAGCGCGCCGCGCTCAGCCACCGAGTCTGCCGCAGGCCGCGACGTTGTTGTGGCTGCAGCTCATCCCGGGCGGGGCAGCAGGGCATCCGGGGTCACCGACAGCGGCGCAGAGCGGGGTGAAGGCCTCGTTGGCCGGGGCCCACTGCTGACCGCCAATGGGCGCGGCGAGGGAGGCCATGGCCTCGGTGCTGGTGCGCAGGGTGAGGCGGTGGCGGTAGGTGGCGATGACCTCGGCGACGGCGTCCAGCTCGCCGATCGGGGAGGAGTCGAGGGCGGCGGCCAGGTCCCGCTCGAACAGGTCGCGGTCGCCGGGCAGGCCGTAGCGGGACAGCGCGGTGCGCAGCTCGTGCAGGGTGGCTGGCCGAGGCGCGGCCGCGTCCTGGTGGTCGGGCTGGGTGGTTACCAGGTCCTCCTCGGTGGTGGCGGCCGCCGTGGTGGCGGGCCGCAGGGTCGGGGCGCCGTGGTGAGCGGCGCGGCCGCCCGGCCGACACCCGGCCCCGGAGGTACCTCATGAGCAGCACCCGCGCCGCCCGCTTCGCCGCCGCCTAAGCCCTGCTCCGCGCCGGGGCGGACGTCGACCACCTCGTCCAGAGCGATTTCTGTGCCCGCACCAAGGGAGCCACCGACGCGGCCCCCCGTCACCGGCGACGACGGCACCGTCCACGGCACCGCCGTCGGCCGCTGCGCCTGCGCCCTGCACTGCCCTTCGCCTGGGGTAGGCGGTTCAGGAAGGACGATCCGAGCAGGTCAAAAGCGGGTTGCTGTCCGCAACATGTGTCGCGGACGACAACCCCCTCGGCGCTCAGATAGGGAAGTGCCGGAGAAGGAACTGCGCGAGACCGGTGATCAGCTGCATGCGAATACGCGCCTCCTGCGCGTCCGACAGCCCTGGGTGCGAGCCGTTCGAGTGCGAGATGTCCCAGATCCCCTGAAGCATGGCTCCGCCGTCGCGTTCCGGCAGCGGCTGGCCGAGGGCAGCGGGCGGTCTTCCGCCCGGAGTGTAGAGACTCTTGATCGCGACGCCGCCCTGGTTGGCCTTGCCGTTGTCGGTGTAGCCAGCGTGGTCGACGGCGAGGCTGACGATCAAGCCTTCTAGGGAGTGTTCTGAGTTTGGATCATGATGCGGGTCTCAGGCTGCGGAGCCAGATGACGGCACCGCACAGGTGCAGGCCGGCTTCGTAGCTGGT
>NZ_JBVIRY010000059.1:0-38320 GCF_055575795.1 Kitasatospora sp. NPDC034023
CCAGTACCGCCCCGACATCCTCGACGGATTCCTCGCCGGGACCGGCCTCTCCCTCGACCTCCCGCCGCCATCACCCTGAAGCGCCAATTTCAGTATCAGGCGGATGAGATCCGCCCGGAGGAGCTGCCGATGATCGCTGCTGAGGCACTCGCGGCCGGGCTGGACGCCCCGACGCTGTGTGAGCTTGCTGGTTGGCCGCGCAACGCGGATACCCACGATATCCGCAACGCGTTCGAGCAAGCACTCTCCGAGTCCGGGATCGAGTTGCCCGATCCGGGCCTGGCGCGGCGCCACGCCCTGCGCCGACTGGCGGCGGGACTTGTCGCTGGAGACATCGCTCCTGCCGACCTGGCGACGGACGACTGGTGGGAGACGGAGGTCGAAACCGAAGAGGAGCGATCATTCGTGCGGCTGATCCCGCAATGCGTGTGCTGCCTTGAGTACACCTCGAGGCTTGACCAGCAGACGTGGGCAGCCGAGCTGCGGATCGCCGCGCTCGCCCTGACATCGTCTGCGCCGATCGGCCCCGGTTGCTGACCCTGCCGTGACGGCATGCTCACCCTCGCCGATGATGTAAATCCCGGTGGACCGGACTTCACCGAAGTGACTGTTCAGTGGCCTGGCCCAACAGCGCCTGTGCGGAGTCCGCGTAGCGGATGGCGGTCTTCTCCGCCAGGCCGAACGCCTCGGCGAGGTGGAGCGGATCAGGGCCGTGGACGAGGGCTTCTTCGAGCTGGCGGTCGACGCGGAGCCGTTCAAGGGTGGCGGTCTGGCCGCGAAGCGAGGCGGAGACGGAGACGCCGCTGACGGGCCCGGTCCGGCGGGATGGCGGGCAGCACGGTGCCGCCGTCCGCACTGTCAGCTCGGTCACGGCCGCTCGGGCGGGTGCTCGCCCTCGCGCAGCTCCCAGACCCCGGTGGGCCGGTCGACCACGATGGTCAGGTGATCCTGGATCCGCTCACCACGCTCGTCGTCCCACTGGGCGCCGTGGCAGAGCCGAGCGGCGCCGCTCGCTCCTCGGGCACGTGAAGACGGCTATGCCAGCGAACCCGCTCGCGCCGAAGGGACCACACCGCCGGCACCCGAAGATGCTCCCGGACGGCGCGAGGGAGAAGCTGCTGGCGACGGTGAACTCCGGCCCGGGACCGACACCGGAACCAGAAGGTCCTGGCAGCTGCAGTCATGGGACCACAGCGGCAGCCCAATCTCCGCTGTTCCCAACTGCGTACGCGCACGCGAAGAAGGATCCCTGTCCACCACTCCAGAGAACCGGCATCGCACGCGATACGGGCGATATCTCCGGAGCTAGTGACATCACGGTTGAGAACCGACCAAAAGCGACAACTATGCTTTGATCTTGGCGCTCTGAGTGGCAGTGATCCTCCCGACCAGCAGGATCGCCAGGATTACAGCGACAACGTCGACGAGCACGACAAGAGGCGTGTTGGGATTGCCTTGCAGGTCGACCACCATGTAGGCCGTGACCCCGACCGACTTGGCGATCCATGCCACCCACCACGCATCGATCACCCAGGCACCACCGGTCGAACCGCCGGCCCGCCAGAGGTCCACCACGACCCGGCGCGGAGCCCACCACATGACCACCGGGATGAACCACACCCCAACTGCCCCGCCCACCGTGTACTTGTGAGTGCCCGGAGCGAAGGCCTCGGCGTTGAGTCGGCAGCGTCGGAGCCAGCAGAGAAACACCACGATGGTGCCGAGGAACACGGGCATCGAGAGCAGCGCAGCCGCCTGCGCGAGAAACCTCGAACCGGTCCAGCTGTTCAGTCCGAGGATGACCTGCACGACGGCTTGCATGGCAAGCAGCACCTGCGTGGCCACAGCCAGAGGTCGAGGATCGGCGAGCGCTCCTCGGGAGGCGGCAGCGCGCAGACTCAGATTCGTTGCGCTACCGGCAGGTGCTGACGTCACGGACAGGCCCCCATCGAACATGCCTGCGGTGGTGGTCACCGCAGAGATCGCCTGGAGGATAGGGGGAGCGCGAACGGATGTCCACAGCGCGTTCACCTGCCGCACCGCCGCCCGAAGCGCGGGCAGGGCCCGCGGACGCACGGCCTCCTGCGGCGCCAGGTCGTACAGGTCGGGCGTGGTGCGGATCGGCCCCATCAGCGGGACCAGCGGGTCATCGGCCATGCCGTCACTGTACGAGGGCGGCTGCAGGTCGCCCGGCTCAACTCCCAAGGCCCTGGCGACCGCTGCCGCGAACTCCGGCGTCGCCGGCTTGTGCCCCGACACCACCTTCGTGAGCAGGCTGTACGAGATGTGAGCGCGGTCGGCGAGCTGTCGATGGCTCAAACCCCTCACATCCTCGTAAGCCGCGATCCGCTGGCCGATGCTGATCCCATCCGGAGGTGCCAGGTTGGCCCCCATCCCGTGCACGCCTCGAACCCGTGTGCACGGGACCGTACCCCCGAACTCGCCCGCCCCGCAGATCGTTTCGGCAACCAGCGTTGACACCGAATCGAATCCGGCGGAGACCCGCGTTCCCCTACCCGGATCCCGCGATGTGCTCCGTACGCCGCGGAGTTGGCTACCGAAGGTAACGCAGCCGTGGTCAAGGGCGTCGCGTGGCCTTTGGGTGCAGTCCAGGAGCCGGCGGCCGTGGTCGAGGCCGCGTTCGGTGGGCGGCGTCCGGCCGGTCGACGGGCCTGGCGTCAGTTCCGGCATCGCCGGTGGCTGGGGCCCCGGCGGTCGCCTCAGCGGGCGGTTGGGGCGGACACCGCGGCCCGGTCCACGATCCCCTCGACGATCCGCATCAGGCGCTCGCCGGTCCGGTGGATGCTGCCGTTCTGCGTGCTGACCTGTGCGCCTTCGAGGACGAAGGTGATCTCGGCCGCGGTCTGCTCGGGGTCGGGCAGCCCGGCCTGGACGCACATGCCGACCAGTCGGCGGGTCTGACGCTCCTTGTGCTCTTCGATCACCTGCCGTGCGGGGTGGGCGCGGTCGGGCAGCTCGGCGAGGGAGTTGATGAAGGGGCAGCCCCGGTGCGAGATCGCGGGCAGCCCGTCGGCGATGAAGCGGGCCACGCCGAGGATCTGTTCCCCGGGTCGGCCGGGGTGCTCGGCCTCGACCCGGTCGAACGCCGTCTGGTAGTCGGCGGCGACGATCCGCAGCCACTCGGCGACCAGTTCGTCCTTGGTCTCGAAGTGGCGGTAGATCGCCATCTTGGTGGTCTCGGCCTTCTCGGCGATCGCCTGAACGCCCACGCGCTGGATCCCCTCGCTCCGGAAGAGCTCCTCCGCGGCGTCGAGGATGCGCTCGCGGGGCGGCAGTTTGGCCACCCGGGTCGGTCGTCTGGCGGGCGATGTCATGGCTGGTCCGGGCCTCCGGTCACTTGCGGGTCGTCCGTTTCCTGCACGTCTCGCTCTTCCTGCTACGGTACCAGTCCGTTCCACGCGATACCGATCGGTATCGTTGAAGACTGATCGGTATCGATCTCGACTCCAGGAGTGACCCAGTGGACGTCAACGAATACGTGGGCTTCGACGCGGTCGGGCTCGCCGAACTGATCGCCCGGGGCCAGGTGACCCCCGCCGAAGTGGAGGCGGCCGCGCGGGAGGCCGCACGGGCCGTCGACCCGCACCTCAACGCCGTCGTGGAGACCTGGCCCGCCGATGACTCGCCCCGCCCCGGCAGTGCGCCGCTGGCCGGCGTCCCCTTCCTGATCAAGGACCTCGGGGTCACCATGGCCGGCCGACGGACGGAACTCGGCAGCCGCCTCGCGGCCGGGAACGTCGCCGCCGCCGACTCCACCCTGATGTCACGCTTCCGCCGCGCCGGCCTCGTGACGTTCGGACGCACCGCGACCCCGGAGATGGCCTACAGCACCACGACGGAACCCGTGCTGTACGGTCCCACCCGCAACCCGTGGGACCTCACGCGCAGCGCCGGCGGCTCCAGCGGCGGCGCGGGCGCGGCCGTCGCCTCCGGGATCGTGCCGCTCGCGCACGCCACCGACGCGGCGGGCTCGATCCGCATCCCCGCCGCCTACAACGGCCTGTTCGGTCTGAAGCCGACCCGTGGCCGCATACCCGTCGGCCCCGATGTCGACGAGATCTTCAACGGCCTGGCCGTGCACGGCAGCGTCAGCCGCACCGTGCGCGACAGCGCGGTCCTTCTCGACCTGATCGGCGGCCCGGCGGCGGGTGACCCCTACGTCGCCCCGCAGCCGCCCCGGCCGTACGCGCAGGAGGTCTCCCGGGATCCGGGCTCCTTGCGGATCGGCGTCCTCACCCAGGCCTGGGGCGGACACCGCACCACGGCGCCCGTGGCCGAGGCGCTGTCGCGCACCGTGTGCCTGCTGGAGTCCCTCGGCCACCGAGTGGAGCAGGCCGAAGTCGAACTCGGCGTCGACTGGGAGGAGTTCGTCCTGGCCAACGCCCGCCAGTGGACGGCGAACCTCACGGTGTCGGTCGACGAACTGGCCGCCGCCTCGGGCAGGCCGGTCGACTTCTCGACCCTCGAACCGCCGATCCTCGCCAGCTACTACTACGGGCGGCGGGTCACCGGCGCCGAACTCGTGGCCGCCCTGGCCGTCCGCAACCGGGTCTCCCGGAGCCTGGCACGCTCGCTGGACGCGTACGACGTCCTGCTCACCCCGACCGTGCCGGACCTCCCGGTGCCCCTGGGCACCCACGGCCGAGGGGCGGAGACACTGGACGGCCCCGGCTGGCTCCGCCGGCTCTTCGACCTCTCGCCCTTCACCGCAGCGTTCAACGTGGCCGGCACGCCCGCCATGTCGGTGCCGGTGACGGCCGACCCCGGCACGGGGCTCCCGGTCGGCATGCAGTTCGCCGCCGGCTACGGGCGCGAGGGCCGCCTCTTCCGTCTCGCCGGACAACTCGAAGAGGCCGCCCCGTGGTCGGACCGCACTCCCCCGGTGTGGGCGGGGAACCACCCAGGCCGCTGAGGGCCCGCCCCCGGGCGCCCTGCCCCCGCCCGGCTCGGCGCCCATCGGTATCGGCCTCCAAGATGCACTCGGTGGTGGCGAACCTATGGCTGGCCGCCGAGGAGATCCGGCGACCGGCGAGATGCCCGCCGCCGTCCCGGCCGGGGCCGCCCGGATCGGGAACCTGGTGCAGCGGGCCCGGCCGCGCCGATCCGGCACCAGCTCGGCAGCGGGGGCGGGCGGCCATGCGGGTGGACGGAGCTGGAGGCGGCGGGGTAGGGGCAAGTCCTGAGGTGCGCGAAGGCCCGCTCCGTGTTCCGGAGCGGGCTGGTCGCCGACCGCACGGGCCCGGCGCCGGCGCCGGGCCGCCCACACGGCCGGCGCCTGGCGGCGCCTCAGGACCGGCTGCGCCGTACGACGGGTCGGGTGGCGGCGGCACGGCGGCATTCCCGGCCTCGGCACGTGCGGCGGAGCCGCGAGGGGTCGGCCCCCGTCGCGGCCCCTCGGATCGCGGCCCCGCGGATCACGGCCCCGTGCACCCGGCTCAGCTGCCCAGCGGGCGGAGGGCCGAGTCCAGGGGGTCGAGCGACCAACCTCCACCGCCGGGGCGGCAGCTGAGCGCGGTGTCGGCCGTGTCGGCCGTGTTGGTGCCGGTGTTGAAGTTGGCGTTCGGGGTGTTCGGCAGCACGCCCATGTAGTACATGCCGGCCGACGTCCACACGCACTGGTGCAGATTGAGGAAGCGGTTGCCGGCCAGGTCGAAGGACTTGACGGCGGAGTTGGCGAGCGTCAGCGTCCAGCCGCCCCCGCCCGGGCTGCACCGCAGCACGGTGTCGGGTGTGTCCGAGACGTTGGTGCCGGTGTTGAAGTTGACGTTCGGGGTGTTCGGCAGGATGGCCGTGTAGTGCTGGCCGGCCGAGAAGTACACGCACTGGTGGACGTTCAGGTAGCGGCCGGCGGCGAGGTCGAACGCCTTCACCGCCGAGTTGGCGGGCGCCGGCCTCCAGCCCCCGCTCCCCGCGCCGCAGGAGAGCGCCGTGTCCGGCGTGTTGGAGACGTTCGTCCCGGTGTTGAAGGGCGTGTCGGAGGTGTTCGGCAGCAGGTTGGTGTAATGCCCACCGGGGCCGTAGTACACGCACTGGTGGATGTTCAGGTAGCGCGCGGCGAGCCGCGGCCCCGGCGGTCCCGCCACGGCGGTGCTCCCCAGGACGAGGGCGACGGCCCCCGTGACCGCCGCCACGATGATCGACAATCTACGCATGGTGCACTCCTCCCGAACCCACGCCCACCCGTCAGGGCGCGCACGCACCAAGCTAGTGGGGACCGGCCGGTGGGTGTTCATGACCGCACATCGGCAACCCGTTCGGCCCATTGGGCAGACGATATGCCCATCAGATCGGACGACCGCCGGACCACCGTCACACGACATCCGCCGCGCGGGCCGCCTGCACCCGCACGCCCATCGACACCCGCGCCGCCCGGGTCCTCGCCCCACAGCTCGGCCCGCACGACCAGGAGCCAGGGGAACCGCTCGGATTCGGTGAGGTCCGGCCGGCGGGCCTTGTCCCGGATCTCCTGCGCGGCCATGCAGGCGCATGCGCGGAGACCTCTGCGCAGGGACCGCTTGCGTGCGCCATGGCCGGCCATGCGCATGCGCGGAGGCCCCACACCACGCATGCGCAGAGCCGTCGAACGGGCGCGGGATGCGGTGCCGGCTGGACCACCGGGCGGCACCGGACCGGCGGCGCGGCCTCGCGGTGCGCAGCGTCGGGCAGGAGTGCGGGCGGGCCCGCATGTGCTCTGCCCGAACGTTCCGCGCTCCGGTGTGGGAGCAGGCAGGACCGGCGGGCCGGGGCCGGGGCGTGGGAGCGGCGCCCGCAGCTGCCGACGGTCCTGGTCGGCACCGGCGCGGCCGGGGCACGCTCGGCGGTGGCCGACCTGCGGCTGGCCGCCAAGGAACACCCGACCGAGGCGCCGTGACCCACCAACCACGGCGCCGCAAGGTCACGCCCTGCGGCCCTTCGCCGGTGGGCGCAGACCGGGCAGCGACCCGGCGGGGGCCTGGTCGCGGCCACCCGCCACCCGGACCGCCCCCTTCCCTTTCCCCGGACCGCCCGCCGTGCGGAGTGTCCGGCCAACGACGGGTCAACGTCGTGGTGGGCCGACACGTCCCACGGCAAGGATGGACGCCGAACCGCCCGCCACCACACGGCAGTCGAGACCACCGCCGGCACGGCCGGCTCGCAACGGATCGTTCGTCCCGTCCGAATCGAAGGGGAAGACATGCAGTTCATGCTGGGGCGCCGAGTCGCCTCCCTCGCCGCAGTGACCGCACTGACCGTCACGGGGCTGGGGCTCGCGTCGGGAACGCGTCCGCCGCAACCGGATCCGACTCCAACTCCGCTCACGGCGTGGAGATCACGGGCTGGCACACGTCGGACGAGAACCCGTGGGTGTCCGCCCGGCTGTGCAACTACCAGAGCTCGGCGAACAGCTTCTATTTCTGGATCAAGGACACGGCGGGCGACAACGTCACCAGCCCGGGCCACATCACCCCCGTCCTCGCGCCCGGCCAGTGCGAATACATCTCCGGGGAGGACTACGGCAGCACCCCGATCCAGGTCTACGCGAGGTCCGGAAGCTCCTGGACCTTCGGCACCGACCCGATCTACCTCGGCTGACAGCCGCCCCGCACCGCGCCCGCCGACCGCCAGGCCCGGGTGTGGGACCGCCGGGCGGCAGCACTCCCGGGCCCCTGGCCCCTGGCCGTGTGACTCGCCCGCCAGGGCGAAGCCCGCGACCAATCCCTCACCCACCGGTCCCTGGTGACCTTGCGCCACCAGGAACCGGAGCATATCCGCTGCTCGGTCGGGGTCCGGCACGGGCAGTGGCGCGCCGGAAGGCGGGCGGCGGCACCGGGACCGCCGCCGCACCGGTTGCGTCGAACCCCGCGCCGCACACCTGCGGATCGAGGACCTGGCGAGAACAACTGTCTGGTCCGGCCGAGTGAAGCCACGGCGAAGCTCTGGCCCGCAGGCGGAAACGCCGGGGTGCCGTCGCGGGTGTACCACTCGTCGGCGCCGCGGGCCGTGGTCGTCGCGACCGGCATCACCGAGAACGGCGGCCGCGAGGTGCTGTGGCTGATGGTCGGCGACAGTGAGACCGAGGTGTTCTGGGCCGAGTTGTTGCGATCCTTGCGCGAGCGCGGCCGGACAGGGGTCCGCCGGGGTCGTCGGCGACCACCACCTGGGCCTGGTGAAGGCGATCCGCAAGGTCATGCCCGGTACCGCCTACCCCGATCCCGGTCTTTCGAAGCGGGCATCGGTGCCTCTCGACCCCCGGCTCTCCACGGCTCTCCACGGCACGGAACGGCCGCTCACCGGCCGCGCACGTCGGCAGGCGCGTGCACGACCCGATTGGGCCCTGCTGCGGTGCGGGGCACGAATCGGCTTCGCAGTATGGCGTCTAAGCTTGACTCTGAAGCTTCTATAGATCGTCAAGCTGAGGCGTGCACGGCGCTCCGGCCCCGCGCGTCCACGGGGCCGGAGCGCCGTGCACCTGCAGGGAACCAGCCGGGCGGGGAAGCACACGCACTTTCGGAGCAGCGCCCTTGTCGGTGCCGATGGGCGGAGAAATGCTGGGAAGTCAGACAGCGGTCGCCTTGAATCGACGGTCAAGGCTGATCCCTCAGAGCGTGCACGCACGTCGGGTGTGGAAGCCACATTAAATGCGGAGGCGTACGCCTCCTGCGGCCCCTGTGTCGCCGCGGGGTTCGGTTCCCTAAACGACCCACTGGAGTGCATAAGAAGCCGGCCAGCGTGATGGACTGGAAGCGGTCACCCATCGCGCCCAATTCCCGCTGGGACTTGGCGATCCGGTCGTCGTCCAGGGCGGCCTTCGAGGCGGGCGTCCGCGCCGCCAAGCTCGGCTGGCCGGACTGCCCCCGCAACCGACACCCCTTCCGCAGCGTCCATGCTCGTCGACCGTGCTCGTTTTGATCGGTGTCGGGCTGCACTCCGAGACGAAGTGCAAATTCTGCACCCTGTTCCACACCGAGGCCGCGAAGCTCTTCGGCGCGACGGACGAGGAAATCCAGGAGGCTGTCCACTACGCCAAGGCCAGCCTCGGGTGGAGCGCCTACATCAACGGCATGCAGGAGGACTACGACCAGTTCAAGGCCGAGCTTGACCAGGTCACCGAGTACGTCCGGTCCAAGGCGGCGTGATGCACCTGGAACGGGTGCGGCCCCTGGTGCTGCGAGGCACCTTCCACGCGTACGAGCTGGCCGCCCTGGCGGCGGCCGCTCGTTACGTGGTCGAGGCCGCACCCCCCGACAATCCCCGCCGAGGCCCTGGACCAGCTGGGGCAGCTGCTGTCCGAGTACGACGAGCAGGTGCGGAACCTGTCGAATCCCGCGTCGCGACAGGACGAGGCCGACACGCCCTCCTGACGGCTCGTCGGCTATATGGTCCAGGCCACTTGGTCTTCAGGTCGAACAGCGGGGTTGTGCCGACCCTTCCTGGTCCGCACCCGGAGACGAACAGGGGAAGAAGCTCCAGGCTCTTGCCTCCGGCGGAGTTAGTCATCTTAACTATGCATCCATGGTCGAAGATCCACCGAGCTTCGTCGCCGCTGACCTCGACGGCACCCCCATGCACCGCCCCGGTTCGCCTGTCCCCTCGGTTCCGCTGACCGCCTGTCACCCCACTGTCATGCGCTCGGTCGAAGCGATCTGATCGGGGCGCCGATCGAGGCGATCCGGCCCGTACCACCGGGGTCACCGGCCACTCCCGCCACGTGCCGCCACCGCGCCGTCGATCCCTGCAATGACGCTCCCCCCACAGGAAAAGGTCTGGCTTTGTCGGAGACGCACCACCCCCACAGCACCACCACCGACCAGGCCGATGCGCCTCCCGCGTGGAAGGTCGACACCCCGACGGCCGCCGGCCCGCAGCTCCCGGAGCTGGCGTCAGGACAGCAACGGCTCTGGGTGCTGTCACAGTTGGACGGCGCCAACGAGGCGTACAACGAGACCATGGCCTTCACCCTGTGCGGCCCGCTGGACCGCGCGGTGCTCGCCCGTGCGCTCGACGAGCTGGTCTCCCGGCACGAGGTCCTGCGCACCCGGCTGGTCGCCACCGGGGGCGGTGTCCACCAGCTGATCGGTCCGCCCGACTGCGGCTACACCCTTGCGACGGACGACCTGACCGGGCTCCCGGACGCCGCAGCGCGCGTCACCGCCCTGCAGCGTGCGGAGTCCGACACGCCCTTCGACCTGAGCCGCGGCCCGCTGGCACGTGGCCGTCTGATCGTCCTGGCCGAGCAGCGCCACGTGCTGCTGCTGACACTGCACCACGCGGTCTTCGACGGCTGGTCCATGAACGTGATGCTGCGCGAACTCGGAACGCTGTACACGGCCTTCCGGGACGGCACGGACTCCCCGCTGACACCGCTGCCCCTGCAGTACGCCGACTACACCCGCTGGCAGCAGGAGTGGGCGTCCGGGAACGAACCGGCGGCGCAGGCCGCCCACTGGAGGGAAGCCCTCGCCGGCGCGCCGTCCCTGCTCGAACTGCCCACCGACCGCCCTCGCCCGCCGGAGCAGGACTACCGCGGCGGCCGGGTGCCGGTCTCCTTCGACAGGGAACTCGGCGCCGCCCTCAAGGCGCTCGCGCGGCAGCAGGGCGGAACCCTGTTCGTGGCCGTCCTGGCCGGCTGGTCCGTGGTGCTGTCACAGCTGACGGGTCAGACCGACATCGTCGTCGGCGTCCCGACCGCGAACCGCCGCCGCGGCACCTTCTCGGACCTGATCGGATTCTTCGTCAACTCCCTCGCCGTGCGGGTCGACCTGTCGGACTCGCCGACCGGGTCGGCCGTGCTGAAGCAGGTGCGCGGTGCGCTGCGGGCCGCCCTGAAGCATCAGGACCTGCCGTTCGAGCAGGTGGTGGAGCTGGTCAACCCGCCGCGCAGCACCGCCCACACACCGCTGTTCCAGACCATGTTCGCCTGGCATCCCTCCAGGAAGGGCCTGCTGGCCCTGCCCGAGATCGAGGTCGAGCCGCTCGGCATCCCCTACGCCGGGGCCAAGTTCGACCTGGCCCTGTCGCTGGCCGAGGAGGACGACGGCCGGGTGGTCGGCCACCTGGACTACGCCAGCGCGCTGTTCGACCACCAGACGGCCGAGCGCTACGCGGGCTATCTACGCCGGGTGCTGACCCAGCTGGTCGACCGGCCCGACCTGGGCGTGGACGATCTGGCACTCATGGACGAGGAGGAGCGCCGGCGGGTGCTGTCGGACTGGAGCGGCGCCGACCGTGCCCGCCGGGACGACCGCGCCGACGAGCTCGAAGCGCCTGCCGCTGCCGCCCCGATCGGATTGGTCGAGCGCTTCCAGGCCCAGGTCCGCACCCGCCCCGCCGGTCCGGCCCTGGTCTGCGAGGGGGAGCGGCTCGACTACACCGCGCTCGACCAGCGGGCCAACCGGCTGGCGCACGCGCTGATCGCCCGCGGCGTCCGCCCGGACCAGGTGGTCGGTCTGCACTCCGGGCGCTCGACCGAGCTGGTGGTGGGTGTCCTCGGCATCCTCAAGGCGGGCGCCGCCTATCTGCCGCTCGATCCGGGGCAGCCGGTCGAGCGGCTGGCCGCGATGGTCGAGGACGCCGTACCGGCCCTGGTGCTCAGCGACGCCGACGTCCCGCCCGAGGGCTGGCAGTCCCTGAGGGCGGTCGAGGCCGAGGCGGAGCGTGACGACGCGCCGGGGATCACCGTCGGACCGTCGCACCTGGCCTACGTCATCTACACCTCGGGCTCCACCGGCCGCCCCAAGGGCGTGGCGGTGACCCACGGCAGCGTCACCAACCTCTTCGACACCTGGCTGGCGCGGTTCGGGGCCACCCCCGGCGAGGCTGCCTCCGCCTGGTCGAGCATCGGATTCGACGCCTCGGTGCACGAGTTGCTGATGCCGCTCACCACCGGCGCCGTGCTGCACCTGGTCCCCGACGAGCTGCGCGGCGACCCCGAGGAACTGCTGGGCTGGATGCGCGAGCACCGCATCGTGCAGGCGTTCCTTCCGCCGTCCTACGTCAAGTGGATCGACGAGGACCCCGAGGCACGCCTGGACGGGCTGGTGCTGCGTCAGCTGCTGACCGGGGTGGAGTCCCTCCCGGAGAGGGCGCTGCACCGCATCCGGCAGGCGCTGCCGGGCCTGCGCATCTGCTACGGCTACGGGCCGACCGAGGCCACCCTCTACAGCACCGCCTACACCGACCCGCAGCCGCTGGACCGGCAGTGCCCGATCGGCCGCCCCCTGGACAACACCCGCCTCTACCTGCTCGACCGGCGGCTCCGGCCGGTTCCGACCGGGGTGGCCGGCGAGGTCTACCTCGGCGGGGCGAGCCTGGCCCGGGGCTATCTGCACCGCCCGGACCTGACCGCCGAGCGGTTCGTCGACGATCCCTTCGTGCCCGGCGAACGCCTGTACCGCACCGGCGACCTGGCTCGCTGGCTTCCGGACGGCAATGCCCAGTACCTCGGCCGCAGTGACGACCAGGTCAAACTGCGCGGCTTCCGGATCGAGCCGGGGGAGATCGAGGCCGCGCTGCTGGCCCTCCCCGGCGTGCAGGAGGCGGCGGTGTTGGCCGATCGCGACGCCACCGGCGAACTGCGCCTGGTCGCGGGCCTGGGCCGGGGGGACGCGGAGCCGCGCCGACCGCACGAGTGGCGTGCCGCACTGGCGCGGCGGCTGCCGGACTACATGATCCCCGCGCTCTTCGTGGAACTGCCGCAGCTGCCGCTCAACCGCAGCGGCAAGCTGGACCGCGCCGCGCTGCTGGCCGCGGCCCGCTCCGCGACCCGTGCCCAGGTCAACACCGCGAGCCCGCGGGACCACGTGGAGATGGCGCTGCACACCATCTGGCGGCGGGTGCTGATCCATCCCGGCATCGGAATATCCGACAATTTCTTCGATCTGGGTGGTACCTCCATATCCGCCATCAAGGTGGCCCTGGCCGTCCGCGAGGAGTTCGGCGAGACGCTGCCGATCCGCGACATCGTGCAGAACCCGACCATCGAGGCCCTGGCCGAACGGCTTCGGGCGGGGGCGTCGGGAGCACCGGACGGCAACCTCGTCGAGTTCCGCGAGGGGGACGGACAGCAGCGGGTGGTCTGCATCCACCCGGCCGGCGGCACCGCCTTCTGCTACCTGCCGCTGGCCGCGGCGCTGCCCGACCACGTCGGCGTCCTCGGCGTGCAGTCGCCCGGGATCAATCCCGGGGAGACGCCGCTGCCCACGGTCGAGGCCATGGCGGAGCAGTACCTGTCCCTGGTCGACCCCCGGCCGGACGAGTCGCTGGTGCTGTGCGGGCTCTCCTACGGCGGCCTGGTCGCCCACGAGATGGGGCGCCGACTGGCCCTGGCCGGGCACACCCGGCTCAGCGTGGTGCTGCTCGACACGCACGGAACCGAGGACGCGGAGCAGCTCGCCGCGATCGCGCCCGTGGAGATGTCGGACTTCCGCGACAAGCTCATCAGGTTCAACGGGATGTACCCGGGCATCGAGGACGAGCAGATCGACCGGTACTTCCGCATCTACAACCACAACCGGATGACCGCCCGCGGCTACCAGGCGCTGCCCTCACCGGCCCGGCTGGTGCTGGTCGAGGCCGCCGGGGAGAGCATCGGCGACGGCACCGGGGAAGGGCTCCGGGAACAGGAAGAGCAGCAGGCCCAGGAGCAGGCGCGTGCCGTGCGCGCGTTCTGGCAGCGGCGCGCCGGCGGGGGCCTGCTGGTCGAGCCGGTCGCCTGCGGCCACTGGGACCTGTTGGAGAGCGAGGAGGTGCCCCGGATAGCCGAGCTGATCGCAGCCGAACTGGCCCGGTTCCCGGCTCCCCCGCCGCCGTCCCCGGCTGCGCCCGCAACCGGACAGCCGGCCGCCGCGTCCGCCGTGGAGGCCTGATGCGTACCGAGAGCGCCGTACCCGTCACGCCCTCGGCCACCGGCCTGGCCCAGGCCGTGCACGAGCAGGCCCTACGCACCCCGCATGCCGTCGCGCTGGTCGACGGCGGCGTCCGGCTGGACTACACCGGCCTCGACACCGCCGCGGCGGCGGTGGCCCACGGGCTGCGCCGGGCCGGCGTGCGCCCCGGCCAGGCGGTGGCGGTCTGCCTGCCGCGCTCGTGGCAGCTCGTCTGCGCCATGCTGGGCATCCTGCGGCTCGGCGCCCAGGTCGTCCCGCTGGACGCGCAGAGTCCGGCGGACCGCCGGCGCCACATCCTGACCGACTCGTCCAGCGTGGCACTGATCCACGGCGGGACGGCACCTGACGACCTGCCGGGCCGGGTGCGCCCGCTGGAGGCGGCGGCGCTGCTCGCGGCCGGACCCGGCGACCCCGCGGCGGTCTTCACCGGGGCACCGGTCTCCTTCCTCTTCTACACCTCGGGCACGACGGGCCGTCCCAAGGGCGTCGAGGTACGGGACGCCGGCATCCTGCGGCTGGCAAGGCCGGGGTACCTCCGCATCGAGGAGGGCGCCCGCTACGCCTGCCTGTCCAATCCGGCGTTCGACGCCCTCAGCTTCGAGGTCTGGGTACCGCTGCTGACCGGCGGCTGCTGCGTCGTCCTCGGCGACGAAGCCGTCCAGACACCGCATCAGCTGGCGGCCGCCCTGCTGCGGGAGCGCATCGACACGGCGTTCGTCACGGTGGCCCTGTTCAACGCGGTGGTGGACACGGAGCCGTCCTGCTTCGCCGGGGTCGGACAGCTGCTGGTCGGCGGCGAGCAGCTCAACGCCCGGATGATCCGCCGCTGGTACCGGCACAACGCGACGGCCCCCACCCGGCTGCACAACGTCTACGGCCCCACCGAGGCCACCACCTTCGCGTTGTGCCACCCCATCCCGCGCGACTTCGACGGCGACGTGGTCCCGATCGGACGGGTGCTGCCGGAGACCGAGGCCGTGCTGGTGGTCCCGGGCGGCGACCGGGCTGCGGCGAGCGGCGAGGTGGCCGAACTCCACCTGGCCGGTGCCGCTCTCGCGGCCGGGTACCGCAACCTGCCCGAGGAGACGGAGAGCCGCTTCGTCCGGCTGACCTGGTACGACGACGGCCGCACGACGCACTACCGCACCGGCGACCTGGTGCGCGCCGATGCCGACGGCCGGATCGAGTACGTCGGACGTGCCGACCGCCAGGTGAAGGTCCGCGGCTTCCGGGTCGAGCCCGGCGAGCTGGAGCGGCAGATCGTCACGCATCCGGCGGTGCGGCAGGCGTACGTCTGCACCCGCAGGGCCGGGGAGCACGGTCCGAACGAGCTGCTGGCGTACGTCGTGCTCGGGGATGAGGTCCCGTTCGAGGAGTTCGACCGCCATCTGGCGGCGGGGCTGCCCGGCTACATGAGGCCGCATCACATCTATCTCGTGGACTCGCTCCCGCTGAACGCCAACGGCAAGGTCGACCAGGCCGCACTGCTGCGCCGGGACGACCGGCCCTGGCGCCGCCCGGAAGGCGACCGCCCGGACGCCGCGGCCACCACCGCCCGGCAGCGTGAGGTGCTGGACCTGGCGGCCGAGGTGCTCGGGGTACCGGACCTGCGGCTGGACGACCGCTGGATCGCCTCCGGCGGCGACTCGCTCAAGGCCCTGCGGCTGCGCTTCGAGGTGCGCCGGCGCTGGGGCTGTGAACTGCCCCAGGCGCGCGTGCTGACCGGGGACATGGCCGAGATCGCCCAGGCCGTGGCGGAAGCCGGATCCGCCGCCGACTCGCCCTACCCGGTGCCGCCCGCTCCCACCCGGGCCCGCTCGGCGCCCGCCACCAGCGAGCAGCAGCGCCTTTGGCTGCTGCAGCAGCGGGCGCCGCGGTCCCGTGCCTACGCCGTGGAGCTGGCCTTCCGGCTGGACGGCACGGTCGACGCCGACGCGCTGCGCAGTTCGCTGCGGGCACTGGTGCGGCACCACGCGGCCCTGCGCACCGGCTTCGAGGCCGCGCCGGAGGG
The DNA here is from genome assembly GCF_055575795.1 of Kitasatospora sp. NPDC034023. NCBI lineage: Bacteria > Bacillati > Actinomycetota > Actinomycetes > Kitasatosporales > Streptomycetaceae > Kitasatospora > Kitasatospora sp. NPDC034023. The sequence continues at coordinate 15,898 of NZ_JBVIRY010000059.1, forward strand.
CCTGCGCCAGGTGGTCGGGCACGCCTACGACCCGTGGACCGACCCCGGCCCGGAGGCGGCCGGCGCCGACGGCGAGGACGGCGCGCGCGCCGTGGCCGACCGCTTCTTCGCCGTGCCGTTCGACCTGGCACACCCCCGGATGCTGCGCGCCTGCTGGCTGCCGCAGGGCGGCGGAGGGGTGCTCCTGCTCCATCTGCACCACATCGCGGTCGACGGCTGGTCGCTCAACGTCCTGCTGGACGACCTGTCGTCCGGCTACCGGCACGCGCACGACGGCGCCGCCGAGGCTACGTGGCGGACGGACACCACCCCGGTGCCCACCCCGCTGGACTACGCCGCCTGGCAGGCCGACTGGTTCGGCAGCCCCGCCTATCTGGCCCAGCGAGCCGAGCTGCGGGCCCACTACGCCCGGTCGGACGAGGCGGCGGACCGGGACTCGGGGGCCCCGGCCGGAGCTCCCCCCTTCTCCGGTGCCCGCCTGCTGCACACCTCGCTCGACGTCGTGCGGCGCGCCGCCGTGGACCGGCTCTGTGCCGAACTGGGCATGACCCGCTTCGAGTTGCTGCTCGGCGTCTTCGCCTGGAGCCTGTACGGCGGGACCGGCGGGACCCGGCTGCGGATCGCCGCTCCGGTGGCCAACCGGCCGGTCCAGGAGTTCGAGGGCAGCGTCGGCATGTTCGCCAACACCGTGCTGCTGCCGCAGGCCGTCGCGCCCCGCGAGGACCTGCGCGGCCAGCTGCTGCGCCTGAGCGCCGGGGCCCGCCAGGTGCTGGACCGTCAGGACGTGGCGTTGGCCGATGTCCTGGCCGACCGGGAGCCGGCCGGGGGCGACTCCCCGTTCGACTACCTGTTCGTCCTGGAGAACACCGACTTCGGTGCGCTGGCCCTGCCCGACTGCGCCTCCCGCCCGCTGTGGTGGGCCCCGGCCGAGGCCAAGTGCCCGATGACGCTGTCCGTGGTCGAGCACGCGGGTGGGCTCGACTGCCTGTGGGAGTACGCCGACGACCGCTTCGACGCCTCCGAGGTGGCGGCCATGGCGGGCCTGTTCCGGCGGGGCCTGGACCTGCTCGCCGACGGCGGGACGGCGACCCCGGCCGAGCTCGTGGCACCCTACCGCCGCGGACTGCCGAAGCCCGGTCGCGGCGCCTCGACGGCGCCGACCTGGACGACGGTGGCCGAGGGCTTCGCCCTGCAGGTCGCGCGCACACCCGACGCACCGGCCCTGATGTCCGAAGGCCGGTCGGTGAGCTACGCCGCTCTCGACGCCCACGCGGCGGCGCTGGCCGCCGAGCTGCGGGCCGACCACCCGCTGCCGGAGGGGGACGACGACCGTCCGTGCTGCGTCGCGCTGCACCTGCGTCCGTCGGTCGAGCACGTGGTGGCGCTGCTGGCACTGGCCCGGCTCAACGTGACCATCGTGCCGCTGGACCCGTCCTATCCGCCGGCCCTGCGCCGGCAGGTGCTGGACCAGGTGGAGCCGCTGTGCGTGCTGCTCCCACCGGGCGGTGACCCGGAGTTCGACGCCGTCGACCCGGGCCGCATCGTGCGCCACCCGGTGGTGCTGTCACCTGCCACCACGACGGCCGCACCCACTGCCGCCGACCCGGCCGGCCCGGCGCACAGCGGCACCCGCCCGCTCTACACCCTGTTCACCTCGGGCTCCACCGGTGTCCCGAAGGGTGTGCAGGTGTCCGACCGCACCCTGTGCAACCTGCTGCAGTGGCAGGCGGAGTCGGGAGGACTGGCGGCCGCGGCGGCCACCCAGCAGTTCTCCATGCTCTCCTTCGACGTGTCCTTCCAGGAGGTCTTCGGGACGCTGTGCGGCGGCGGCTGCCTGCACCTGGTGCAGCCCGGCTGGCGGCAGGACGCCCCCGCGCTGCTGGAGCAGCTGGAGACGGCCGGTGTGGAGCGCGTCTTCATGCCCTACGTGGCACTCCAGCTCCTCGCCGAGCACGGCGTTCACCTGGGCCGCTACCCCTCGCGGCTGCGGGAGGTGGTCACCGCCGGCGAACAGCTGGTGTGCACCGAGGCGATCCGCCGCTGGTTCGCGGGCCTCGCGGGCGCACGGCTGTTCAACCACTACGGCCCGACCGAGACGCACGTGGTGAGCAGCCTGTGCCTGGACGGTGATCCGGCCCGGTGGCCGGAGCGTCCCGCCATCGGCCGACCGGTGGCCAACGCGGTGCTGACGGTGGTAGACGAGGCCGACGAGCCCGTTCCCCCCGGCCGCGTCGGCGCCCTGCTGATCGGCGGCACGATGGCGGCGCGCTGCTACCTGGGAGACACGGCGCTCGACGACGAGCGCTTCGTCGAGCTGCCCGGCCTCGGCCTGTGCTACCGAAGCGGCGACCGGGCCCGTTTCGACCGGCAGGGTCTGCTGCACTTCCTGGGCCGGGACGACGACCAGATCAAGCTCAGCGGACACCGGCTCGAGCTGGGACAGGTCGAGGCGGCCCTGCTGCGGCACCCGGACGTCGTCAACGCCGTGGTGGTCCGCGAAGGTGAGGAACTGGTGGCCTGCCTGCAGTGCCGTGGGAAGGCGCCCACGGCCCAGGACCTCACCGCGCACCTGGCGCCGCTGCTGCCCGGCCACGTCCGGATCGCCCGCTTCCGGCTGGTGGGGGAGCTGCCCAGGACCCCTAGCGGCAAGCTGGACCGCCGGGGCGCCCTGCGCGCTGCCGGGCGGGAACTGCGCCGGCCGACGGCCCGCAGCACCGGCCTGTCGGCGCGCGAAGCCCTGCTGACCGAGGCGTTCGAGGCGGTCACCGGTGCGGCGATCGACCCGGGGCAGACCTTCTTCGACGCCGGAGCCTCAAGCCTGGGACTGATGCGCTTCCAGCTCCGCTGCACCACCGAACTGGGCCTGCGCTTCACCGTCGCCGACCTGTTCGAACACGTCACCGTACGGGCGCTGGCCGACTTCCTGGACCGGTCGGCACCGGCCACGGACGACGACGCCCCACGCGCCGCAACCGTCGTCCCCACCGCTGCGCCGGCCGACGCCGCCGGGCAGATCGCCGTAGCCGAACCGATCGCCGTAGCCGAACCCGTCGCGGTCGACGAGCCGATCGCGATCGTCGGCATGGCGGTACGACTTCCGGGCGCGTCCGATCTCTCCGCGTTCTGGCGGATGGTCACCACCGGCGGCATCGGCATCGAGCACTTCGACGCCGCCGACGGCCTGGTCGGGGCGCGCAGCCAGTTGGACGGCCCACTGGCCTTCGACCCGGACCACTTCGGCATCAGCCGGCAGGAGGCCCGGCTGATGGACCCCCAGCAACGGCACCTGCTGATGAGCTGTGTCGAGGCACTGGCACACGCCGGGATCGCCGACCCGTCGGGTCTGCGCGTCGGCCTGGTCGCCGGAGCCGGTGAGAACACCTACTTCCAGTCCATGCTTCGCGAGGCCGACCCCGAACGCCTGCCCGACGGCTTCCAACTGGCCCTGCACCACGACAAGGACTTCCTCGCCACCAAGGCGGCCTATCACCTGGGGCTGACAGGTCCCGCCTTCACCACCCAGGCGGCCTGCGCCAGTTCGCTGGTGGCCGTCCATGTCGCCGCCGGCCTGCTGCGCCAGGGCGATGCCGAGGTGATGCTGGCGGGCGGAGTCCTGGTCGACCCGACCCTGACCGACGGATACCACCACCAGGCGCAGCACATCTTCTCCGTGGACGGTCTCTGCCGACCCTTCAGCGACGACGCGAGCGGCACCATCGGCGCGAGCGGCGTCGGCATGGTGGTGCTCAAGCCGCTACGCCTGGCCCAACGCGACGGCGACACCGTCTATGCCCTGATCACCGGCTCGGCGTTGAACAACGACGGCTCCGACAAGCTCAGTTACAGCGCCCCCTCGCTCGCCGGGCAACGCGAGGTGATTCGCGCCGCTCTGCGCCGCAGCGGTCGCAGCGGCGCCGACCTCGGCTATGTCGAGGCCCACGGCACCGCCACCCGGCTCGGCGACCCGGTCGAGGTCGGCGCACTGCGCCAGGCCTTCGACCTGGACCGGTCCGGCCACTGCGCGCTGACCTCGGTCAAGAGCCAGATAGGACACCTGGGCGCGGCGGCCGGAGTCGTCGGGCTGGTGCGGGCCGCGCTCGCGGTCCACCACGGCGTCATCCCGCCCAACGTCGGCTTCCGCGCCCTCAATCCGCAGCTCGGCGCCGACCCCACGCCGTTCTACATACCCACCGAGGCCCGGCCCTGGCCCACGGACCGGGACAGGATCGCGGCGGTGAGCAGCTTCGGGATCGGCGGCACCAACGCCCATCTGGTGCTCGAGGCCGACAGGCCGGCCGCGGGGACGGGGGGCGACGCGGGCCTGGCGGCGGGCGAAGCGGCCCCGGACACCTCCGTGCTCCCCTGTCTGGTGCTCTCCAGCAGCAGCGAAGCGAGCCTGCGCGCCGACGCCGCCCGGATCGCCGACTACCTGGAGGCCCGGCCCTCCGCCTATCCGCAGGTGCTGCGCCACCTCCAGGCGGGCCGTCCCGCACGTCGCCGACGGCTGGCAGCGGTGTGCCCCGACGTCTCCGCCGCCGTGGCCTGGCTGCGCACTGCGGACCAGAGCACGGACGCGGGAGCGGTGGAGACCCGTACCGGGGCGCCGGTTCCGATCGAAGGTCTCACCACGGATGAGGCGGCCGCCGCCTGGCTGTCCGGCGAGCGGATCGTCCGGCCCGCCGGTCCCGCCCAGGCACCGTGGGACTTCCCGCCGCCCGCCTTCGAGCTGGCGGAGTTCGACTTCCCCCGCGCCGCGGCGGCACCGGACCGGACCGGTCCAGCCGCCGCCGACGTTCCGCAGCGCCTTCCGGAGGACGCCTGGCTGCACCAGCCGCACTGGGCACGGCTGCGCCGCGCGGGTACGGCGATCGGCTCGCGCACCTCCCGGCTGCTGGTGCTGCTCACGGACGGACCGGCGCACCCGGACGCGGTCCGCGCCTTCGAAGCCGCCTACGCCCGGGTGGTGCGCGTCAGCGCCGCCGAGGCGTTCGCCCGGCGGGGCGACGACGTCTTCGAGGTCGACCCGGCCGACCCCGCCTCGGTCGGTCGGCTGCTCGACGCACTGGCGGGCACGGGCGCGGGCGACGACGGCATCGACTGGTTGCACGCGCTGCCGCTGGGGATCGGCGGCCCGGTCGGTCGGGACAGCCTGGCCCGGGCCCGCTGGGCCTGTCTGGACACTCCGGCCGCCCTGGTGCGGGCCATGGCCGACACCGCCGGGCCACTTCGGCTGAGGCCGTGGTGGCTGTCGTACCGGGCGAGGCCGGTGGACGGACCGGTACAGCGGCCGGAGGCGGGCCTGCTGGCCGGTGCCGCCGAGGTGGCACCCCAGGAGGGAGCTGCGGAGGGCCACTGGCTCGACCTCCCCGACGCAGACCCGGCCCACTGGGCCGCACCGCTGGCGGCGCTGCTGGCCGAGGCTGCCACCACGGCGGACGCGGCCGGACTTCCGCGCCGGCTGGCTCTCCGCCGGGGCCACTGGTGGGAACAGGTCACGCTGCCGGTGTCCACGGCCGGCCCCGGCCCCGTCGGGCTGCCCGCCGAAGGCGTGCACCTGATCCTGGGCGGCACCGGCGGGATCGGCCGCAGCATCGCCGCCTGGCTGCTGGAACACGGCGGCGCCCAGGTCCTGCTGCTGGCCAGACGTCCTCGGCTGCCGGAGGAGCTGACGCCCTGGGCCGACCGGGTCGAACTGGTCGAAGCCGATCTCGCCGAGTCGACACCCGAGGAGGTCATGGCCCGTATCGGCCGTCGCACCGGCCGCCTCGACAGCGTGATCCACGCCGCCGGGGTGGCGAGCGGCGGCATGATCGCCCGGCGCGACGCCGAGGCGATGCGGCGTGCCTCTGCCGCCAAGCTGCAGGGTGCCCTGCTGGTCGAGCAGTTGATCGAGCGCTACCGGCCGGAGGTGGCAGTCTACTGCTCGTCGATGTCCGCGGAACTGGGCGGCGTCGGCCAGCTCGACTACGCGGCCGCCAACAGCCTGCTCGACGGCTTCGCCCAGTACCGGTCCGGCGACGCCGAGACCACGGTCCGGCTCAGCGTGAACTGGGACGTGTGGAGCGAGACCGGCATGGCGCTGCGCGCGCCGCTGACCGACGCACGCCACCGGGCCCACTTGTCGGTCGGGCTGACCGTGGCCGAGGGAAAGCGGGTGTTCGCGCACGCCATGGGACTGCAACTGCCGCAGGTGCTGGTCTCCACCACCGACATCCACGAGTCCCGCGTGTTCTACGCGGCGCCCGGCGCCCAGGCCCTCGTGCCCATCGGGACCACCGTGCCCACCGTGCCCACCGTGCCCACCGTGCCCACCGGGACCATCGGGACCACGCCGGTGTCTGCCGAAGGCATCACGCCGGTGTCCGTCGAAGGCACCACGGCGGCCGACGCGGCAGGCGGGACCGCGGCCGTCCTGCTCGGCGAGTGGCTGTGCGCCTGGCTGGATCTCGACCACATCGATCCCGACGCCTCGCTCTACGACCTGGGCGTCGACTCGCTGACCCTGCTCGACCTGATCGGCGTGGTGAAACGTCACTTCGACGTCGAGCTGGAACTGTCTCGGCTCAGCCACCGGGTCTCCCTCGCCGAGATCCTGACCCGGCTGGCCGAGGCGGCACCCGCCGGGGCGGTCGATTCGGAGGACGTGGTTCCGGAAGTCTGGCAACAGGGCACCGGACCTGACGTGCTGTGCCTGGTGCACCCGGTCGGCGGCGACATCCAGGCCTACCGGTCCCTGGTGTCGGCGCTGGGCCCCCGGCTGACCGTCTGTCTGATCGCCGATCCCGCGCTGGGACGGCCCGGGACCGCGGACTGGCCCCTGGCCGAGCGGGCACGCCGCTACGCCGCCGCCCTGCGAGCGCGCTTCGCGGACGACACCCGGCGGCTGCACCTGGCCGGTTGGTCCTTCGGCGCCTGGGCGGCGATGGGGATGGCCGCGGAGGCGGAGGCGATCGGCCGACCGGTCCACGGCATCCACCTGATCGATCCGCCGCCGCCCGGTGCCGGCGCGCTCTTCCAGGACTACGACGAGGCACAGCTCCAGGCGGTGTTCGCACATGAGCTGAGCCAGGGCGGGTCCGCTTCGGCCGGTCCCGAGGCGCACGGATACGCCGAACGCCTGGTCCGGTGTTGCCGGGCCAACCTGCGGAGCATGGCCGAGTACCGGATGCCGCTGCTGAGCGCCACCCCCAGTCAACTGTGGCTGGCCGAGCGGTCGGTGAACGGCCTGCCCTCGCTGGGCTCACCGGAGAAGCAGCGGGAGCTGTGGCGCCCGCACCTCCCGGAACCCAGCACCTGGCATCGGCTCGACACGACGCACTACGGCATCGTCCGCCCGCCTCATGTGCACGCGGTGGCCGCAGCGATCAACGAGGAAGTGAGCGACGCGGCGTCGGACGACACGCCCGGAGATCGCATCGACCGCCCCTGGACGTGATCCCGGCGCGCTCTGCGCACCGGGATCCGGGCGGCTCCGGGCCCCGTCCCCGGCGCCGCCCGGGCTCCCGGCCACCCGTCCCGGGCGACACCGCGGCACCGGCCTCCGGCCCGCACCAGTCTCCCAGCCGTCCCACACCGACGTCCCGTCCCCCATACCGACGTTCCGTCCGACCTCCGCCGCCGTTCGACCATCGGAGACCATCCCTCGTGAACCCCTACCAGTCACTACCGGCGCGCTCGTTCTGGCGCTCCGCCGTGGCCGAGCCGGACCCGCTCGCCATCGACGACCTGTGGACGCCCGCGTTCGCGATCGGGCAGGACGACCCGGTCCTCACCGCCGGGTCCTGCTTCGCCGCACACATCGGCCGCGCCCTGCTGGAGCGGGGCATGAACTGGTACGACGCGGAGCCGGCCCCGCCGGGGCTGACCGAGGAGGAGCGCAGGGCGCGCCACTACGGGTGGTTCTCGTTCCGCACCGGAACCATCTACACCGCCGCCGTGCTACGGCAGTGGCTCTCCTGGGCCTTCGGCCGCACGACCCCGCCGACCGAGGCGTGGCTGGAGGACGGCAGGTACCACGACCCGTATCGCCCGTCCGTCGAACCCGGCGGCTACGCCTCGGCCGAGGAGATGCTGACAGCCCGCGGGGCGACCCTCGCCGCCATCCGCGACGCCGTCACCGAGGCCGGCTGCCTGATCTTCACCCTGGGTCTGACCGAGGCGTGGCGGGACGACGCCGACGGCACCGTCTTCCCGTCCTGCCCCGGGACCGTGCGCGGCACCTTCGACCCGGACCGCCACGTCTTCCACCAGTTCACCTTCGAAGAGGTCTACCGCGACCTGGCGGACGCCATCGCACTGGCCCGCGAGGCCAATCCGCGGCTGCGGGTCCTGCTGACCGTCTCACCGAACCCGCTGACCGCGACCGCGACCGGCGGCCATGTGCTCACCGCCAACACCTACTCCAAGTCGCTGCTGCGGACGGTGGCCGGGCAGCTGGCCCAGGACCTCGACGACGTCGACTACTTCCCCTCGTACGAACTCATCACCGGTCTCCCGTTCCGGAGCAGGTTCTACGCGCCGAACCTGCGTGAAGTGGCGCCCGAGGGCGTCGACTTCGTCATGCGCCACTTCATGACCGCGCTGTCGGGGCCCCCTGCCGCTGCGCCACCGGTGCGAACCGGCAAGCCGGCGGCGGAGCTGAAGGGAGGCGACAGCTGTGACGACGCCGTCCTCGACTACTACCGCCCCCGCTAGGTTCCTGCTGCTGGGCGACTCGCACGCAGGTCCGATCGGACGAGCCGCGAAGGCGGCCCGGATCCCGTTCCAGGGCGGTCCGATCGGTGCCGGGCGCGAGTTCACCGACGACTTCTTCGAGCCGCGCGAGCACGACGTGGTGTTCCGCAAGGCCGAGGCCGACGAGTACTACCGGGGCTTCCTGACCAACATGGGCGTCGACGGCCTCGGGCGTCTCGCGGTCCCGCTGGTGTCCACCTTCGGTCTCAGCGCGCACTACGTCGCCACCAGCGAGAACTGGCGCATCTACCGCCACCGCGACGGCGGTTTCGCCCCGGGCTTCCTGTCCGGGCCGCTGTTCGAGGCCATCGTCCGCGCCACCGTCCGCGACGCGCTGGCCTTCTACCGCCACGCACTCGGTCTGGGCCTGCGGGCGCTGGCCGTGCTGCCGCCGCAGCGGGTACCGGAACAGTCCGACCCGGCGGTGTTCATGGCCGCGCAGGAGACGGTCCGAAGCGCGCTCGACGCGCTCGGCGTGGAGATCGTCGACCTCCGCGCCCGCACCACCGGACCGGACGGCTTCCAGCGCCCCGAGTTGTGCGAGGCCGACGACTCCATCCACGGCAACCTGGCCTTCGGTCGGCTGATCCTTGCGGATCTGCTGGCCCGCGGGCTGTGACGACACCCGATCCGCAGGCTTCGCCACCGACCCCTACACCACAGGAGCACGTCATGGAGCAGTACGAACTGGACGCCGTCAAGGCCGTCACCACCCGACCCGCCAAGGAGTACCGGACCATCACCGTCGACTCGGTCACCCCGGTGATCGGTGCCGAGATCTCCGGCGTCGACCTCTCGCAGGAGCTGTCGGACGAGCAACTGGCCGAACTGAAGCAGGCGTTCCTCCACCACCACGTCCTCGTCTTCCGTGACCAGGACTTGACGGACGAGGACCACAAGCGCTTCGCCGGGCACTTCGGCGAACTGCGCCCGGTCAACCCGCCCCCGGTCGACGCGGATCCGTACATCCTGGAGATCAGCACCAGCGCCGAGGCGGCGAACGTCGCCGGCAACGGCTGGCACGCCGACGGCACCGCCGACGCCGAACCCTCGCTCGGGTCGATGCTCTACCTCACCCGCGTGCCGGAGCCGGGCAGCGGCGGCGACACCCTGTTCGCCAACATGCACCTGGCGTACGAGATGCTGTCCCCGAGGATGCGCGAGCTGCTCGACGGCCTGACCGCGGTACACGACGGCCTTGTCGCCTTCCAGGGCTACACCCCGCCCAAGGGGTACGTGATACCCAAGAGCGAGCACCCGCTGGTGGTGCGTCACCCCGAGACCGACCGCAAGATCCTTTACGTCAACAAGGCCTACACCGCCCGCATCCCCCAGCTGTCGGCCGACGAGAGCCGGGCCCTGCTCGACCTGCTCTTCGCCCTGCCGGCCCAGCGGCCCATGCTGACCTGCCGCATCCGTTGGAGCCCCAACACCCTGGTGTTCTGGGACAACCGCTGCGTTCAGCACCACGCCACGTACGACTACTACCCGCACACCCGCTACGGGCGCCGGGTCGCCATCAACGGCGGGCCGCTCAAGGGCTGAGCCGGCTCGGACCCGGACCCGGAACCCGAAACCCGAACCCGGGCTCGGACCCGAGCCCGGGTGCCGGGTCGATCCGGCTCAGGCCGCGTCTGCGCGGGCCAGGCCGGCGGCGAGGCCGTCGGCCAGGCGCGCCCAGGTGGCGTGCTCGCCGCGCTCGTCCTGCCGGTCGGCATGTACCCGCACCACTGCGCGGATCCGGGCAGACGGATAGGTCGCGGCATAGGCGGCCGAGTCCGCCGCCGCGTACGCCGCCGCCACGGCGGCCGCGTTGGCCAGGGCGTTCGCGTCGGCATGGGAACGCACGTTGGCTGCGGTGTTGAGCTCCGCGTAGGTCTCGCCGTACCGGGCAGCCGCGGCCTCGCTGTAGCCGTTCGCCAGCGCATAGGAGCCCGCGGCAGCAGCGGCCGTGGCGTAGGCCTCGGCGTAGGGGTACGCGTCGCGGAAGAGCTCCCGCAGCTCCGGTTCGAGCGCAGTGCGCCACGTGCTCTCGTCGATCGGACCGTCGTCCATGGCCCGTGCGTGCAAAGCCAGTACGGCTTGGTGCTGCGCGGCCGACCCGCCACGCCGTGCACTCGCCTCGGTCAGTATCGGGCCGACGGCGGAGCAGTACCAGTCATGGACCACACTGAACGGCACCCTGCCGTTCAACCGCTCCAACTCCCGGTGCACACGGCGCGCCCAAGCCGTCGCCGTGCCGGCGTCCATTCCGTCGAACAGCACCTCCGACACCTGCGCCAGCCAGGGCGGCATGGCCGGCCCCTCCCCTGATACCCCCGCTCCGCCGGGGGCCCGTGCAGCGGCGCCGAGTGACGAGTAGAAGGCCGAGAAGGTCTCGGATGAGGTCATCTGATCTCCTGAGCTGTCTGTATGCTTCGGGCCGTGCCGTGTCGAGTCGTACGGCTGCGGGTCACCTCGGCCCTGGGTGGCGGGCAGTTCGGACCCCCGGCCTACCAATGCTGACGATTTACCGGCAGGGATGGTTCACCAGGCCCCTGGCCTGGGCGAAAACTCCGAATCGGTAGCCCGCGCCACCCTTGCACCCGTTGCGGAAGACGGACCTGTCCGGCAGCGGAGGCGGGTCGGGGAACAGGGCCGCGCGGGCGGGGCGTTGCTGGCTGAGGACACCCAGGTGCGGCGGCTGGTAGGCGCGCTGCGGGGTGGCCGGTCCGAACAGGGAAAGGAATGGCACATGCACGTCACCCTCGCCGAGGAGCTGATGCTGCTCTCACTGGACGACGAGTCCGGTGTGGCGAAGGACGGTTCGAGCGCCGGATGGGCGGTGGCGGGAGGCCTCCTCGCCGACCTCGCACTGGCCGGCCGGGTCGCGCTCGACGAAGGCCGGCTCAGCGTCACCGACCACACCCCGACCGGCGACCCGCTGCTCGACGAGCGGCTGGAGCGGCTCACCGAGTGGGTCGCGCGCAAGGCTCCCGGCAAGGCGAAGGCGGCGGACTGGCTGACCAAGGACCACCCCACGGCGGTCCGTGCCACCGTGGAGCGGCTGTGCGAGCGCGGCCTGGTCGTCGAGGAGCGCCACCGGGTCCTCGGCCTCTTCCCGGTCCGACGCTATCCGGAGGCGGACGGCTCGGTCGAGCGTGAGCTCCGCGAGCGGCTCGCGGCCGTGATCCGCCATCACGGGACGCCCGACACCCGCACCGCGACCCTGATAGCGCTCCTGCACGCCGCCCGGCTGCACGGTCTGGCCTTCCCCGACCTCCCCCGCGCGCGGGTCGAGCTGCGCTTCTCGGAGATCGCCGCGGGCGACTGGGCGGGCGAGCCCGTCACCCAGGCGATCCGGAACATGCGCGTCGCCGTCGCGGCCATCACGGCCGTGACCGTCGCCACGGCCGCCACGGCGGCCGCCGGCTGACGGGCGACAGCCCCGGGCCCGCCTCACGGCGGGCGGGCCCGGGCGGCTCAGCGGGGCGGGGTGCGGCGGCGGGACTACAGGTGCAGCTCGACCACCACGGGCCGGTGGTCCGAGATCGGCATGCGGGGCGCCCGCACCGAATCCGGCTGGTGCGGCGCGAGTCCGGCCGCGAGGACGTGGTCGAGCTGCACCAGTGGGCAGTGTGACGGAAAGGTTCGGACCCGGGCCAGCCGGCGCCAACCGGGCCGGGGCGGCGGGGCGGCGGGCCGGGCCGTCGAGGACCTCGCCGAGGAGAGGAGCTCGGCCGCGCCAAGCGCGGCGGCGGGAATCGCGCCGACGATGTTGAAGTCGCCCAGCAGGAGGTGCGGCCGGGGCAGGTCGGCGATCCAGCCGTGCACGGCAAGGAGCTGGCGGACGTTCCACCCCGGGACGAACGACAGGTGCAGCGCCACCGCCGTGAACGGGCCGCGCCGACCCTGCAGGACGGCGGCCAGCGCCGCGCGCGGATGGTCGCGGATCACCGTGAGGCCCCTCCGCCCGGCCACTCGCAGCGGCAGGGCGACGGGAGGCGCGCTGAACCGCCGGGCTCGCCAGCTCAGGACCGGCAGTCGGGACAGCAGCGCGATGCCGTGCGAGGGAGCCTCTCCGTGGTGCCCCGGCGCCCGTGGACCGTACACCCGCAGCCCTGGTTCGGACCGGTCGAGGACCCAGGTCCGGCCCGGTACGGACCGGGCGTGGAACGCCGAGGCGTAGCGCCAGTCCGCGGCACCGGTCGCCTCGGCGATCGCCCGCGCCTGGTCCGCCCGGCCCGACCGCTCCTGGAAGCGGTCGAGCTCCTGCAGCGCCACCACGTCGGCGTCCAGGGACGCGACGGCCTCGATGAGCGGGTGCACGGTGGTGGTGTCGGAGGCCGTCGTCGGCGGGCGGCCGTCGTCCAGGAGCTGCCGCCCGTGCAGGACGTTGAAGGTCGCAAGGCGCACCAGCGCGGAGCCGATCATGGTTGGACGGTACAACAGCGGTCCGGGCCGCGAACGTTGGAGGGCCGCAGCCGCCTCGCTCGGTCCGGCAGGCGATCGAGCTGCTGCTGAGGTCCGTCACCAAGACCGGGACGTCAGCCAACTCGGTCACCGGGGGCCGAAGGTGTTGAGGAACACCACCGGCCCGTCGGCGAAGCGTCCGGCCGCGTCGAGGTCGAGCAGCGCGGCCATCGCCTTGGCGGTGTAGGTGAGTTCCAGCTCCAAGCCGGCCTCGGACGCCGCCCGGTCGAGGACGGCCCGGGCACGCGCGGTCGGGTGCGCGTAGCCGGGGCCGAGCCAGCCGCGCTCGGCGACGACGTCGTCCGCACGGAGCCGTATGCGGGGCAGTCGAGCGCCCCGAGCCCGCAGGAGCGCCTGGGACTTGGCCGCCAGACGGGTGTGCGCGGCGCTGTCGAGGCGGAGGGTGTCGTTGACCACGGCCCCCAGGACGCGGGTTCGCAGGCCGGCCAGCCGCAGGCCCAGGGCCAGCCCGGCCGCGGTGCCTCCGGAGCCCACCGCCGTCACGACCCAGCCGGGCTCCGGCAGCAGTCCCCGCACCACCTGCTCGGCCAGTTCGAGCGCGCACTCGACGTACCCGAGCGCGCCGAGCGGCGAGGACCCGCCGGGCGGCAGGTAGCGGGGCAGGGCCAGGCCGCGGGTGTGCCGGGCGAACAGCCAGGGCGCGGCCAGCAGCAGCCGGGCCTTGGTGTGGGCGAAGTGGAGGGTGGCTCCGGAGTCGTGCAGCCGTCGCAGCTGGGCGCGGACGTGGTCGTCCACCGGGTGGTCGACCAGCGCGAGTGCGACGTCGAGACCCTGCTCCCGGGCGTAGAGCGCGGTCGCCAGGCCCCAGTTGGTGCCGAGGCCGCCGACGGTCAGGACGGTCCGCGGGCGCCCGCGTCGGAGCTCGGGCAGTAGCCACTCCAGCTTGCGGACCTTGTTCCCGCCCCAACCCCCGTGCCCGTAGCCGCTCTCGTCCTTGAGCCACAGCTCGGACCGGCAGCCCAGGCCCGTCAGCGGGCGCACGGGCGTCGGGGCGTCGCCCAGCGGGAGGTGGGGCAGTGACGCGGCGACCTCAGGCCAACGCCGGTGGATGAACGGACGGCGTGTCATGGGCCGACCGTACGGCCGAACGCGGGTGAGCGCGAGGCCGTCGGCCCGGGCGGGCCGACGGTACGGACCGGGCCGGCTGTTGTGCGCTCAGCCGGTGATGCTGGTCCCGCCGGTCTCGACGTGGCCCGCGAAGCGGCGGGACCAGGCGGGGTCGAGGTCGACGGTGACGGTGAAGTCGTACCAGCCGTGGGTGTAGGCGACGGCGTTGAAGTAGTCGGAGACGCTGCCGCCGGCGGGCACCCTGTAGATCCAGGGGCCGTCGGAGCGGTACTGGTTGGTGGTGATGGTGAAGGTCGCGGTGCGGCCGGAGGCGGCCTGGTTGGTCAGGGTGAACCAGATCGCCTGCTTGCCGGTGTCGGGAGCCGCGGCGTAGGAGCTGGTGGCCTCGGCGTACCGGCCGGCGCCGGTGGCGTTGCCGACGACCCGGCGCAGGAAGCGGTTGGGGCCGAAGAGGCTGAGATCGTACGCGCCGTCGCCGAAGCCCGAGCCGACGTTGAAGTAGTCCTGGGCGGTGCCGTCGGTACCGCTCGCCGGATCGTGGGCGGGGACCGTGTACTGCCAGGGGCCGCCGCCGCGGTGGGCGTTGGCGTAGGCGGAGAAGTGGGCGGGCCTGGTGGCGTGCCGGCCCTCGTTGGACATCCGCAGCCAGAGCAGGATCTTGCCGTTCGGGCCGTACTCGATCCGGTCCACCGAGCCGTTGGGCTGGTACGGCACGGCGCGGGCGGACTTGGTGCCGGGCTCCTGGGCGGGCATGGTGTTGTTGGTCGGGATGGGGTTGGGCAGGAAGGTGCAGCCGGACCGGCCGATCACCGCGCTGGTGTCGGGCAGTGGCGGCAGCCCGTACACCGGGTTGGCGAAGTCGAGGGTGCCGGTGAGGTCGCCGCAGACCTGCCGCCGCCAGTCGGAGATGTTGGTGCAGTGGGCGGGTGTGCCGAGTGCGGTGGTCCACGTCTCCAGGAAGCGCAGCACGGAGGTGTGATCGAAGACCTCGGAGCTGACCCAGCCGCCGCGGCTCCACGGTGACACCACGATCATCGGGACGCGGAAGCCGAGGCCGATGTTGGTCCCGTTGTAGAACTCCCCCGGGGTGCCGGCGGGCGCGGTGGGCGGCGGGACGTGGTCGAAGAAGCCGTCGTTCTCGTCGTAGTTGAGGAACAGGACGGTGGAGTCGAGCACGTCGGGGTCGGCGGCGAGGGCCTGGAGGACCAGGTTGACGAAGTGTGCGCCGTCGTTCGGCGGGGCGTCCGGGTGCTCGGAGGAGTTCTGGTCGGGGACGATCCAGGAGACCTGGGGCAGGGTGCCGTTGACGGCGTCGGCCCGGATGGCGGCGGCGATGTCGTCGGGGGTGCGGCCGGTCGCCTTGGGG
Organism: Kitasatospora sp. NPDC034023; assembly: GCF_055575795.1. Lineage (NCBI taxonomy): Bacteria > Bacillati > Actinomycetota > Actinomycetes > Kitasatosporales > Streptomycetaceae > Kitasatospora > Kitasatospora sp. NPDC034023. Next base: position 31,538 of record NZ_JBVIRY010000059.1, read on the forward strand.
ACGGAGGCCATGCCCCGGTCGTGCAGCGGGCTGCCGGCCGGGGCGTTGGCGAACTGGGTGAAGTAGGCGAGGGCGTTGTCGCCGAAGTTGTCGTCCGCGTTCTGGTAGACCTTCCAGCTCACGCCGGCGTTCTGCAGTGCCTCGGCGTAGGTCTGCCAGCGCAGGCCCTTTTCCTCTCCGCCGTCGTACGCGGCGCCGCCCGCGCCGGCGGACGGGTCGATCGTGCCGCTCCACAGGTAGGTGCGGTTGGGGCCGGTGGCGCTGAGGATCGAGCAGTGGTAGGCGTCGCAGACGGTGTAGGCGTCGGCCAGGGCGTAGTGGAAGGGTATGTCGGACCGGTTCATGAAGCCCATGGCGCGGTCGGACAGCTTGGCGGAGATCCAGCTGTCCATCCGGCCGTTGTTCCACGCCTTGTGCTGGCTGGACCAGCCGTGGTCGAGCGACTGGTCGCACTGCGCGAACTTCTCGGAGCTGGTGAAGACCGTCGAGGGCGTGGTGCTCAGCTGCCACGGGTACTGGTGGCCCCACAGCAGCCCGGGCTGGGCGAACACCGGGGTGCCGTTGCCGCCGATGGTGACGGCGCTGCGGTCGCCGAAGCCGCGCACGCCCTTCAACGAGCCGAAGTAGTGGTCGAAGCTGCGGTTCTCCTGCATCAGGACGACGACATGGCGCACGTCGCGGATGGTGCCGGTGCCGGTGGCGGAGGTCGCGGCCGCGGCCGCGGCCTTCGGGGCCGCGTCGGGGAGAGCGTCGATGCCCAGCGCGGCGCCGAGGGCGGCGGCCGAGCCGAGGAAGGTGCGACGGGTCAGCGGGGACAAGGGGGGAGCCTCCGGATCGGGGGTGGACAGGGGGAGCACAACCAAGTGGACAGAGTGTCAGCAGCGGGGGCGGCATGAACAGGTCTGATGCCGGGGATTCGCTCAGCCCGCCTGGTTGTTCGAGAGGGGGAGCACCCATTGGCTGGAAATGCGGCAGATTTGCCCAGTGATCGCGCGGCCGCCCGTGGGCGATCCGAGGCGAAGAGGAGCCGGCGCCCTACCCGCCCGGCAGGGCAACCGCCGCCCGTTCACCGACCTGATCACCGACCTCGAACAAGCCCTCGACCTCAAACGCCACCACACCGGCAGCCTTCCCCGCCACGCCCCGTATCTCCACCAGCGCACCGCCGGACGTATCGGAAGCCTCACACGCCTGATCCGCGAAGCCGCCCTGACCGCGATCCTCGACGGCACCGAACGCATCACCAAAACCACCCTCGACAAAGTACGACTGGACCACCTCGCGGAAACCCATCCCCGACAACGCTGACCAGCCGCCCCTCTTCGCGGTCGTGGCCACACACCGGCTGAGAACAGCCCGCCCCAACCCCACCGCGAACCACCCACACCACCCAGCCCGGGACCAGAACAGAGGTTCCTTACACCCCATCAACCACCTTCAGGCGGAACCAGCACCCCATATGACCAGCCAAAACATGACACCCAGGCATAACGTCCCGACCACTGACACCAACCTCCCCCCACCATCCTCACGACACCCCCACCAACCCCAGACCAACACCACCAACCCCCACAGCAACCCACCCCAGCCTCGGTCTCAACCAACCCACAACACCCCAGCCCACCCCACCCCACCACCACAACAACACCGCCCTCATGTCACCCTCGGCAGGAACGCGCTGGTGGGCTTCCTGCTGCTCTACGAGCGGCTCGGCCGGGTTCGCAAGACCGCCGGCGGCGAGACGCCCGGCCCGCTGCCGGTCGCGCGCCGGACCGCGATCCGACGGCCGGAGGGCCTGTGACCGCCCTCTCGACGACCGCCCCGTCGGTCGTCGCCCGGCTCGCTGCGCAGGCGGCACGGATGGAAGCCGCCACGAACGCCGCTGTCGGCGAGATCACCAAAGCCCTGCCGGTGCTCGGCACCGCCGACGCGGAAGCGGCCCTGGAAGCGGCGGTGCCGATCACCGTACGCGGGGCGGCACGGTTCCTGGAACAACTGGCCGATCACCTGGCAGCCCACCCCGACGCACTGACCTCGGGCAGTTCCCTCTGCCCGCCAGTCCTGCTGCGGCTGGCCCAGGTGCTGCACGAAGCCGGCCATCCGGTCGTTCGCCCCGGATGCGCGCACTGCGGAAAGATCCGCTCTGACCTGCGACAACTCCGCCCCGAAGGGCGGCTCTGCGGATCCTGCGACGCCCGAAGCCGCAACCGCGAAACCTGCGTACGCTGCCACCGAGACGGCCAGCGAGTCGTCGCCCGGCGCCCCGAGGGCCCGATCTGCAACCGCTGCTACCGCACGGACCCCGCCACGTTCGAGGAGTGCGCCGACTGCGGTGAACTCCGACACCCGGTGGTGCGACGCGAGGACGGGCGCGGACTGTGCCAAAAGTGCTGGAAACGGCCCATGCACACCTGCGTGAACTGCGGCAAGACCGCAGCCGCCGCCCTCGTCGACGAGGACGGCGCGCTCTGCCACCTCTGCTACAACCGTCACCGCCGACCACGGCGTCCGTGCGGGCGGTGTGGACAGCTCAAGCGCATCGCCCGCAACGCGCGAGACGGGCAGCCGGACCTCTGCGACGGCTGCTACCAGGGCCCCGAGGCGACCTGCTCGATCTGCAGCCGTGTCCGCCCCTGCGTCAGCCGCGACCGGGAGGGCCGGCCGGTCTGCGGCACCTGCTACCGGCACACCCGAACCGGGGAAACATGCGCCCGTTGCGGCCAGACCAAGCCGGTCAACGCCCGATGGCCAATCGGACCGGTCTGTCTGGTCTGCTACACCGCCGTGCTCCGGTCACCGGCCGCGTGCCCCCGCTGCGGCACGGTCCAGCCGCTGATCGCGCTGGACGACGACGGCACCGGGGTCTGCGGCCCCTGTGTCGGCTTCGCCGCCGACTACACCTGCCGCCAGTGCGGCCGGGCCGGCAACCCCCACAGCCGCGGCAGATGCGCTCACTGCGTCCTCGCCGAGCGGGTCAACGCCCTGCTGGCCGGGCCCGAAGGCACCGTCGCTCCGCAGCTGGGACCGCTCGCAGCCGCGCTGGCGGAAGCCCCTTCACCGTTTCCCGCCATCCAGTGGGTCAAGGAGAGCCCGAACACCAGGCTCCTCGCTCAACTCGCGGCCGAAGGGCGCGAACTCACTCACGAGTTGCTGGACGAGCTGCCGCCCAGCCGAAACCAGCGCTACATTCGCCAACTCCTCGTCCACACAGGCATCTTGGATGCGCGCAACGAGGACCTCGAACTGGAGCACGAACTCGCGGGCAGGCCAGCCGCGCACGCCAACCTCGTCCGCCAATTCCTGCACTGGTTCCTGCTCCGACGCGCCCGCCAACGGGCCGCCACCCGCCACCATCCCGCCTCCGCCGACCGCGACCTGCGACGCCGCATCAGCGTCGCTCTGGACTTCCTGGCCTGGACAGACCAGCGCGGGCTGGCCCTGGCCAACCTCGCCCAGGAGCACGTCGACGACTGGATCACCGGCGCCACCAGTCAGCGGCGCTACCTGGTCCGCTACTTCCTGAAATGGACCACGGGCCGCCAACTCACCTGCGAGCTCACCGTCCCCTCCATCCCACGGCAAGAACCCCAGGACCTGCTCGACGAGGACGAGCGGTGGCCACTCCTCCAACGCTGCCTGACCGACGACGCCCTGCCCTCGGACGTCCGGGCAGCCGGCGCGATCACCCTGCTGTTCGGCCCGTCCACCGAACGCCTCTGTCACCTGACGCCCGAGCACCTCAAAGTCGGTGACAAGCACACCCACCTGGTCCTGGGCCGTCACCCCGTGCTGCTGCCCCCGTGCCTCGCCGAGCTCCTGCGACGCCTCGCCGAACAGCCCCAGCTACGGCCGCAGCTCTCACGATCCCACCCAGGCCCTCGATGGCTCTTCCCCGCATGGTCCCCGGCAAGCCGATCTCGACACACGGCATGACCCAGAAGCTCAACCGGCACGGCATCCCGGTTCGCACAGCACGCAACGCGGCACTGGCGGCCCTCGCCGCGGATCTCCCCAGCCCGATCCTCGCCGACGTGACCGGGATGCACCGCCACACCGCACTCCGCTGGGTCGCCTGCGCCCGACGCGACTGGGCCGAATACCTCGCAGCCCGGGCCGAGGGCGACGCCCACAAGCGGGCTGAGGAGGCGACCTGGCAGTGAACGGCTTCTCTGGCCCCGGCATTCCTACCGACTCGCCCACACCGGGGCCCGGCAACAGGTCGCCGCAGGTGCCTGACTACACCCGACCCACATGAACATGTACCGGCTGCTACTCGACGCTACCGGTGTGAGAGTTGACTCTCACGAATTGTGAGAGGAGACTCTCACGCCATGGGCTCCAATAATCACCTGGGCGATATCGAGATTACTGACCCCCAAGCCATGCGCGCCTTGGCACATCCGGTGCGTCTGGCGATCCTTGATCATCTCCACCGGCACGGGCCTGCGACCGCGACGCAACTCGCGCCCGACGTGGGAGCGACGCCGTCGGTGACCAGTTGGCATCTGCGTCACCTGGCGAGCTTTGGGCTGGTCCGCGACAGTGAGCCAGGCCCGGACCGACGACAGCGACGGTGGGAGGCCGTGGCACGCGGCTTCCGATTCGAGGCACCGCAGGACCCGGCCGATGAAGAAGGCCAGTCAGCCGCACGGGTGCTGTCGCAGCAGATGTTCCTGCGCTACGCAGACCTCCCGAGCCAGTGGGCTGCCGAGGTCGAGCCTGAACTCGATCCGGTGTGGCGCAGGCTCGCCGGGCTGGCCAACACCCGCGTCGTCGTTTCGGCTGAGGAACTCGCCGCCATCGAGGACGGGATCGAGCGCATTCTCGCGCCGTACGTGACTCGCGACCCGGCCGAGCGGCCCACGGACGGCCGCGGCGTCCGGCTGATGCGCTACGTCCTGCCGGAAGGTGCCGAGGAGCAGACCGGGCAGACGTCGTGAAGAGCCCGGATCAGGGCGCCGCAATATCGTTGTGGCGGGATCGACGGTTCCGCCGCTTCTGGGCCGGTCAATCGGCCTCACAGTTCGGCGACAGGATCACCGAACTGGCCCTGCCCCTGATCGCCATCAGTACCCTGGGCGCCTCGGCCAACCAGGTGGCGTGGCTGACCGCACTGATTTGGACCCCGAATCTGCTCGCGATCTTCCTGGGGGCATGGGTCGACCACCGGGCCCACAAGCGCCGTCTAATGGTCCTTGCCGACCTGGTGCGCGCCGCTGTACTACTCAGTGTTCCGGTGGCCTACCTGTTAGGGGCGGTGACGCTGGGACAGTTGTACGCGGTGGCGCTGCTGATGGGCGCAGCCGGGGTGCTGTTCAACACCGCCTATCCGCCGTTCTTCGTGCGCCTCGTCCCGCGGGCGTCCTACGTCGACGCGAACAGCAAGCTCAGCACCAGCCGGTCAGCATCGTATGTCGCTGGCCCGGCCATCGGCGGCGCTCTGGTCCAGGCGCTGACCGCACCCGTCACCATCGTTGTGGATGCCCTGACCTTCCTGGTGTCAGCAGTCCTGGTCGGTCGGGTTTCGGCCGACGAACCGCCTGCCGTATCCGGCAATGCAGCGGCGCCCTCGCTGTTGCAACGTGCCCGAGAGGGAATGTCGTTCGTCGTCCGTCACCCAGTACTGCGGGCGGCTCTCGGATGTGCGGCGACCGTCAACTTCTTCACCTTTGTCGCGGGCAGTGGGCTGATCGTGCTGTTCGCCAACCGGGGCCTCGGATTGTCGGCGGGAGCAATCGGCCTCGCGTTCGGGATCGGCGCGACCGGTTCCCTCCTTGGCGCGGTGTCCGCCCCGAAGATCTCGCGACGGTTCGGCGTGGGGCGCAGCATCGTCGTCGGCGCGGTGCTGTTCCCGGCGCCGATCGCTATTGCCGCCGCCGCAGGCGGCCCGCTCTGGCTCCGTGCCGGCGCCTTGACCGCGGCCGAATTCCTGTCCGGCTTTGGTGTCATGCTGTTTGACGTCAACCTCAACTCTCTCCAGGCTGCTGTCATCCCCGACAGCATGCGCAGTCGCGTAGCGGGCGCGTACGGCACGATCAACTACGGCACACGTCCCGTCGGCGCCATCGTCGGAGGGCTGCTCGCCACCCTCATCGGCCTGAGGGCGACCCTCCTCATCGCCGCTGTCGGCGGAGCCCTGTCACTGCTCTGGCTACTGCCCTCACCGATACCCCGCATCCGCTCCCTGGCACCGAACAGCGCTGCGAATGCCGGCGCCGCGGACGACGACCAGCGACCAGTACCTTGTTGACCGGCCGGGCGTGGTCCAGTCCGGATTCGAGCGGATACCTCCCAGATTCGACGGACCGGCACATCCATGCAAGGACGCCGTCGCCCAGCGGCGATGGGCAGGGCCAGACGGTCGTTCAGATTACGCCCCGAAGCTCGCTGTCTGGAGCCATAGAACTCACTCCCCTGGGGCCAATAGGCCTACGGAGCCGGGGAATAGTGCACGGTCGGAATATCCCCCTCCCGCCAGTAGTGCGGGCCCTGACCCGCCAGTGCGCCATCACCACGACAACCGCCACCGGACGGATCCGCCACAAGATCAAAGCTTGTTGTTTTACCTCCGGTGATGATCTTCTGTCGCGTTCGGACTCTCGCCTGCCTGTTCGCTACTGGTTGGTGACCAGGGCGAGTCCGATGTTGTGGTCGGGTGCTCGGTGGCGGTTGGTTTGCCCGGGTGGGCGCCCGGGTCCGGGTCGGGAGGGTCTCGCAACAGCGGCTGGGCAGGGCAGGGTCGTGCGGATGTTGCGGAACCCGCGCCGGACCCGGGCGGGGGTG
>NZ_JBVIRY010000060.1:0-38127 GCF_055575795.1 Kitasatospora sp. NPDC034023
GCCCTCGGCATGCCCAACGTCCCACGGCAGCCCCACAACCCCCGACACAGGGATCACCCCAGATCAGCCGACGCGAACCGAAACACGGAGGCTAGATGTGCCGAGTTCACTCTCCTCTCTCGCCCGGGCTCCGCAGGCCGGAGGAACTACCGCGGAATCCGTGGGCGTTGGGCCGGTTCCTGTGGAACCTCCGCTCGTTATGGGTGTGTTGGGCATCCTTCCGCTCGTCGGTCGTCGGCCGGGGCGGCCTCCGGAGTGAGCCGCGTCGGCCGCCGACCGGCCGGGCCTCGCGTGTGGGACCGCGAGCCGGATGCCTTGGAGTGATAGAGAAGTGCAGGTGCGGCCGGGAGTGGTTCCGGGTCGCGCGCCGAGACTGTGCTGGTGTCAGGGGAGCCCGCGGTGGGCAGCCCTGAGGCGTTCATGGTCATGGTGAGCGTGGTGCCCGCTGTGCGGCACTCTGAGCGCGGGCGCGCGGGCGTCCGCACAGCAGGGAGGAGACGTTGTGGGGGATTTGGTGATCGGTGCCCGTTCGGGCGCCGGAGAGCCCGAAGGCCCAGGTCGTCGGGTGGCCCGGTCCGCCGAGTCCTCGGCGTCCTCGGCCGCGGTCGACGACGCCGCGGCCCAGACCGCCGACGAGCAGGGCACGGGGGCCGAGGACTCGCCGGAACCCTCGCACCCGGAGACCGGGTCGGTGGACGGATCGGAGTCGGAGTCTCCGGCCAAGCCGCGCAAGCCGCGCTCCTTCTGGAAGGAGCTGCCGATCCTGATCGGGATCGCGCTGATCCTCGCGCTCGTGATCAAGACCTTCTTCGTCCAGGCGTTCTCCATTCCGTCGGAGTCGATGCAGAACACGCTGCAGGTCGGCGACCGCGTCCTGGTGGACAAGCTGACCCCCTGGTTCGGGGCCGAGCCCGAGCGTGGCGAGGTCGTGGTGTTCCACGACCCGGGCGGCTGGCTGAACGACGAGCCGACCCAGCAGAGCAGCAACTCCTTCGTCCGCGGCGTTCAGGACGTGCTCAGCTTCGTCGGTCTGATGCCCTCCACCAATGAGAAGGACCTGATCAAGCGGGTCATCGCGGTCGGCGGGGACACCGTCGAGTGCGAGGGCGAGGGGCCGGTCAAGGTCAACGGCGTCGCGCTCAACGAGCCGTACGTCTACCCGGGTAACACCCCCTGTGGTGACCACCCCTTCCAGCCGGTCAAGGTACCCAAGGGGCGGATCTGGGTGATGGGCGACCACCGCGCCAACTCGCTGGACTCCCGCTTCCACATGGACCAGCCGGGCGGCGGCACCGTCCCGGTGGACAACGTGATCGGGCGTGCCTTCGTGGTGGCCTGGCCGATCAACCACTGGTCGACGCTGTCGGTGCCGGACACCTTCGACCAGAAGGGCCTGGCGGCGGCCGCGCCCATGGCGCCCCCCGTGGTCGGTGCGGTGGGGGCTGTCGCCCTGCTTCCGCTGGTGCGCCGGGTGCGGGTCCGGGTGGAGCGCCGCAAGGAGTCCTGAGCTCCACCGGGTTGTCCCCGACTCTTGCGCGGGCCGTGGTACCGACGAGTAATCTGCTCGGACGTGCCACGGCCCGTCGGCGTTCCCGCCGGTGCCTCCGGCGTGCCAGTGGTGTTCTCCGGTAGGCCAGAGGTGGACGGTGTCGATGAGCAGTGTCGTGGAGCAGACGGCCGACCGCCCGGCCGCGCCCGCCCGTGAGCGCCGTCGCTTCGCCGCGGTGCTGCAGGGCGTCGCGCTGGCGCTCGGGCTGGTGCTGATGATCGGCGGCTTCGCCCTGATCGCGATCGACTACCGGCCGTACAACATCCCGACCGCCTCGATGCACCCGACGCTGCAGGTCGGAGACACCGTGCTGGCCCGCAAGGCCGACGGCGGGAAAGTCGGCCGGGGGGACGTGGTGGTCTTCCGGGACCAGGCCTGGGGCGGCGAGCTCATGGTCAAGCGCGTGGTCGCGGTCGGCGGGGACACCGTCGCCACCAGCGGGGACAACCGTCGGCTGACGGTCAACGGACAGCCGGTGGACGAGCCCTACCTCGCGACGCAGGGCCGCCAGGGCGAGTCGTTCAGCGTGACGGTGCCGCAGGGCCGGCTGTTCCTGCTCGGCGACAACCGGGTCGGCTCGCTCGACTCCCGCACCCACCTGGAGGTCGACGGCGGGACCGTCCCGGCCGACGTCATCGAGGCCAAGGTCGAGGCCACCCTGAAGCCCTTCGGCCGGACGGGCCTGCTCGACCGGACCACGGCCTTCGACGGCTTCACGGGGCCGAGGGCGTCGCAGCCCGGCCCGCTGGAGCCCGCCGCCTACGCCACCGTCGCCGGCGCGGCGCTGATCCTGGTGACCTCGGCGGTGGGCGGGGTGGCGGGCCTGGCCCGCCGGCTCCGCCGGGGGCGCAGCTCCTGAGCGGGGCCGTCGCGGCGCGGGCCGCTCTGGCGAACATCGCCCCGAACGGCGGCGTCGGGTGGCAGGATCGGTAGCGCCACCGATGCGAACGGAAGGAGCGTGGAGCGCAGCCATGACAGCACAGCGTCGCCGGGCGGCGCGGATCCTGCTGCTGGACGGGCTGGACCGCATCCTCCTCTTCCTGGGCGCCGACCCGGCCGTCCCGGGGGAGACATGGTGGTTCACACCCGGGGGCGGTTTGGAAGCAGGGGAGGACGTGCGCGAGGCCGCCGAGCGGGAGCTCGCGGAGGAGACCAGCTTGCGGGGCGTGGACCTGGGGCCCTTGGTGGCGTACGGCACGGTGTCGTTCTCCTTTCAGGGACAGCGCTTCGAGCAGGAACAGTGGTTCCACCTGGCCCGGACCACGGAGACGGGCCTGGACCACTCGGGCATGGGCGCGGACGAGCACGCCCAGTTGCTCGCGGCGCGCTGGTGGACGGTCGAGGAACTGAGGGGGACCGGCGAGACGGTCTATCCGGCCGGTCTGGCGGACTTCCTGGCACGGCTGCTGGCCGAGGGCCCGCCGGTGGACCCGGTGCGGCTCTGACCGTGGGTGCGGTGGTCCACAATGGGTGGACGTGACAAGTTGAGGGGACGCCTGGATGAGTGCCGAAGATCTCGAGAAGTACGAGACCGAGATGGAGCTCAAGCTCTACCGGGAGTACCGGGACGTCGTCGGCCTGTTCAAGTACGTGATCGAGACCGAGCGACGGTTCTACCTCACCAATGACTACGAGCTGCAGGTGCACTCGGTCCAGGGCGAGGTGTTCTTCGAGGTGTCGATGGCGGATGCGTGGGTCTGGGACATGTACCGGCCGGCCCGGTTCGTCCGCAAGGTCCGGGTGCTGACCTTCAAGGACGTGAACATCGAGGAACTCGCTAAGAGCGACCTGGAGCTGCCCTCGGACGAGTCCGGCTTCGGGAACTGACGTTGAACGACTCCGGCCCGCGTTGTCCAGCCGAATTTCGCGGGATCGGGGCTTCTCACCCCTGCGGGTGACAGAAGTTGTCCACAGGCCCGAGTTATCCACAGGGAAACGGAATTTCCGGGCCCCGCCGTGCGCGGTGGTGCAGCCTCCTCGGCGGAGGTGGTCACCATGCAGCACACCGTCGAGCAGGACCAGGCCGTACCGGAGCAGGTCGCACCGGGCACGGCCGTAGCCGACCCGACCGCGCCGGACACGGCCGTACCGGAGCAGGCCGCGCCCGGGAAGAAGCCGCGGGGGATCCCGGACCGCAGCACCAGGAACGCGCTCGGCCGCTACGGGGAGCGGGTCGCCGCCCGCCGCCTCGCGGAGGCCGGGCTCCGCATCCTGGACCGCAACTGGCGCTGCGTCGAGGGCGAGCTGGACATCGTCGCCCTCGACGGCGACACCGTGGCGGTCTGCGAGGTGAAGACCCGCTCCGAGCGGGGCTTCCAGCAGCCCACCGAGGCCATCGACCAGGCCAAGGCCGCCCGGCTGCAACGCCTGGCCGAGCGCTGGATGGCCGAGCGTTGGCCCGGTCACTTCGCCCGGCTGGCCGGGGCCGACGACGACGTGGCGCCGACGGATCCGCACTGGCCGCCCGCCCCGCCGGGTGGGGTGCGGATCGACCTGGTCGCCGTGGTCAACCGGGCGCGGGGTGCGGCCCTGGTCGACCACCTGCGGGGGGTGGTCTGAGATGGCCTTCGCCCGAACCTGTTCCGTCGCGCTGGTCGGCGTCGACGGGGTGATCGTCGAGGTCCAGGCCGATCTGGAGCCCGGGGTGGCCGCGTTCACCCTGGTCGGCCTGCCCGACAAGGCGCTCACCGAGTCCCGCGACCGGGTCCGCGCCGCGGTGGTGAACAGCGGCGAGGCCTGGCCGCAGCGCAAGCTGACGGTCGGCCTCAGCCCCGCCTCGGTGCCCAAGAGCGGCAGCGGCTTCGACCTCGCGGTGGCCTGCGCCGTGCTGGCCGCCGCCGAGCGGCTCGACCCGTCGTCCATCGCCGAGCTGCTGATCATCGGCGAGCTGGGGCTGGACGGCCGGGTGCGGCCGGTCCGCGGCGTGCTGCCGTCGGTGCTGGCCGCCGCCGATGCCGGTTACGAACGGGTCGTGGTCGCCGAGCAGACCGCGCCCGAGGCCTCACTCGTCCCCGGGGTGACGGTGATCGGCGTCCGCAGCCTGCGCCAGCTGGTCGCGATCCTGACCGGAGCGCCGCCGCCGGAGGAGCCGCCCGATCCGATCGGAGGCCGACCGGACCCGCTGATGGCCGGGCTGATGCTGCCCAGCGCGAGCGTGCGGGGCCTGTCCGAGGACAAGGCGGCCCGCCTCGACATGGCCGACGTGGCCGGCCAGTACGAGGCGCGGCGAGCCCTGGAGATCGCCGCCGCCGGAGGACACCACCTCTACCTGAAGGGTCCGCCGGGCGCGGGCAAGACCATGCTGGCGGAGCGGCTGCCCTCGCTGCTCCCGCCGCTGACCCAGCAGGAAGCGCTGGAAGTCACTGCCGTGCACTCGGTTGCCGGCCTGCTCCCGGTCGGGCGCCCGCTGATCGACACCGCGCCCTACTGCGCCCCGCACCACTCCACCACGATGCCCGCGATCGTCGGCGGCGGCAGCGGCCTGCCGCGACCGGGCGCCGTCTCGCTGGCCCACCGGGGCGTGCTGTTCCTGGACGAGGCGCCGGAGTTCCCGGTCCGGGTGCTCGACGCACTGCGCCAGCCGCTGGAGTCGGGCGAAGTGGTGATCGCCCGCTCGGCCGGGTCGCTCCGGCTCCCGGCCCGCTTCCTCCTCTGCCTGGCCGCCAACCCCTGTCCGTGCGGCCGGCACTCACGGCGGGGCGAGGGCTGCGAGTGCACCCCGGTGATGGTCAGCCGCTACCAGGGGAGGCTCTCCGGGCCACTGCTGGACCGGGTCGACCTCCAGGTCCAGGTCGCCCCGGTGACGAGGATCGAACTCATGGAGCGGGACACCACGGCGGAGAACACCGAGACCGTCGCGGCCCGGGTGCTGGCCGCGCGGGAGCGGGCGGCGGCCCGGCTGGCGGACACCCCGTGGCGGACCAACGGGGAGGTCCCGGGCCACGAGCTGCGCACGCGGTGGCAGCTCGCGCCCGGCGCGCTCAACGATGTCGCACGCCAGCTGGAGCGGGGGCTGCTGACCGCCCGGGGCCTGGACCGGGTGCTCCGGGTCGCCTGGACGGTCGCCGACCTCGCCGGCCGCGACCGGCCTGACCAGCGGGACCTGCGCACCGCCCTGGTCCTGCGCACCGGGGTGGAGCACGGGCTGGCGCTGACCGAACGGGGCACCGGCCGGCTCGGGGGCATCCCGGCCCAGCGCGGCGGCCCGCCGGACGGCGGCCGGCCCGGGACACGTGCCGAGTAGACGGAGAACGCGGAGGGCGAGGCATGAACCGGTTGGTGAGGCACCCCCAAGCCCACAGCGGAGCCGGAGCCGGAGCCGGAGCCGGGCTCGGGCCCCGGCTCCGGATCGGGCCAGCAACCGATCCCACCGACGCCACGGCAGCGCCCGATCCCGAGCGCCTCGCCCGCGTCGTGCTCAGCCGGCTCAGCGAACCGGGGGACGCGGTGGTCGGCCGCTGGCTCGGCCGGCTCCCCGCCGTCGACGTGGTCCAGGCGATCCGGGACGGGACGGTGCCCGACCACCCCGGGCTGGATTCCGCCCGCCTGGCCGGGTACCAGGCGAGACTCCCGGGGCTGGACCCGGAGATGGACCTGAAACGGGTACGGCGCGCCGGTGGGCGGTTCATCATTCCGGGGGACACGGAATGGCCCAGCCAACTCGATGACCTGGGCGACGGCCGTCCCATCGGGCTCTGGACGATCGGCACCGGCTCGCTGAGGCTGCTCGCGCTCCGCTCGGTCGCGATGGTCGGCTCCCGGGCCTGCACGGCCTACGGCGCCCACGTCGCCGGGGAACTGTCGGCCCAACTGGCCGAGCGCGGTTGGGTGGTGGTGTCCGGCGCCGCCTACGGGATCGACGCGGCCGCCCACCGCGGCGCACTCGCCGTCGGAGGGATGACCGTCGCGGTGCTTGCCTGCGGAGTCGACGTGGCCTACCCGAAGGGGAACGCCGAACTGATCCGGCGGATCGGCGTCCAGGGTCTGCTGGTCAGTGAACTCCCGCCCGGGGAGCACCCGAACCGCTTCCGCTTCGTCCTACGCAACCGGGTCATCGCGGCGCTCACCCGGGGCACCGTGGTGGTCGAGGCGGCGGTCCGCAGCGGAGCCCTGAGCACGGCGAGGCGGGCGCGGGACCTCAACCGCCACACCATGGGCGTCGCCGGCCCGGTGACCTCGGAGCTCTCGGCCGGGGTGCACGCCCTGATCCGCAGCGGTGCCGCCGCCCTGGTCACCGACGCGGCCGAGATCACCGAGCTGATCGGGGCGATCGGGGACGACCTGGCCCCGCAGCGCAGTGGACCGGTGCTGCCGCGCGACCTGCTGGAGCCCCCGGTGGCCCGGGTCCTGGAAGCCGTACCGGCGACGGCGGAGGGCGCGCCGGTCGAACGACTGGCCCGCCAGTCCGGGCTCCCGCCGGACGAAGTGCTCCAGCGGCTCTACGAGTTGGGCTCGCTCGGCTACGTCGAGCGACACGGCGCGCACTGGCGCATGGTGCGGAGGAGGTGAGCGTCGGAGCAGGGAACGCGCGTGCGCCGAGGGAGGGCGTGTCCGAACCGCCCGGCTGACCTGCTGATCCGGGTCTTCCGCTCGTGTGCCCGGATCCGGTGAGTGAACGCCACCGGATCGGGGGACGACCGAGTGGCGGTAGCGCTTTGCAGCGAGTCGGTCACGCTACGCTCCACATGCCTTCCCTATCAGCACATGACTCGGCAGAACGGCGCAGACCAACGCATGCCCACACACATTCCCGGACACAGAGTGACCGGTGGCGCTCGGTCCTCGGGAGGGCCGAGGACCGAGCGGCGCCCGGCGACCGAGTTCCCGTCCAAGTCGGCGGGGGCGATGGGCGGCCTGTCGCGCCAGGGCGGCCGGCCGACGGTGGTGCCAGGCCAGCCCGCGGACGCGACCCGGGGCACCGAGGCGGTCCGCGCCGGCGACGCGCCGGTGGACACAACCGCCGACACATCCGCCGCGACACCAGCCGCCACGCCCGCGGACACCGGACAGGCCGGCCCGGACGCCGTGACCCAGGGGCGCAGCGCGCTCGAAGAGCTCTGGCGCTCCTACAAGGAGACCGGCGACCAGCGGCTGCGCGAGCAGCTGATCCTGCACTACTCACCGCTCGTCAAATACGTGGCGGGGCGGGTCGGGGTCGGCCTGCCCTCCAACGTCGAGCAGGCGGACTTCGTCTCCTCCGGGGTCTTCGGGCTGATCGACGCGATCGAGAAGTTCGACATCGAGCGCGCCATCAAGTTCGAGACCTACGCGATCAGCCGCATCCGCGGCGCGATCATCGACGAGCTGCGCGCCCTGGACTGGATCCCGCGCTCGGTGCGGCAGAAGGCGAAGGCGGTCGAGCGGACGTACGCGACGCTGGAGGCCCGGCTGCGCCGGACGCCGCACGAGCCCGAGGTCGCGGCCGAGATGGGCATCGCGATCGAGGACCTGCACGCCATCTTCAGCCAGCTGTCGCTCGCCAACGTGGTGGCCCTGGACGAGCTGCTCCACCCGGTGGGGGAGGGCGGCGACCGGCTGAGCCTGATGGACACCCTGGAGGACCACGGCGCGGACAACCCGGTCGAGGTGGCCGAGGACCGCGAGCTGCGCAGACTGCTGGCCCAGGCGGTCAACACCCTTCCCGAGCGGGAGAAGACCGTCGTGACGCTCTACTACTACGAGGGACTCACCCTTGCCGAGATCGGGCAGGTGCTGGGGGTGACGGAGAGTCGGGTGAGCCAGATCCACACCAAGTCCGTCCTCCAGCTGCGCGCCAAGCTCTCGGAGGTCCGCTAGCGCCCCGATCCGGTCGCGCGCCGATCCGGTCGCGCGCCGATCCGGTCGCGCGCCGATCCCGTAGCGCCCCGATCCGGCGGCGCGGGGTTCAGCCGGACAGGCCGGGCCTGCCCGGCGGGCCCCTGCCTCCTCCGCATGCGCGGCGCCTTATCGGCCGCGGGCAGGGCTCCGTACAGTGGGAGCGTGCCGAAGATCCGAGCGGCCACGGTGGCCGAGCATCGCCAGCTGCAGCGAGCAGCACTCCTCGACGCTGCCCGCACCCTGCTCACCGAGGGTGGCAAGGAGGCCCTGACCTTCCCCGCGCTTGCCGCGCGTACCGGGCTGGCGCGTTCCTCGGTCTACGAGTACTTCCGCTCCCGCGCCGCCGTGGTCGAGGCGCTCTGCGAGGTGGACTTCCCGCTCTGGGCGGCCGAGATCGAGGCCGGGATGGGGAGCTGCGACACCGCCGCCGAGCGGATCGAGGCGTACGTCCGGGGTCAGCTGGCGTTGGCCGCCGACCCGCGCCACCGTGCGATCGTGGCGATCTCGGCGCTGGAGCTCGACGAGGCCGCGCGCGAGCGGATCCGGGCGGCGCACGGCAGGCTGGCCGGCCTAGTCGTCCGGGCGCTGGAGGACCTGGGCCACGAGCGGCCCCGGCTCGCCGCGGTGCTGCTGCAGGGGGTCGTGGAGGCGGCCGTCCGTCGAGCCGAGCAGGCGACTACCGGGGAGCACGCCGGTTGCCCGACCGAGAATCCCGAGAACGCGGAGAACCCCGAGGAGATCGCGGCCGCCGCCGTCGCTTTCGCGCTGCACGGCCTCAGCCGGGCGTGACCGCCTGCTCTGCCTCCGACGGCTGCAGCCGCTCGGCCCCCAGCGGTTCTGAGCCCAGCGGCAGCAGCCGCGCCGTACCCGCGCCGAACAGGGCCAGCGGGTCCAGGTAGCGGCCCCCGCGCAGCAGCCCCCAGTGCAGGCAGTCGCGCGCGGCGCAGTGCCGCCCGTCCGGGGCGAGCCGGCCGATCACCTGCCCGGCGGCCACCGCGGTGCCGACCGGGAGGGTGCCGGTGAGCGGCAGGTAGGTGGTTCGGAGCGGGGGAGACCCCGAGCCGAGGTGGGAGACGGTCACCACCGGACGTCCGGCCACCAGCCCGGAGAACGTGACCACCCCGGCGGCCGCCGCCCGGACCTCCGCCCCGGGCTCGGCGGCGAGGTCCACTCCCCGGTGCCCGGCGGCCCAGGGCTTCGCCGGCGGCTCGAACCGCCCCAGCACCCCGCCGGGCCCGCCCACCGGCCAGGCCCGGGCACCGCGCGGGCCCAAGCCACTGCCGGAGCCACTGCCATTGCCGGAGCCCGAGCCGCCCGCCGCCCCCGCTGCCGCCCCCGCCGCTGCCCCCGGCATCCCGAGCGCCCCCACCACCCCCAGCGCCACCCCCACGGCGACCAGCCCCCGAATCCCGACGAACCACGCACGAGCAGTCATGCGCGAAGGCTCGCCGCCCGGCCGCCCCCACACCACCCGGATCCGGATTCCTGTGGACAAACCGCCCCCGCGTCGACCGCCGCCCCTCCAACGGGTGTACGGACGCCGCCATCCGGTGTACAAGCGGCATACCGGTGGCCAACCGCGGGCAGGCGCCGACCGACGCACGCACGCTCCCCAGCTCCGCAGACCCCGGCGCCGGTACCGCCGCCGACCCGCCCGTCGGCACCCCCGCCGACCCGCCCGTCCCGGCCGTTCCCAGGTTCTTCCCGGGTCCTCGGCAGGCCCCCGGCCGCTCGCGAAGTCGCCCGTCGCTCGGCGCTTCCCGTACACTTCACACGCGACCCGGTCCGCCGGGTCGACTTCGCACGCCCCGCCACCGGCGGCCGGACGCGGTTCGTCCGCAGCCCCGCCAGGTGCGAGTGCCGCTCGGTCCGCCGAGCCCGACCGGCCCCCGGCCGAGCGGGCGCAAGCGGCTCGGCACGTTCGGGGCGTCAGGCGTGGCTGTCACCTGGCCGCCACGGACAAACCGAGACTGACCCGGCTGTGGGCGATCGCTGCGACGCAGTGCCGCTGTCGGGCCGTAACACCTGAGGAGCACGGCAATGGCCGTCGTCACGATGCGGGAGCTGCTGGAGAGCGGCGTCCACTTCGGTCACCAGACCCGCCGCTGGAACCCGAAGATGAAGCGCTTCATCATCACGGAGCGCAACGGCATCTACATCATCGACCTCCTGCAGTCGCTGAACTACATCGACCGCGCCTTCGAGTTCATCAAGGAGACCGTTGCCCACGGCGGCAGCGTCCTCTTCGTCGGCACGAAGAAGCAGGCCCAGGAGGCCATCGCCGAGCAGGCCACCCGCGTGGGCATGCCCTACGTGAACCAGCGCTGGCTCGGCGGCATGCTGACCAACTTCTCGACCGTCTACAAGCGCCTTCAGCGTCTGAAGGAGCTCGGCGAGCTGGACTTCTCGGACGTGGCCGGTTCCGGCCTCACCAAGAAGGAGCTCCTGGTCCTCCAGCGCGAGCACGACAAGCTGGAGAAGACCCTCGGCGGTATCCGCGACATGCAGCGCGTTCCCAGCGCCGTCTGGATCGTGGACACCAAGAAGGAGCACATCGCGGTCGGCGAGGCCCGGAAGCTCAACATCCCGGTCGTCGCCATCCTCGACACCAACTGTGACCCGGACGAGGTCGACTACAAGATCCCGGGCAACGACGACGCGATCCGCTCCGTCACCCTGCTGACCCGCGTGATCGCCGACGCCGTGGCCGAGGGCCTGAAGTCCCGCGCCGGTGTCGCCAAGGGCGACGCCAAGGCCGAGCCGGGCGCCGACCAGCCGCTGGCCGCCTGGGAGAAGGACCTCATCGAGGGCGAGAAGGCCGAGGAGGCCCCCGCCGCCGCCGAGGCCCCCGCCGCCGAGGAGGCCCCCGCTGCCGAGGCGCCGGCCGCCGAGGAGGCCCCCGCCGCCGAGGCTCCCGCCACCGAGGCGCCGGCCGAGCAGGCCTGACGTACCAAGGGTGAGGGGCACCCGCCGGTACGAAGCCGGCAGGTGCCCCTCTCTCCAGCGCCGGGACCCGAACCATCGGTCCCGGCGCCACTCCACGCAGACACGCGAGACGCGAGAAGAGATTCACACCATGGCGAACTTCACCGCCGCGGACGTCAAGAAGCTCCGTGAGCTCACCGGCGCCGGCATGATGGACTGCAAGAAGGCCCTGGACGAGGCCGAGGGCAACGTCGAGAAGGCCGTCGAGCTCCTGCGCATCAAGGGCCAGAAGGGCGTTGCCAAGCGCGAGGGCCGCGACGCCTCCAACGGCGCCGTCGCCGCGCTGATCGCCGAGGACAAGAAGTCCGGCGTTCTGGTCGAGCTGAACTGCGAGACGGACTTCGTCGCCAAGGGTGACAACTTCGTCAAGGTCGCCGACGCCATTGCCGCCCACGTCGCCAAGACGGCCCCGGCCGACCTGGACGCCGCCCTGGCTTCCGAGATCGAGGCCGGCAAGACCGTCCAGCAGTTCGTGGACGAGGCCAACGCGACCCTGGGCGAGAAGATCGTCTTCCGTCGCTTCGCCCAGTTCGACGGTGACGGCTTCGTCGCGGTCTACCTGCACAAGACCAGCCCCGACCTGCCGCCGGCCGTCGGCGTCCTGGTCGAGCTGGACAAGGAGAACGCCGAGGTCGCGAAGGACGTCGCGCAGCACATCGCCGCCTTCGCCCCGAAGTACCTGTCCCGCGAGGACATCCCGGCCGAGGACATCGAGAACGAGCGCCGCGTCGCCGAGGCCACCGCTCGCGAGGAGGGCAAGCCGGAGGCTGCCCTGCCGAAGATCGTCGAGGGTCGCGTCACCGGCTTCGTGAAGGAGTTCTCCGTCCTGGAGCAGGCCTTCGCGAAGGACAACAAGAAGACCGTCGCCAAGGTCCTCGAGGAGAACGGCGTCGCCCTCAAGCGCTTCGCCCGCTTCCGCGTCGGCGCCTGAGCCACGTTCCACCGGGTTCCCGGCCCCCTTTAGGCTGGGAACCGCCCCCGCCCGCTGACCAGGGCGGGAGGAACGCCGAACGGGCTCACCCAGCGCCAACCGCCCACGGGCGGGCTCGCGTCGGCACCATGAACGACGAGGAGGCCATTGCCGTGCAGGACACCGAACCGGTTCCCGCGGCAGTGGCCTCCTCGCGTGTACGCGCAGGCGGGGCATCCGCACACCCGCGCCTGTGACCAGTAGGTGCAAAAAGGAGAAGTCCATGCAGGAGACGCAGGAGACCGCGCAGGACCCCAGGGTCGGCTCGCGCCGCCGGGTGCTGCTCAAGCTGTCCGGTGAAGCCTTCGCCGGTGGCGGCGGACTCGGCGTCGACCCGGACGTCGTGCACGCGATCGCCCGAGAGATCGCCACGGTCGTCCGCGCCGGTACCGAGGTCGCGGTGGTCATCGGTGGTGGCAACTTCTTCCGGGGCGCCGAACTGCAGGTTCGCGGCATGGACCGGGCCCGCTCCGACTACATGGGCATGCTCGGCACCGTCATGAACTGCCTGGCGCTGCAGGACTTCCTGGTCAAGGAGGGCATCGAGACCCGGGTCCAGACCGCCATCACCATGGGCCAGGTCGCCGAGCCGTACCTCCCGCTGCGGGCCGTCCGGCACCTGGAGAAGGGCCGCGTGGTGATCTTCGGCGCCGGTATGGGCATGCCGTACTTCTCCACCGACACCACGGCCGTCCAGCGCGCGCTGGAGATCCACGCCGACGTCCTGCTGATGGGCAAGAACGGCGTGGACGGCGTCTACGACTCCGACCCGCGGACGAACCCGGACGCGGTCAAGTTCGACGCGCTGGAGTACTCCGAGGTCATCGCGCGCGACCTCAAGGTCGCCGACCTCACCGCGATCACGCTGTGCAAGGACAACAACCTCCCGATGCTGGTCTTCGAACTGCTGGCGGAGGGCAATATCGCGCGTGCGGTGAAGAGTGAGAAGATCGGCACACTCATCAGCCAGGATTCTGTCCGGGCCTGAGCAGCAACCAGCCGTACGGGAACGGTGCGGGAGCCGCGAACGGCCGCCGCGCCGACACCGGTCGGAACAACAGCAGATGAACCGGACAGGGAGACCACAGTGATCGAAGAGACCCTCCTCGAGGCCGAGGAGAAGATGGAGAAGGCCGTCGGCGTCGCCAAGGACGACCTCGCGGCCATCCGTACCGGCCGTGCGCACCCGGCGATGTTCGCCAAGATCGTCGCGGAGTACTACGGCGCCGTGACGCCGATCAACCAGCTGGCCTCGTTCTCGGTGCCGGAGCCGCGGATGGCGGTCGTCTCGCCGTTCGACAAGACCGCGCTGAAGGCCATCGAGCAGGCGATCCGCGACTCCGACCTGGGCGTCAACCCGTCGAACGACGGCTCCATCATCCGCGTGGTGCTGCCCGAGCTGACCGAAGAGCGCCGCCGGGAGTTCATCAAGATCGCCCGCACCAAGGGCGAGGACGCCAAGGTCTCGATCCGTGCCGTGCGCCGCAAGGCCAAGGACGCCATCGACAAGCTGGTCAAGGACGGCGAGGTCGGCGAGGACGACGGCCGCCGCGCCGAGAAGGAGCTCGACGACACCACGGCCAAGTACGTGGCCCAGGTCGACGAGCTGCTGAAGCACAAGGAAGCCGAGCTGCTCGAGGTCTGATGAACGACGCCCCTGACGCCCCTGGCTACTGGGGCCCGTCCGACCAGCAGTTCCAGCCCTACCGCCCGGCGCCGCAGCCGCAGGCATCCCGTACCCCGGCCCATCCGGCGCCGGGGTACGGCGAACCGGCGGCGCCGGTCCAGGGACACCCCGGCCACCCGGGCGGCCGAGCCGTGCCCCCGGGCGCGCCGGGTGCCGGCCCGCCGGAGCGGGACCTCCGTTCGGATCACCCGCAGCAGCCTCCGGTGTACTGGGGCGGCGACGCGCAGGAGACTCAGGTCATGCCTCCCGTACCGGCCGACCCCGGCCCGCCTCCCGGTGTGCCCGGCGGCGGCCGACCGGTCGGCCGCGGCGCGTCCGCGGCACCGGGCCGGCCCGCGCCCGGTCAGCCCGCACCGGGCCGGCCCGCACCCGGTCAGCCCACCGGCGGACCGGCCGACCCCGCCGCGGGCCAGGCCCGGGAAGCCGGCCGGCTGAGCGGCCCGCTGTTCCGGGACGAGCAGCCGGAGACCGCGCCGCCCGGCGTGACGGAGACGGTCGTGCTGCGCGCGATATCCGGTGACACCGCCCCCGCCCCCGGCCACGGCACCCCGCCGTACCCGGGGGCACCGGTGCATTCCGCGCCGCCGCCCAGCCACCCGGCGGCCGGACAGCCCCACTTCGTGCCGTCGTCCCATCCAGGGCAGGAGACACCCGTGGCCGCCCAGCCCGACCCGCAGCCGCAGCCGCGCAAGCAGCGCGGCGGCCGTAATCTCCAGGCCGCCATAGGCGTGGGCGTCGGCCTCGGCGCGGTGATCGTCGCCTCGCTGTTCGTGGTGAAGGCACTGTTCCTGGTTGTCGTGATGGCCGCGGTCGCGGTCGGTGTCTGGGAGCTGACCAGCCGGCTCTCCGAGCGCAAGCAGATCAAGGCGCCGCTGATCCCGCTGGTCGCGGGCGGCATCGCCATGGTCGCGACCGGCTACTGGTCCGGGATCCAGTGGGCCGCGGCCTCGCTCGCGCTGACCGGGCTGGCGGTGATGGTCTGGCGGATGGCCGAACCGCCGGAGAACTACCTGCGGGACATAACGGCAGGGGTGTTCACCGCCTTCTACGTGCCGTTCCTGGCCACCTTCGTGGCGATGATGCTGGCGGCCGACGACGGCCCCCAGCGGATCGTGCTCTTCCTGATCGTCACGATCTGCAGCGACACCGGCGCCTACGCCGTGGGCTACAAGTTCGGCCGCACCAAGCTGGCCCCGACGATCAGCCCCGGCAAGACCCGCGAGGGCCTGGCCGGCGGCATCGGCCTGTCGATGCTGGCGGGCGCGGTGCTGATGCAGCTGATCATCGACGACGGCAGCTGGTGGCAGGGCCTGATCCTGGGCGGCTGCGCGGCGGTCACCGCGACCCTGGGCGACCTGGGCGAGTCGATGATCAAGCGTGACCTCGGCATCAAGGACATGGGCACGCTGCTGCCCGGCCACGGCGGCATCATGGACCGGCTGGACTCGCTCCTGCCGACCGCCCCGGTGGTCTGGCTGCTGCTGACGGCCTTCGTCGGCAGCTGATCCGCGCGTACCCGCGAGGGCCCCGGACGCCTGGCGTCCGGGGCCCCCGCGCGTCTGCGACACTGGAACAACCATGCCTAAGCCCGGAGAACTCACCTTTGTCGCGCCGCGCGGCGCCAAGCCCCCGCGACACCTCGCCGACCTGAGCCCCGCCGAGCGCAAGGAGGCCGTCGCCGAGCTGGGCGAGCAGCCGTTCCGCGCCAAGCAGCTCTCCAACCACTACTTCGGCCGGATGTCGAACGACCCGGCGAGCTGGACGGACATCCCCGCCGCCAGCCGGGAGAAGCTCACCGGGAGCCTGCTGCCCGAGCTGATGTCGGTGGTGCGGCACGTCTCCTGTGACGACGACGCCACCCGCAAGACGCTGTGGAAGCTCTTCGACGGCACGCTCGTGGAGTCCGTGCTGATGCGCTACCCGGACCGGGTCACCATGTGCATCAGCTCGCAGGCCGGCTGCGGCATGAACTGCCCGTTCTGCGCCACCGGCCAGGCCGGGCTGACCCGCAACCTCTCCACCGCCGAGATCGTCGAGCAGATCGCCGCCGGGATGCGTTCGCTCAAGGACGGGGAGATCCCGGGCGGTGAGGCGCGGCTGTCCAACGTGGTGTTCATGGGCATGGGCGAGCCGCTGGCCAACTACAACCGGGTGCTGGCCTCGATCCGCCGACTGACCGACCCGGCGCCGGACGGCTTCGGCCTGTCCCAGCGCGGCATCACCGTCTCGACCGTCGGGCTCGTCCCGGCGATGCACCGCTTCGCCGACGAGGGCCTCAGCTGCCGCCTGGCGCTGTCACTGCACGCCCCGGACGACGAGCTGCGCGACGAGCTGGTGCCGGTGAACACCCGGTGGAAGGTCGACGAGGTGCTGGACGCGGCCTGGAACTACGCGGAGAAGTCCGGCCGCCGGATCTCCATCGAGTACGCGCTGATCAAGGACATCAACGACCAGGCGTGGCGGGCCGACCTGCTCGGCCGGCTGATCAAGAACCACCGGGTGCACGTCAACCTGATCCCGCTGAACCCGACCCCGGGTTCCAAGTGGACCGCCTCCCGGCCCGAGGACGAGCGCGAGTTCGTCCGCCGGCTGCAGTCGCACGGTGTGCCGACGACCGTCCGCGACACCCGCGGCCAGGAGATCGACGGCGCCTGCGGCCAGCTCGCCGCAGCGGGTTAGCCCCCGGGAGCCCGGCCGCTACCGCAGTCCGGCGGCCGCCAGTGCGGCGGTCGCCCCGCCGGTCAGCAGCAGCGTGGTGCCGACCGCCAGGGTGCGCAGCGCGACCGCGCCGAACAGCAGGCGGGGCGAGGCGCCGAGGCGCAGCAGCGCGTCGGTGACGTGGCGGCGGTCGGTGCGGACCTCGGCGAGCCGGGCGACCACCGCGGCGGCCGCGCAGCCGAGCACCAGGCAGGCCTCGACGGCGGGCAGCGCGTCGGCGCTGTCGGGGGCGCCGATCCAGTAGCGGATGGTGGTGAGCACCAGCGCGACGGCGAGGGTGAGGACGGCCAGCGGCGCGCCGAGGCGCGGGGCCTGGGCGGTGAGCCCGCGCCCGGCGAGCAGTCGCAGCGGGGTGGGCCGGCCGAGGGCGAGCAGCCGTCCGGCCCAGGCCAGCAGCGGGCCGGTGAGCAGGGCGAGGCCGAGTGCGCTGGTGGCCCAGCCGCCGAGCGCGGCGGTGCTGGTGGTGCCGAGCCCGGCGGGCAGGTGGATCGGGCGGCCGTCGGCGGCGGCGCCGGGCCGCAGCGCGATGAGTTCGAGTGCGGCGCCGATCACGCCCAGCCCGATCGGCAGGGCGATCCGCCAGACGCCGAAGCCGGTGCGGCGGCGGGTGCGGCCGCCGGGCAGGTTCTCGGTGGCGGGCACCGCGCAGGCGGCGGCGAGGCCGGCGGTGAGCGGGACCAGGGCGAGCAGGGTGACCGGCGCGGCGGGCGGCAGCGGCACGCCCATGCCGAGGTCGGGGGCGAGCGAGGGCCCGGCGATGTCGTTGCGCAGTACCAGGAAGACCAGCAGGGTGAGCACGCTGCCGAGGGTGCAGGCGAGGGCGACCTCGCCGGCGATCAGGGCCCGGATCCGGCGGGAGCCGGCTCCGGCGGCGGTGAGGCCGGCGATCCGCTCGGGGCGCCGGGCGGGCACCGCGCGGGCGGCGACGGCCGCGAACCAGGCGACGGCGGCGAGCGGGGGCAGGCACCAGAGCAGCCGGACCAGCGGGTCGGCGCCGCCGAGCGGGTCGCTCATCGCCCGGCCGAGGGAGCGCAGCAGGAAGGCGGCGACCACGGCGGCGGCCAGCGCGGTGAGCAGCCAGCGGCCGAGGTCGGGCACCCGGTAGCCCCGGGCCAGACGGAGATAGAACACGTCGACTCTTTCAGCGGCTCGGCGTCGTCAGCGGCGGGTGGCCGTGACGGCGGGCGCTCCGGGGGCCCCGGACACGGTGGTGCCGCGCGGGACGGGGGCGGCGGGGGCGGTGAGCCGTCCGTCGACGAGGGCGACGGCGCGGTCCGCGAACCGGACGAGCTCGGGGTCGTGGGTGGCCAGGACGAGGGTGAGCTGGTGCGAGCGGGCCGCGCTGGTCAGTATCCGCAGGACCTGGTCGGCGGCTTCGCGGTGCAGCGGGGCGGTGGGGTCGTCGGCGAAGACGACGGGCGGCAGCGGGGCCAGGGCACGGGCGACGGCGACCCGTTGGCGCTGGCTCTGGACCAGCCGGTCGGGGCGGTGCTTGGCGAAGTCGCCGACGTCGAGGCGCTCCAGCCACTCGGCGGCGGCGGTGTAGGCGGCCTTGTTGCCGGCCCCGGCGAGCAGCAGCGGCAGGGCGACGTTCTCCCGGGCGGTCAGTTCGGGGACCAGGTGCGGCTCGGAGCCGACGAAGCCGAAGCGGTCGCGGCGCAGCCGTTCGCGGCCGGCCCGGGTGAGGGTGTGCACGGGGGCGCTGTTGAACCAGACCTCGCCCTCGTCGACCGGGAGCTGGGCGGAGAGGCAGCCCAGCAGGGTGCTCTTGCCGGAGCCGCGCGGGCCGGTGACGGCGAGCACCTCGCCCTCGCGGACGCCGAGCGAGATGCCGCGCAGGGCGGGGGTGCCGTGATGGGACTTGACGATCCCTCGGGCCCACAGCACGTCGTTGTCAGGCGGTGCCGCTGACATGAGGTTCCATCCTGGGTGGCCGCAGGGATATGACAGTCGTCAGATTAGAACGACCGGGGCGGGGCGCGGTTGCGGCGCTCTGGTCCATCACGGGCAAATCACCCGCATTCAGGCATGTTTGGTCGTGCGACTGTGATGTTCCGGTGGGGGAACGCCGAAGGGCGGCCCGGCGGGGAGCTGGGCCGCCCTTCGGCGGAGGGTGGGGAAGAGGGCTCAGGGGATCAGATCTTCGCCCACGCGTCGGTGAGGCTGGTCCGCAGGATCTGCTCGATCTCGTCGAAGGTCGACTGGTTGGAGATCAGCGGCGGGGCCAGCTGGATGACCGGGTCGCCACGGTCGTCGGCGCGGCAGTACAGGCCGTTGTCGAAGAGCGCCTTCGACAGGAAGCCGTAGAGCACGCGCTCGACCTCGTCGTCGTTGAACGACTCCTTGGTGACCTTGTCCTTCACGAGCTCGATGCCGTAGAAGTACCCGTTGCCGCGGACGTCGCCGACGATCGGCAGGTCGCGCAGCTTGTTCAGGGTGCCGAGGAAGGCGGCCTCGTTGTCGAGGACGTGCTGGTTCAGGCCCTCGCGCTCGAAGATGTCGAGGTTGGCCAGCGCCACCGCGGAGGAGACCGGGTGGCCGCCGAAGGTGTAGCCGTGCAGGAAGGTGTTGTCACCCTTGTAGAACGGCTCGGCCAGGCGGTCCGAGATGATCGTGGCGCCGATCGGGGAGTAGCCCGAGGTCATGCCCTTGGCGCAGGTGATCATGTCGGGCTGGTAGCCGAACTTGTCGGCGCCGAACATGGTGCCCAGGCGGCCGAAGGCGCAGATGACCTCGTCCGAGACCAGCAGCACGTCGTGGCGGTCGCAGATCTCGCGCAGGCGCTGGAAGTACCCGGGCGGCGGCGGGAAGCAGCCGCCGGCGTTCTGCACCGGCTCGACGAAGACGGCGGCGACGGTCTCGGCGCCCTCGTTGAGGATGGCCACCTCGATCTCGTCGGCGCACCAGCGGCCGTAGGCCTCGGGGTCGACGGTGCCGTCCGGGCTCTCCAGGAAGGCGGGGGCGCGGTAGATGTTGGTGTTCGGCGCCTTGTGGGTGCCCGGCACCAGCGGCTCGAACGGGGCCTTCAGGCCCGGCAGGCCGGTGATGGACAGCGCGCCCTGCGGGGTGCCGTGGTAGGCGACGGCGCGGGAGATGACCTTGTACTTGGTCGGCTTGCCGGTCAGCTTGAAGTACTGCTTGGCGAGCTTCCAGGCGGTCTCGACGGCCTCGCCGCCACCGGTGGAGAAGAAGACCTTGTTCAGGTCGCCGGGGGCGTAGTTGGCCAGGCGCTCGGCCAGCTCGACGGCCTTCGGGTGGGCGTAGCTCCACACCGGGAAGAAGGCGAGCTCCTTGGCCTGCTTGGCGGCGGCCTCGGCGAGCTCCTCGCGGCCGTGGCCGGCCTGGACGACGAACAGGCCGGCCAGGCCGTCGAGGTACTTGCGGCCCTTGTCGTCCCAGACGTAGGTGCCCTCGCCCCGGACGATCGTCGGCACGGGGGAGTTCTCGTACGACGACATGCGGGTGAAGTGCATCCACAGGTGGTCGTAAGCGGTCTTGGAAAGGTCCTTCTGCGCCGGGTCGGCTGTCATCGGGTGCCCCAGGTGTAGGTCTGTTTCCGGAGCTTCAGGTAAACGAAGCTCTCGGTGCTCCGCACGCCGGGAAGGGCGCGGATGCGCTTGTTGATCATTTCGAGCAGGTGCTCGTCGTCCTCGCAGACCAGTTCGGCCAGGAGGTCGAACGAGCCTGCGGTGCAGACGACGTAGTCGACCTCGTCGAGGGCGGCCAGCGCGTCGGCGACGGGCTCGATGTCGCCCTCGACCCGGATGCCGACCATCGCCTGGCGGGTGAAGCCGACGGTGAGCGGGTCCGTGACGGCGACGATCTGCATCACGCCCTGGTCGAGCAGCTTCTGGACGCGTTGCCGTACGGCTGCCTCGGACAGGCCGACGGCCTTGCCGATGGCGGCGTACGGGCGACGCCCGTCCTCCTGCAGCTGCTCGATGATCGCCTTGGAGGCGGCGTCGAGGGGAACGCTGGCGTTCCGGTCGCGGTTGGCCACGCGGCCACTGTGCCTGATCGTTCCCGTGTTCGCAAGCTTGGAAGCTGCTGATTTCGTCGTGATCTTGGAAAACGCGTACGGATTTCATCGCGTACACGGAGTCTGCCTGTCGATACCAGCCGTCGTGCGGCTACCCTGACACGGTACGCGCGCGGCACCGCGAGGTGCCGCGCATACCGCCACCAGTGGACCGCGCCGCTTCGGGCACGGCCACTCGGCGCCCTTCGTACGCCGGATCCGCCGACGTACCATGGCGCCGGAATCTGCAACGCCGCAGGCCCAGACCGAGGAGAGATCCGTGAGCGACCTTCGCACGCTGCGCAACTACATCAACGGTGAGTTCGTCGACGCGGCTGACGGCCGCACGCTCGACATCGTCGACCCGGCCACCGGCGAGGTGTACGCGACGTCGCCGCTGTCCGGTGCCGCGGACGTGGACGCCGCCATGGCCTCCGCCGCCGTCGCGTTCCCGATCTGGCGGGACTCCACCCCGAGCACCCGGCAGAAGCTGCTGCTCAAGATCGCCGACGCGGTCGAGGCCCGGGCCGACGAGATCGTCGACGCCGAGGTGCGCAACACCGGCAAGCCCCGGGCGCTGACCCTCTCCGAGGAGATCGGCCCGATGGTGGACCAGATCCGCTTCTTCGCCGGTGCCGCCCGCCTGCTGGAGGGCAAGGCCGCCGGTGAGTACATGGACGGGATGACCTCGATCGTCCGCCGCGAGCCGGTCGGTGTCTGTGCCCAGGTCGCGCCGTGGAACTACCCGATGATGATGGCCGTCTGGAAGTTCGCCCCGGCCATCGCCGCGGGCAACGCCGTCGTCCTGAAGCCCTCGGACACCACCCCGGCCTCGACCGTGCTGCTGGCCGAGATCATCGGCGGCATCCTCAAGGACCTGGACCTGCCGGCCGGCGTCTTCAACGTCATCTGCGGCGACCGCGAGACCGGCAAGCTGATGGTCGAGCACAAGACCCCGGCGATGGCCTCCATCACCGGTTCGGTCCGGGCCGGCATCCAGGTCGCCGAGTCGGCGTCCAAGGACGTCAAGCGCGTCCACCTGGAGCTGGGCGGCAAGGCCCCGGTCGTGGTCTTCGAGGACGCCGACATCGCCGAGGCCGTCGAGGGCATCTCGGTCGCGGGCTACTTCAACGCCGGCCAGGACTGCACCGCCGCCACCCGCGTGCTGGTGCACGAGTCGATCCACGACGCCTTCGTCGAGGCGCTGGCCAAGGCCGCGGCCGAGACCAAGACCGGCGGCGCGGACGACGAGGACGTGCTGTACGGCCCGCTGAACAACGCCAACCAGCTGAAGCAGGTCGCCGGCTTCATCGAGCGGCTGCCCGCCCACGCCAAGGTCGAGGCCGGTGGCCACCGGGTCGGCGACAAGGGCTACTTCTACGCCCCGACCGTCGTCTCCGGCCTGAACCAGGACGACGAGATCATCCAGAACGAGGTCTTCGGCCCGGTCATCACCGTGCAGAAGTTCACCGACGAGGACCAGGCCGTCGAGTACGCCAACGGCGTCGAGTTCGCGCTGGCCTCCTCGGTGTGGACCAAGGACCACGCCCGCGCCATGCGGATGTCGCGCCGCCTGGACTTCGGCTGCGTCTGGATCAACACCCACATCCCGCTGGTCGCCGAGATGCCGCACGGCGGCTTCAAGAAGTCCGGCTACGGCAAGGACCTGTCGTCGTACGGCTTCGAGGACTACACCCGCGTGAAGCACGTCATGACCGCGATCTAGCGGGTCATGACCGTCGGGCGCAGTATGACCGCGATCTAGCGGGTCATGACCGTCGGGCGCAGTATGACCGCGATCTGACCTATTCAGGTCGTATGAACTGACAATGGGCCCGGGGCTTTCCGCCCCGGGCCCGGTGTCTTTGCACCCTGTCGACGGATCGGGCGACCGACTGACAAGATGAAACTGCACTTCGCGCGCGGCCCGTCCTAGCCTTACCGGCATGAGCATCCCCACCGCTGACTCAGCCGCCGGCCAGGCCGTCAAGGCCGCCGACCGCGCGCACGTCTTCCACTCGTGGTCCGCCCAGGCGCTGATCGACCCCCTCGCGGTGGCCGGCGCCGAGGGCTCGTACTTCTGGGACTACGACGGCAACCGCTACCTCGACTTCTCCTCGCAGCTGGTCAACACCAACATCGGGCACCAGCACCCGAAGGTGGTCGCCGCGATCCAGGAGCAGGCGGCGAAGCTCTGCACCATCGCACCCGGCTTCGCGGTCGAGTCGCGCAGCGAGGCCGCCCGGCTGATCGCCGAGCGCACCCCGGGCGACCTGGACAAGATCTTCTTCACCAACGGCGGCGCCGAGGCCAACGAGAACGCGATCCGGCTGGCCCGGCTGCACACGGGCCGGCAGAAGGTGCTGTCCACCTACCGCTCGTACCACGGCGCCACCGCCAACGCGATCGCCCTCACCGGCGACCCGCGGCGCTGGGCCAACGAGACCGGGGTCTCCGGCGTGGTGCACTTCTGGGGCCCGTACGCCTACCGCTCCAACTTCCACGCCGAGAACGAGGCGCAGGAGTGCGAGCGCGCGCTGCGGCACCTGGAGGAGGTGATCGCCTTCGAGGGGCCGGGCACCGTCGCGGCCGTCATCCTGGAGACCGTGGTCGGCACCGCGGGCATCCTGATCCCGCCGCCGGGCTACCTGGCCGGGGTGCGGGAGATCTGTGACCGCCACGGCATCGTGTTCATCCTCGACGAGGTGATGGCGGGCTTCGGCCGCACCGGTGAGTGGTTCGCCGCCGACCACTGGGGCGTCACCCCGGACCTGCTCACCTTCGCCAAGGGCGTCAACTCCGGCTACGTGCCGCTCGGCGGCGTGGCGATCAGCGCCGAGATCGCGGCCACCTTCGCCGAGCGGCCGTTCCCCGGCGGACTCACCTACTCCGGCCACCCGCTGGCCTGCGCCTCCGCGGTGGCGACCATCACCACGATGGCGCAGGAGGGCATCGTCGAGAACGCCAAGCACATCGGCGAGACCGTGCTCGGCCCCGGCCTGCGCGAGCTGGCCGAGCGGCACCCGTCGATCGGCGAGGTCCGCGGCATGGGCGTGTTCTGGGCGCTCGACCTGGTGAAGAACCGGGAGACCCGCGAGCCGATGGTGCCGTACAACGCCGCCGGCGCCGCCAACGCGCCGATGGCCGAGCTGGCCGCCGCCTGCAAGCGGCGCGGGCTCTGGCCGTTCGTCAACATGAACCGCTTCCACGTCGTCCCGC
This sequence comes from Kitasatospora sp. NPDC034023, assembly GCF_055575795.1. NCBI lineage: Bacteria > Bacillati > Actinomycetota > Actinomycetes > Kitasatosporales > Streptomycetaceae > Kitasatospora > Kitasatospora sp. NPDC034023. The sequence goes on from NZ_JBVIRY010000060.1 coordinate 23,963, forward strand.
CGTGCACCGTCACCGAGGAGGAGGCCAAGACCGGCCTCGCGGTGCTGGACGAGGTGCTGTCGCTCACCGACGCGCACACTGTCTGACGTACCTCCAGGACGGCCCCGGGCAGTTGTGCCCGGGGCCGTCCCACGCTCCGGAAGGCTCCGCCATGCCCAGCAGCTCCACCCTGACCCGCCGTACGCCCGACTCCGCCGTGCTGCGCCGACGTTCCGTGCTCGGTGGGGCCGCGCTGCTCGGCGCCGGCACCCTGACCGGCTGCGGGATCCCGTCCGCGTACGTCCCCGAAGACCGCCGCTCGGCGCCGGACCGCTCGGAGACCGACAAGCGGCTCGCCTTCTCCAACTGGACGCAGTACATCGACACCGACGACCACGGCGGCCGCCCGACCCTGGACGGCTTCAGCGAGAAGACCGGGATCGACGTCACCTACACCGAGGACATCAACGACAACGACGAGTTCTTCGGCAAGATCAGCCCGGTGCTCACCCAGGGCGCCGCCCCCGGCCGGGACCTGATGGTGATCAGCGACTGGATGGCAGGGCGGTACGTCTCGCTGGGCTGGGTGCAGGCCATGGACCGGGCCAACCTGCCCAACGTCACCGCCAACCTGGACCCGCAGCTCGCGAACCCGGGCTTCGACCCCGGGCGCCGGCGCAGCGTGCCGTGGCAGTCCGGGATCACCGGCATCGCGTACAACCGCAAGGCGCTCGGCCGGGAGATCAAGTCCACCGCCGACCTGTGGGCACCCGACCTCAAGGGCCGGATCACGCTGTTCGCCGGGCTGGACGAGGCGCTCGGGCTGCTGATGCTCTCCCAGGGCGCGGACATCGCGACGTTCGGCGACGACGACGCGAACAAGGCGATGGACCTGGTGCAGAAGATGGTCGACACCGGCCACATCCGCCGCTTCACCGGCAACGACTACACCAGCGACCTCGCCTCCGGCGCTGCGCTCGCCTGCCAGGCCTACTCCGGCGACGCGGTCCAACTCACCGCCGAGAACCCGGACATCGAGTTCGTGGTGCCGGAGGAGGGCGGCGAGCTGTGGGCGGAGAGCCTGATGATCCCCAACCGCGCCACCCACAAGCGCAACGCCGAGCTGCTGATCGACTACTACTACCAGCCCGAGGTGGCCGCCGAACTCGCCGCGTTCGTCCAGTACATCTGCCCGGTGCCGGCCGCCCGCGAGGTGCTGGCTGCCAGCGGCGACAAGGAGAAGGCCGAACTCGCCGAGAACCCGCTGGTGTTCCCGACCGAGGAGATGCGGGCCCGGCTGCGCACCATGCGTGACGTCACCTCGGCCGAGCGGCCGGAGCTGCACAAGGTCTGGGGCCGCATCACCGGGGTGTGACGCGCGGGGCTCAGCGCCGTACGGCGTCCAGGGCGAGCAGCGCCACGTGCAGGGACAGGCAGGACTCGACCTGGTCGAGGTCGACGCCGAGGATCCGCTCGACCTTGTGCAGCCGGTCGTAGAAGGACGGCCGGGACAGGTGCGCGGCGTCCGCCGCGGCCGACTTGTTCCGGCCCTGCTCCAGGTAGATCCGCAGCATCTGCACCAGCTGGCCGTTGTGCTCGGCGTCGTGGGCCAGCAGCGGGCCCAGCTCGCGCTCCACGTAGGTCTGCAGCCGGGCGTCGTCGCGCAGCAGGTGGAGCAGGCCGCGCAGCCGGACGTCCGGCAGCCGGTAGTAGGAGGAGGTGCGGCCGCCGCCGGGCGCGTCGTGCAGGGCGGCGTCGGCGACCTGGGTGGCCTCCAGCAGGGTGCGCCGGGCGTCGCGGACCGAGCCGACGGAGGAGCCGACCGCGACCACCGGGCCCGCCGGGTCGGCGCCCTCCCGGGCGGCCTCGGCGGACATCCGGCGCAGGGCGGCGGAGAAGGAGTCCAGCGCGGAGTGCTCGTCCTGCTGGGCGCCGAGCGAGATCAGCAGTCCGACGGCCTCGTCGTCCAGCGCGCCGACCAGGGCGGAGAGCCGGCAGGACCGGACCGCGCTCGCGGCCAGCTCGGTGAAGTCGCGCAGCCGGGACTGCGCCTCCAGCGCGGCCGGGATCGGCCCGCGCCGCTGCCGCAGCACCACGCCGACCAGCCGGCGGCCCTCCAGCGGGACGCCGAGCGCCTGGGCCCGCAGCGCCGCCTCGGAGACGGTCAGCGCGTGGGTGAGGATGCCGGAGAGCAGGGTGCGGTGGGTCTGCCGCTCCAGGCTCTCCCGGTCGCGGACCACCAGCCGGTTGAGCGCCAGCGCGGAGGCGCCGCGCTCCAGCAGCATCGCGTGCGGGTGGGTCTCGCCCTCGGGCAGCGGGCCGGGTTCCAGGACCAGCACCAGCCGGCCCCAGTCCTGGCCGCGGGCGCCGACGGTGGTGACCAGCCAGCCGCTGCGCGGGTCGTGGCCGGTGCGGCCGGACGGGCGGACCCCGCGCGAGCGGCGCTCCCAGTCCTCCAGCACCTCGGCCTCCGGACGCCCGGCGGTGTCGTGGGCGAGCACCTGGTGGGCCAGGTTCTCCAGGATGACCGGCCCGCCCGCCATCCGGGCCACCTGCCGGATCACCTCGGGCGGCTCGGCGCCCTCCACCACCAGTTCGTTGAACACCTGGTGGACCGACTCGGAGGCGCGCAGCTGCTCCAGCTGGGCGTTGACCACCAGGGCGTGCACGGCCTCGGTGACGGCGACGAAGCGCAGCTCGCGGCGGAGCGTGATCAGCGGCAGCCCGCGCTGCTCGGCGGCGTTGACCAGCGCGCGGGGGAGCGTGTCGAAGTAGCGCCGCCCGTACTCGACGACCAGGCCGGCCACCCCGACCTCGTCCAGCTCGCGGACGTAGCGGGCCAGGCCCTCGCGGTCCTCGGGCAGCGCGATGCCGGTGGTCAGCACCAGCTCGCCGCCCCGGAGCATCCCGGCGACGTCGGGCAGCTCGCTGACGTGGACCCAGCGGACCGGCCGCTCCAGGTGGTCGGCGCCGGCCACGACCTGGGGCAGGCCGCGCCGCATCACCTCCAGGTCGAGTACTCGGGCGACGGTGGGGAGCATCGCGGGCCTCCATGGCCGGGGGACCAGAGCGGGGACGGGTGGGCAGAGGTGGTCAGAGTGTCAGGTGAATCATCCATCCCCGCAACGACCTGTTGCCCTGGCGGGACCCTTGCACCCTGTAAGGCCCTTCGTGTCGAGATTGTCGCAGTGACCCTTGTCACGCCCCGGCGGCACCGGGCATGGTCAGCGGGTCGGCTGTGGCGGAAAACCGACCTCACGCCGGAATTCGTCGCGTTGACCAGAACGCAACCGTGGAATCCCTTGTCCGGAGCCAACCGGACTGTCAGGATCGCGCAACCCCGATGATCGACAGGACGGATTCCCGCACCCCGCAGACCCCCACGGCGGGAGGCGGCGCTCCGTCGCTCAGTCGTACCACCGGCACTTGGAGGAACCAGATGGACCTGACCGACTTCGGCGCGGGCGCGCAGTACATCGCGGGCCGCCTGACCCGGGGGAACGGCGAGCCCTTCCAGGTCGTCAACCCCGCCGACGGCAGCGTGGTCGAGCAGGTCGCCCTGGCCACCGCCGAGGACGTCGACACGGCCGTCGCCGCCGCGAAGGCCGCCCTGCCGGGCTGGTCCTCGGCCACCCCCGGGGCGCGCTCCGAGGCGCTCACCCGGCTGGCCGCCGTGCTGACCGACGCCTGCGGCGACCTCGCCCGGGTGGAGACCGCGCAGACCGGCAAGCCGGTCAAGCTGGCCACCGAGTTCGACGTCCCCGGCACCATCGACAACGCCGCGTTCTTCGCCGGTGCCGCCCGCAACCTGGAGGGCAAGGCGGCCGGCGAGTACTCCGGCGACCACACCTCGTACGTGCGGCGCGAGGCGATCGGCGTGGTCGGCTCGATCTCGCCGTGGAACTACCCGCTGCAGATGGCCGCCTGGAAGATCCTCCCGGCGATCGCGGCGGGCAACACCATCGTGCTCAAGCCGGCCGAACTGACCCCGCTGACCTCGCTGATGTTCGCCCGGGCCTGCACCGCGGCAGGCATCCCGGACGGCGTGGTCAACGTGGTCACCGGCGCCGGGCGCACCGCCGGCGAGCACCTGATCGGGCACCCGGACGTCGCGATGGTCTCCTTCACCGGCTCCACCGCCGTCGGCAGGCGGGTCGCCGAGATCGCCACCGCGAGCGTCAAGCGCACCCACCTGGAACTCGGCGGCAAGGCCCCGTTCGTGGTCTTCGACGACGCCGACCTGGACGCCGCCGTGCACGGCGCCGTCGCCGCCTCGCTGATCAACAGCGGCCAGGACTGCACCGCCGCCACCCGCGCGTACGTCCAGCGCCCGCTGTACGACGCCTTCGTCGCCGGGGTGGCCGAGCTGTTCGCGGCGATCCGGATCGGCGACCCGCTGAACCCGCGGACCGACCTCGGCCCGCTGGTCTCGTACACCCACCGGGACCGGGTGGCCGGCTTCGTGGAGCGCGCCCGCTCGTACGCCACCGTGGTCACCGGCGGACAGGTGCCGGAGAAGGGCCACGACGGCACCGACCTCACCCGGGGCGCGTACTACCCGCCCACCCTGATCACCGGCGCGGCCCAGGACAGCGAGGTCGTCCAGGGCGAGATCTTCGGCCCGGTGCTGGTCGTGCTGCCCTTCGACGGCGACGACGAGGGCCTGCGGCTGGCCAACGACACCCCGTACGGCCTGGCCGCCTCCGCCTGGACGAGCAACGTGCACCGCTCGCTGCGCGCCACCCGGGAGATCGCGGCCGGGTGCGTCTGGGTCAACGACCACATCCCGATCATCAGCGAGATGCCGCACGGCGGCTACAAGGCGTCCGGCTACGGCAAGGACATGTCCCAGTACTCGCTGGACGAGTACACCCAGGTCAAGCACGTCATGTTCGACACCACCGCGGTGGCCCGCAAGGACTGGCACCGCACCGTCTTCGGAGACAGATAACCCCCGGACAAGGGCGCTTCCCCCACGCCCCCTCTCTCCCCCCAGGAGGCCCGTTCCATGGCGTTCAACGAGCTCACCGACGGTCTGCCCGAACCGGTCCGCAAGGCGTGGGAGCGCAGCCTGACCAGCGGCCGGGCCGCACTCGGCCGCCGCACCCTGCTGCGCGCCGCCGCCCTCACCGCCGGAGCGGGCACCCTGGCGGCCTGCGGCATCCCGGCGGCCCCCCGGTCGACCGGCGACTCCACCGCGAACGCTGCCAAGGACCTCTCGGACTCGGAGAAGGAGGTCGCCTTCTCCAACTGGCCGCTCTACATCGACACCGACGAGAAGGACAAGGAGAAGCACGGCACCCTGGACGCCTTCACCCAGGCCACCGGGATCAAGGTCAAGTACAACGAGGACGTCAACGACAACGTCGAGTTCTTCGGCAAGATCAAGCCGCAGCTCGCCTCCGGCCAGGACACCGGCCGCGACCTGATGGTGCTCACCGACTGGATGGCCGCCCGGCTGATCCGGCTCGGCTGGGTGCAGAAGCTCGACCCGGCGAACGTCACCACCGCGATCACCACGGTCGAATCGCGCTTCCGCGCCCCCGACTGGGACCCGGGCCGGCTCTACTCCTACCCGTGGGCCGGCATCCAGACCGTCGTCGCGTACAACAAGAAGGCGACCAAGGGGAAGGAGGTCACCAGCGTCTCCCAACTGCTGGACGACCCCGACCTGAAGGGCCGGGTCACCTTCCTCTCCGAGATGCGCGACAGCATCGGGATGGTGCTGCTCGACCAGGGCAAGGACTCCGCGAAGTTCACCGCCGACGACTTCGACGCCGCGATCGCCCGGCTGCAGAAGGCCGTCGACAGCAAGCAGATCCGCCGCTTCACCGGCAACGACTACGGTCAGGAACTCTCCTCCGGCGACATCGCGGCCTGCATCGCCTGGGGCGGCGACCTGATCCAACTGCGCGCCGACAACCCGGACATCGAGTTCGTCATCCCGGAGAAGGGCTTCCTCTCCTCGACCGACAACATGCTGGTTCCGGCCAAGGCGCAGCACAAGGCGAACGCGGAAAAGCTGATCGACTTCTACTATCAGCCGAAGATCGCGGCGCAGCTGGTCGCGGGCATCGGCTACGTCTCCGCCGTCACCGGGATGACCGACGAGCTCGCCACCCTCGCCCCGGACACCGCGGCCAACCCGCTGGTCGTACCCACCCCCGAGATGGCGGCCAAGGCGCACGTGTTCCGCACGCTCACCGAGAGCGAGGAGAGCGACTTCGAGCAGAAGTTCTCCAAGCTCATCGGCGCCTGACCCCCACTCCCGGCAGAGAAACCCAGGAAGACACCACTCCATGACAGACCAGCAGCGCGACGCGGCCGCCGGCGGAGACGTCCGGCTCACCGGCATCGGCAAGACCTACGGCTCCTTCACCGCCGTCCACCCGCTCGACCTGACCGTCCCCCAGGGCTCCTTCTTCGCCCTGCTCGGCGCCTCCGGCTGCGGCAAGACCACCACCCTGCGCATGATCGCCGGCCTGGAGGAGCCCACCAGCGGCACCGTCCTGATCGGCGGCCAGGACGTCACCGCCCTGCCCCCGTACAAGCGGCCGGTGAACACCGTCTTCCAGAGCTACGCGCTCTTCCCGCACCTGGACATCTTCGAGAACGTCGCCTTCGGCCTGCGCCGGCGCGGCAAGAAGGACGTCAGGAAGCAGGTCGACGACATGCTGGAGCTGGTCGAGCTCGGCCAGTACGCCCGGCGCAAGCCACACCAGCTCTCCGGCGGCCAGCAGCAGCGCGTCGCCGTCGCCCGCGCGCTGATCAACCACCCGCAGGTACTGCTCCTGGACGAGCCGCTCGGCGCGCTCGACCTCAAGCTCCGCCGCCAGATGCAGCTGGAACTCAAGCGGATCCAGACCGAGGTCGGCATCACCTTCGTGCACGTCACCCACGACCAGGAGGAGGCCATGACCATGGCCGACACCATCGCGGTGATGAACGGCGGCCGGGTCGAGCAGCTGGGCGCGCCCGCCGAGCTGTACGAGAACCCCGCCACCACCTTCGTGGCCAACTTCCTCGGCCAGTCCAACCTGCTGCCCGCCGAGGTCACCGGCACCGAGGGCGGCGACCTGCTGCTGAGCGCGGGCGGCGTCCGCCTCGCCGTGCCGAAGGCGCGCTGCGCCACCGACGCCAAGCGCGTCCACCTCGGCGTGCGCCCGGAGAAGCTCACCATCACGCACGCCTCCGAGGAGGTCGCCGACGGCCGCAACAAGCTGTCCGGCACGGTGCTCGACTCCAGCTTCATCGGCGTCTCCACCCAGTACGTGGTGCGCATCGACGGCGGCCAGGAGGTCACCGTCTTCGAGCAGAACATGGAGCGCGACGCCCGGATCGTCCCCGGCGCCGCCGTCCGGCTGCACTGGAACCCGGCGCACTCCTTCGCCCTGGACGCCTCGCAGGCGATCGACGCGGGCACCGCGGAGGAGGCCGCATGACCGCCACCACCCCGGCCGCGCCGCCCCAGGCCATACCCCCCGACGGCAGCCCGCTGCCGACGGCCGAGCGCAAGCCGAAGCGCAAGCTCACCCCGTACTGGCTGCTGCTGCCCGCCGTCGCCTGGCTGGTCGTCTTCTTCGCCGTCCCGATGCTCTACCAGGCGTCCACCTCGCTGCAGACCGGCTCGCTCGAAGAGGGCTTCAAGGTCACCTGGCACCTCTCGACGTACTGGGACGCGCTGGTCGAGTACAAGTGGCACTTCGTCCGCTCGTTCTCCTACGCCGCTGTCGCCACCGTGCTCTGCCTGGCCGTCGGCTACCCGCTCGCGTACACGATCGCCTTCAAGGCGAGCAAGCGCTGGCGCAACGTCATCCTGATCCTGGTCATCGCGCCGTTCTTCACCAGCTTCCTGATCCGCACGCTGGCCTGGAAGACCATCCTGTCCGACGGCGGCCCGGTGGTCGGCGCGCTGAACGCGCTGCACGTCCTGGACCTCACCAACCTGGTCGGCCTCACCTCCGGCGACCGGGTGCTGGCCACGCCGCTCGCGGTGGTCTGCGGCCTGACCTACAACTTCCTGCCGTTCATGATCCTTCCGCTGTACACCTCACTGGAGCGGATCGACCCGCGCCTGCACGAGGCGGCCGGCGACCTCTACGCCCGGCCGTTCACCACCTTCCGCAAGGTCACCTTCCCGATCTCGCTGCCGGGCGTGGTCGCGGGCACCCTGCTGACCTTCATCCCGGCCTCCGGCGACTACATCAACGCCCAGCTGCTGGGCTCGCCGAGCGAGCAGATGGTCGGCAACGGCATCCAGAAGCAGTTCCTGAACGTGCTCGACTACCCCACGGCCGCCGCGCTGAGCTTCATCCTGATGGCCCTGATCCTGGGCATGGTGACGGTCTACATGCGCAAGGCCGGGACGGAGGAACTGGTCTGATGTCCCGGATTCTGAAGTGGGTCCGCGCCCACCTGGTGGTGCTGGCCGGCCTGCTGGCCCTCGCCTACCTGGTGCTGCCCAACCTGGTCGTGCTCGCCTTCTCGTTCAACAAGCCGGTGGGCAAGTTCAACTACGAGTGGAACGAGTTCTCCACCGACGCCTGGACCAACCCCTGCGGCGTGGCCGACATGTGCCAGTCGCTCTCGCTCAGCCTGCAGATCGCGGTGTTCGCCACCATCGGCGCCACCGTGCTCGGCACCATGGTCGCCTTCGCACTGGCCCGCTTCCGCTTCCGCGGCCGCTCCGCCACCACCGCGATGATCTTCCTGCCGATGGCCATGCCCGAGGTGGTCATGGCCGCCTCGCTCGGGACGCTCTTCCTCAACATGCGCATCCCGTTCGGCTTCACCACCATCCTCATCGCGCACATCATGTTCTGCCTCAGCTTCGTGGTGACGGCGGTCAAGGCGCGCGTGATGAGCATGGACCCGAGGCTCGAACAGGCCGCCCAGGACCTCTACGCGACCCCCACCCAGACCTTCCTCCGGGTCACCCTGCCGCTGGCGGCGCCCGGCATCGCGGCGGGTGCGCTGCTCAGCTTCGCGCTCTCCTTCGACGACTTCATCATCACCCAGTTCAACTCGGGCCCGACCACGGTCACCTTCCCGATGTTCGTCTGGGGCGCCTCGCAGCGCGGCATCCCGGTGCAGGTGAACGTCATCGGCACCGCGATGTTCCTCGCCGCCGTCGCGCTGACCGTCGCCGGCCAGTGGCTCGGCAACCGCAGGAAGGCCACCGCCTGACATACGGTCGGTCAGCGGTGGCCCGACATGACACCTATCCGTGGAAAGTGGCTGATAATGCATGGACTCCGCTCGCGCACTCAGTGACGCCAGGCCCACCCCCTTCTGGCTGGAGGACCCGGGCCGGCCGGCGGCACTGCCCGCCCTGGTCGGCGACACCACCTGCGACCTGCTGGTCGTCGGCGGCGGCTACTCCGGCCTGTGGACCGCCCTCATCGCCAAGGAACGCGACCCCTCGCTGGACGTCGTGCTGGTCGAGGGCAACGAGGTCGGGTGGGCCGCGTCCGGGCGCAACGGCGGATTCTGCGCGGCCAGCCTCACCCACGGCTTCGGCAACGGCCTGGAGCGCTGGCCGTCCGAACTCGCCCAGCTGGAACGCCTCGGTGCCGCCAACCTCGACGGCATCGAGGCCACCCTCAAGCGCTACGGCATCGACGCCGAGTGGGAACGCACCGGCGAGATCGACGTCGCCACCCAGCCCCACCAGGTCGAGGAGCTCCACGAGGTCGCCGAGGCGGTCGCCCGCCACGGCCTCGACATCACCGTCCTGGACGCCGACCAGCTGCGCGCCGAGGTGAACTCGCCGACCTTCCTCGGCGGCCTCTGGGACAAGGAGGGCGTGGCGATGGTCCACCCCGCCAAGCTCGCCTGGGGCCTCAAGGACGCCTGCCTGAGCCAGGGCGTGCGGATCCACGAGCACACCCGGGCCACCGACCTGCGGGAGTACGGCAGCGGCATGGCCGCCCGCACCTCCTACGGCCGGGTCTTCGCCCGCCGGGTCGCGCTCGGCACCAACGTGTTCCCGTCCCTGCTCAAGCGGGTCCGCCCGTACATCGTGCCGGTGTACGACTACGCGCTGATGACCGAGCCGCTCAACGACGAGCAGCTCGCCTCGATCGGCTGGCGCGGGCGGCAGGGGCTCGGCGACAGCGCCAACAAGTTCCACTACTTCCGGCTCTCCGCCGACAACCGGATCCTCTGGGGCGGCTACGACGCGGTCTACCACTACGGCGGCCACGTCCGGCACGAGTACGACCAGCGACCGGAGACCTTCCGCACCCTGGCGAACCACTTCTTCCGCTGCTTCCCGCAGCTGGAGGGCCTGCGCTTCACCAACGCCTGGGGCGGCGCGATCGACACCTGCAGCCGGTTCTCGGCGTTCTTCGACACCGCGTACCGGGGCAAGGTCGCGTACGCGGTCGGCTACACCGGGCTCGGCGTCGGCGCGACCCGCTTCGGCGCCGAGGTGATGCTCGACCTGCTCGCGGGCGAGCGCACCGAACTCACCTCGCTGGAGATGGTCCGCAGCAAGCCGCTGCCGTTCCCGCCCGAGCCGGTGCGCTGGGCCGGCATCGAGATCACCACCCGGTCGCTGGAGCGGGCCGACCGCAACGGCGGCCACCGCAACCTCTGGCTGCGCACGCTCGACCGCCTGGGGCTGGGCTTCGACAGCTGACCCCCGCGACCCGTGTAATCGGGACCCGCCGTCCGCCTCTCCTTGGTGACGGCGGGTCTCGGCCTTTCCCGCCGCGCCCGAACAGTACGAGCGGCAAGAAGCGGGGACAGACATGGAGAGCACCGGACTGCACTGGCTCGCCCAGGTGGCGGCGGACCCGGAGTTCTTCCGGGAGCACTGGGAACGCACCGGGCTCGGCCTGATGCTGCTCCCGGCCGGCCGCCGCTGGGACGTCCTCTCCGTCCCCGGACGGCTCGGGCGCCCCGCCCTGGAGATCCTGGACACCGGCTCCTGCGGCCCCGTCCTCACCGACTTCGGCGAGGAGCACCTCAGCTTCCTGGTGCCGCTCGGCACCGCCGCCCGCTGGGTCGGCACGGGCGTGCGCAGCGCGGGAGAGGGCACCTGGATCGTCGTCCCGCACCCCGAGCGCAACAGCCGGGGCGTGCGCTGGCTCGTCCCGCCGGACGGCTCCGGGCGGCTCAACGACCCGGTGCTGCTGGAACTCGCCCTGCACGAGGCGGCGGCAGGGCTCGGCGGGTGGTGAGGGGGGTCCGGCGGGTGGTTCGGCGGCTTCGGTGGGCGTTTCAGCGGGTGTTTCGGCGGGTGGTTCGGCGGGTGGTTCGGCGGGTGGTTCGGCCGGTGGTGAGGGGGCTGACGATGGCGCGCGGGACGGGCGGTCGCGTCAGACTGGAGGCGTGACCACCGCCCCGCACGCCGTCGACGCATCCCTCCGACCGGGCCCCGCCCAGCTGCGCCTGGCCGGTCTGGCCGCGCCGGTCTGCGACCGGTACGGCCTCGCCCTGGCCGGTGGGCACGCGCTGCGCGCCCACGGCGTCGCGGCCTGCGCACAGGACGGGCTCACCCTGGTGACCGGCGGCGCCGACCTGCCGGAGGTCGCCGACGCGCTGGCCGAGGCGTACCGCGCGGCGGGTGGCGGAGTGGCCGAGCGACCGGGCACCCCGCGGCTGGAGCAGCTCACCGTCCGGCTGGCGCTGGGCGGCCGGACGCACTCGGTGGAGCTGCGCAAGGAACCGCTGGCCCACCGGCCGGTCCGGCTCGACCTCGGCGCGCCCGGGCCGGACGAGCCACTGGTGGTGCTGCCGGTCGTCGCCCTGGAGGACGTGGCGGCGCTGACCACCGCGCTGCTCGTGGACCGAGGCATGCCGCGCGACCTGATCGACGTCCACGCGCTCACCCGCTGCTACCGGGAGGGCGAACTGCTCGCACTGGCACGGGAATTGGACCCGGACTTCCAGCCTGCGGCGCTCGCCGACCGGCTGGAGACGCTCGCCGAGGCGGCGGACGGGCGGTTCCGCGCCCGGGGCGTTCCGGCCGGCGGGGTGGACGAGCGGAAACGGTGGGCGCTGGCGTGGGCGCAGGACCTGCGGCTGGACCTGCTGGAGACCCAGGAGGCGGCGGACGGGCTGCACGATCCTTACCTGGAGGACCCGGACCAGGAGGACCCGTACCCGGAGGACCCGGACCCGGAGGGTTCACCCTCGGAGGATCCGTCCCCGGAGGACGACGAATCCTGAGCAACGTGGTGGGCGGAACACGTTCGGAGTAGCGACCGGACGACCTGTAAGGCTGAATCCGAGATCCCCGTCAGCCTGTTCGTTGAGCCGGGCCGAAGCGGCGAGCAGACTGGAGACGAGCGCGGTAGCCCCGTGAATTTCCGTCGCCCGGCCCACTCGCGGGCGGCGCCAGACCGGACCGGTGGCAGGACGCCGCCCGGGACTTCGGAGGCAGACGACCTTGAGCAAGCACATCATTCACTGGATCGGCGGCAAGCCGGTCGCCACCGCGGGTGCGGCGCCCCGTCGCGGCGACATCTTCGACCCGGCCACCGGTCAGGTCGCCGGTCACGTCGACTTCGCCGGGATCGCCGAGGTCGACCAGGCCGTGGCCGCCGCCGCCTCGGCCTTCACCGAGTGGCGCACCGCATCGGTCGCCAGGCGGGCCACGGTGCTCTTCGCCTTCCGGGAGCTGCTGAACGCCCGCCGCGACGAGCTGGCCTCGATCATCGTGGCGGAGCACGGCAAGGTGCACTCCGACGCCCTGGGCGAGATCGCCCGCGGCCTGGAGGTCGTGGAGTACGCCTGCGGAATCCCGCAGCTCATCAAGGGCGGCTTCACCGAGCAGGCCTCCACCGGCATCGACGTCTACTCGATCCGCCAGCCGCTCGGCCCGGTCGCCATCATCTCGCCGTTCAACTTCCCGGCCATGGTGCCGATGTGGTTCTTCCCGATCGCCATCGCGGCCGGCAACACCGTCGTCCTGAAGCCCTCGGAGAAGGACCCGTCCGCCGCCGACTTCCTGGCCGGTCTGTGGAAGGAGGCCGGCCTGCCGGACGGCGTCTTCAACGTCGTGCACGGCGACAAGGTGGCCGTCGACCGCCTGCTGGAGCACCCGGACATCAAGTCCGTCAGCTTCGTCGGCTCCACCCCGATCGCCCGCTACGTCTACGAGACCGGCACCCGCTACGGCAAGCGCGTGCAGGCCCTGGGCGGCGCCAAGAACCACATGCTGGTCCTGCCCGACGCCGACCTGGACCTGGCCGCCGACGCCGCCGTCAACGCCGGCTTCGGCGCGGCGGGCGAGCGCTGCATGGCGGTGTCCGTCCTGGTCGCGGTCGACCCGATCGGCGACGAGCTGGTCGAGAAGATCAAGCAGCGGGTGGCCACCCTCAAGGTCGGCCCGGGCTGCAACGGCGACTCGGAGATGGGCCCGCTGGTCACCGGCCAGCACCGTGACAAGGTCACCTCCTACGTGGAGTCCGGTGTCGCCGACGGCGCCGAGCTCGCCGTGGACGGCCGCAAGCACCCGGTCACCGCCGAGGACAAGGACGGCACCCCGACCGCCGACGGCTTCTGGCTCGGCCCGACGCTGTTCGACCACGTGAAGCCCGGCATGTCCGTCTACAACGACGAGATCTTCGGCCCGGTCCTCTCGGTCGTGCGCGTCTCCTCCTACGAGGAGGGCCTGGCGCTGATCAACGCCAACCCGTACGGCAACGGCACCGCCCTCTTCACCAACGACGGCGGCGCGGCCCGGCGCTTCCAGTTCGAGGTGGAGGTCGGCATGGTCGGCATCAACGTGCCGATCCCGGTGCCGGTCGCCTACTACTCCTTCGGCGGCTGGAAGGCCTCGCTCTTCGGCGACGCCCACGCGTACGGCCCGGACGGCGTGCAGTTCTTCACCCGCGGCAAGGCCGTCACCCAGCGCTGGCTGGACCCGTCGCACGGCGGCATCAACCTCGGCTTCCCCACCAACAGCTGAGCCCGCACCGCGCGGACACGCCGGCCGGACCCCTTTCCCGGGGTCCGGCCGGCGCGCTCTTGCCCGCACGCCGCATCCGCGTTTGCATCAGCCTGCCGAAGCGCGTAGAGTTCTTCGAGCTGCTCGGCAGGGAGCACCGGACACGCATCGGCGCGGACGGTCCCGGGGTAGCCAATCCTCTGAAACACCACTTCCCAGGTTCGGGCTGGGTTGCGTCTGCATTTGTGCGTCGCGGCTCGGTTCTTATTCGGCGTGTTCGTTTTAT